>NZ_CP088262.1:3992500-4292500 GCF_021117365.1 Nocardioides sp. cx-173 | reverse complement strand
AGCTCGGCACGGTCTACGCCACCAACGTGCTGGCGGGCACGAGCTCGATGAACCAGACCTTCGGGTTGGTCCTGGGGCTCATCGGCCTGATCTACATCGCCGCGGTCATCGGGGTGCTCGGCGTCGAGCTCAACGTGGTGCTGGCCCAGCGGCTGTGGCCGCGCGCGCTGCTGACGCCGTTCACGGACGCGGTCGACCTCACCGAGGCCGACCGCCGGGTCTACGCGATGTACGCGCAGATGCAGCGCCACAAGGGCTTCGAGACCATCATCGTCCGCTTCGACGGCCGCGACGGGGACACCCACGAGATCGTGCTGGACGGCCACGAGAAGGACGGCCGGTCCGCCCGGACCCAGAGCATCCGGCTAGACGACGAGGCGGGTGCGGAGGGCGGCCAGGGTGCCGGGCGCGAGCCCTAGCCCGTCGGCGAGGTAGCCGTCGAGCGAGCCGTACGCCGCATCGGCGGCGTCGTAGGCCACCTGCAGGTACGCGCGGTCGGCGACCATGACGGCCTCGTAGACCTCGACCTTGTCCTCGCCGAGGTGCTCGCGCACCATCGCGAGGTACTTGGTGCGCGTGGCCGACGCGATGGTGTTGGTGGCGAGGTAGTCCGCCAGGATCGTGTCGGCGTCCACGCCGGCGATGTGCAGCAGCAGCGCCGCGGCCCAGCCGGTGCGGTCCTTCCCGGCCGTGCAGTGGAACAGCTGCGGTGCCTCGCCCGCGGCGATCTCGTGCAGCAGCACGCGGAACGCCTCGCGCGCACCCGGCTTCTCCACGAAGCCCCGGTAGACCTCGCGCATCACGGCGAGCGCCTGCTCGCGCGTCTCCAGGGTCACTACCGCGTCCATCGGGATGCCCCGCACCTCGACGTGGCGCCAGGTGGCCCCGGGCACCGGCGCGTCCGGGTGGGCCTCGACCTCGTGGGCGTCGCGCAGGTCGAAGATCGTGGTGATCCCCAGGCGGGACAGCGCCTCGGCGTCCTCGTCGGTGAGCGTCAGCTCGTTGGAGCGGTACAGCAGCCCCCGGCGCACGGTGCGGCCGTCGGTCGTGGGATACCCGGGTCCGGCGACGTCGCGGAAGTTGTCCGCCGAGGCCAGGCGGACCAGCTCCTCGCCCAGCTCGGCCTCGAGCGGGGCGTCGAGCGGGGCGTCGAGCGGGGCGTCGAGCGGGGCATCGGGCGGGGCATCGGGCCGGGCGTCGTCGGAGGACACGAGTCGCAGGATAGGGGCTCCGCGCCGATCGCCCGATCCCGGTGCGCCGCGCGGTCGGGTGGTCCACAATCCCTGCATGGTCAAGCTGCAGCTGCTGGGGGCCGTCGTCACGTTCGCCCTCTGGGTCTTCTGCCTGGTCGACGTCATCGGCAGCGACGAGAGCCGCATCCGCAACCTGTCCAAGATCGTCTGGCTGCTGGTGGTGCTGCTCTTCCCCTTCATCGGCTCCGTCGCCTGGCTGGTGGCCGGGCGGCCGGAGAAGGTACGGCGCTCGGGCGTCGCGACGGCCTACCCCGAGTACGACCGACCGGGGCGCATGTCGGCCAGCGACCCGGCCAAGGACGAGGAGTTCCTGCGCCGGCTGCGCGAGCGCGCCGAGGAGCAGCGCCGCCGCCACGAGCAGGAGAAGCGAGCGAGCGAGCAGGACCCGGAGCCCGAGCCGCCGGTCCCGGGACCGTAGGAGCCGGCGCCGTCACGCGACCGCGCGGCGGGCGCCGCCGGCGCGGCGGGGCGGCAGCGGCAGGAACATCGAGGTCCGGGCGGCGTACGCGGGGTAGCCCTCGCGCCGCATCATCGTGCGCTCCAGCAGCCGGGCCCCGGTGGCGAACACCAGGAAGTAGGTCATGGCGACCGGGGCGAGCACGGTGGCGAGACCGGCCTCCCAGCCCGACCCGAGGCCGGCGACCAGCCAGACGCCCCACCAGACGCAGGCGTCGCCGAAGTAGTTGGGATGGCGGGTGTAGCGCCACAGCCCGCGGTCCATCACCTTCGGCCGGTCCGGGTCCCGCTTGTACGCCGCAAGCTGGGCGTCGCCGACGCTCTCGAAGACCACGCCGACGACCCAGAGCGCGACGCCGGCCGCCACGACCGCCCACGACCGGACCTCCGAGACGGCGCCCACCTGCACCGGCAGCGAGACGAACCAGACCGCGAGACCCTGCACCACGAACACCTTGCGCACGGCGACGCCCAGGCCGACCTCCGGCAGCGTGCCGCCGAGGACCTCCTCGTAGCGCGGGTCCTCGCCGTGGCCCACCGCGCGGCGGCGGATGTGCCAGGCCAGGCGCAGGCCCCAGAGCGCGACCAGCGCGAGCACCAGCCAGGGCCGGACCGGGTCGCGCTCGCTGCCGAGCCCGACCACCGCGCAGACCGCGGCGACCACGACGAAGCCGAGCCCCCAGGCGACGTCGACCACGGCCACCCGGCCCAGGCGGCGGGCCAGGAGCGCGGTCGCAAGCATGATCAGCGCGACCGACCCGAGAGCGGCCGCGCTGACGATCAGGAGGGCCGCCATCACCCACGCACCAGCGGCAGGGTGTGGGAGCCGCCGGGGCGGACCAGGAGGACCTGGTCGACGCCCATGCGCCCGTCGCGGAAGGCCATCGCGCCGCCCACGAGGTAGAGCCGCCAGACCCGCACGACCTCCTCGCCGACGAGCTCGGTCAGCCGCTCGGCGTTCGCCTCGAAGCGCCGCAGCCAGCCGGCGACCGTGTGGACGTAGTGCTCGCGCAGCCCGTGCACGTCGCGTGCCTCGAGGCCCGAGCGCTCGAGCAGCGCCACGGTCTCGCCGACCGGGCGCATGTACATGTCCGGGGCGATGAACGACTCGATGAACGGGCCGCCGCCGGGCCACCGGCCGGTCCGCGACATCTGCTGCACCAGCACCCGCCCGCCCGGGCGCACCGAGCGGTGCAGGACCGAGGCGTACGCCGGGTAGTTGCCCTGGCCGACGTGCTCGCCCATCTCGATCGACGACACCGCGTCGAAGTGGTCGCGCTCGGGCACCTCGCGGTAGTCCTGGAGCCGGATCTCGACCCGGTCGGCCAGCCCGCGCTCGGCGATGCGGGCGTCGACGAGCCGCTTCTGCTCCGCCGAGATGGTCACGCCGACCACGCGCGCCCCGAAGTGCTCGGCGGCGTGCAGCGACAGCGACCCCCAGCCGCTGCCGACGTCGAGCAGCCGCATCCCGGGCCCGAGGCCGAGCTTGCGGCAGACCAGTGACAGCTTGGCGGCCTGCGCCTCCTCGAGCGGCTGGTCGGGTGAGGCGTGGTAGCCGCACGAGTAGGCCATGCTCGGGTCCAGGATCAGCGAGTAGAACTCGTTCGAGAGGTCGTAGTGGTGGCTGATCGAGCGGCGGTCCCGCAGCGGGCTGTGCAGCCGGCCGCGGATGCGCGCCTGCGAGGCCGGCGCTGCGGGGGGACGCCCGAGGGCACCGGTCCCCGCGACCGCGCGGACGGCGCGCGCCAGCGCCGCGGCGCTCGGCCGCCCACCGCCCAGGCCCCGCTCGCGGGCGACGGAGAAGGCGTGGGTGAGCGCGGCGTCGAGGTCCCAGCCGCCCTCCTCGTGGACCTCCAGCTCCCCGGTGACGTAGGCCTGCGCGGCCCCGAGCTCGCCGGGGTGGCGCAGCAGGCGGCGTACGGCGTCGCGCGAGCGCAGCTCCACCAGTGGGGCGCCCGGCGGTCCGGCCTCCGAGCCGTCCCAGGCGCGCAGCCGCACCGGCAGCTCGCCGCCGACGAACGGCTCGACCGCGGCGGCCAGGCGCGGCGCGACGTCCAGGGCGCTCACGCGCCCTCCCCGAGCCGCGCGAAGGTGAGCTGGTTGACGTCGAGGTAGCCGGCCGCGAAGCCGGCGCGCGAGTACTCCAGGTAGAAGTGCCACATCCGCAGGAACGTCTCGTCGAACCCGAGCCCGAGCACCCGCTGGGAGGCGGCCAGGAACGCCTCGTCCCACAGCCGCAGCGTCTCGGCGTAGTGCGTGCCCATGGAGAGCCGGCCGGTCAGGGACAGACCGGTGTGCGCCGAGGTCACCTCGTCGAGCGCGCGCACGGACGGCAGGAAGCCGCCGGGGAAGATGTACTTGTTGATCCAGGTGTAGGTGCGTCGGGTCGCGAGCATCCGCTCGTGGGGCATGGTGATCGCCTGGATCGCGACCCGCCCGCCGGGCGCGAGCACCCGGTCGATCGTCTCGAAGTAGGTCCGCCAGTACTCCCACCCGACGGCCTCGATCATCTCGACCGACACGACCGCGTCGTAGGAGCCCTCGACCGCGCGGTAGTCGCACAGGTCGACCGAGACCAGGTCGGAGAGCCCCGCCACGGCGACCCGCTCACGGGCCAGGGCCTGCTGCTCGGTGGAGAGCGTGATGGTGCGGACCGTGGCGCCGCGGCGCGCGGCCCGGACGGCCAGCTCGCCCCACCCGGAGCCGATCTCGAGCAGGCGGGTCCCGGCGCCCACGCCGGCCTCGTCGAGCAGGCGCTCGATCTTGCGGGCCTGGGCGTCGTGCAGGTCGTCCGCGACCGGCACGCCGTACGGCGCGGCGGCCTGCAGGTGCTCGCCCCGGTCGACGACGTCGCCGGGGAACAGCGCCGAGGAGTAGCTCAGTGTGGGGTCCAGGAACTGCTGGAACAGCTCGTTGGACAGGTCGTAGTGGTGCGCGATGTTGTCGCGGGTGTTGGCCTCGCTGTTGCGGTGACCGCGCGGCGGCCGGGCGACGATCGCGGCCCGCAGCCGCTGCAGGCTCTGCGGCACCAGGTCGGAGATCTCGGCGGCGAGCACGGTGAGGAACCCGCCGAGGTCCTGGGCGTCCCAGGCCCCGGTGAGGTAGGCCTCGCCGAAGCCGATGAGCTGGTGCTGCCCGATCCGGGCGTAGAGCTCCTCGGGGCGGTGGACGACGGCGACCGGGCCGCCCCGGCCGAAGGTCTCCTCGCCGGCCAGCACGGTGACGTCGAGCCGGTCGATCGCGGCGCGGAAGAGCCGCTTCGCGACGCGCGCGGAGATGGCGGCGCGCGGACCGGTGGGCACGACGTCGAGGCCGGGCCAGTGGTTCACGAGGGGACGTGCGGGAGTCATCGTCATCGGGAGACTCCTTCCTGGTGGTGCGCGGGACGGGGACGGATCGGGAGCCGCCGCAGCCACAGCCACACGCCGTGGGCCCGGATCAGCGCGGAGCCGCGCAGGGCCTCGGGTGCGGCGCGCCAGGCTCCGCGGTCGGTACGACGCCCCGAGAGGGAGGCCGAGAAGACCTCGCCGTCGTCGCTGTGGAGGGTGACGGCGACGTGCAGACGCCGGCCCGGGACGGGCACGGCCAGCTCGTAGCTGCCGTCGGTGCCGTGGAACGGCGAGACGTACATGGCCTTGGGCGTCCTCGCCCGGCCCTGCCCGTCGGGATGAACGACGTAGGCGTGGCGGTCGCCGTAGGTGTTGTGCACCTCGACCACGGTCGCGGCCAGGCCGCCGGCGACGTCGTGGCACCAGAACACGCTGATCGGGTTGAAGCAGTGGCCGAACGCGCGGGCGTGGGCCGCCATCAGGACCCGGCCGCCGTCCAGGACGATCCCCTCGCGGGCCAGGAGCGCCTCCACGTTGGCGCGGATCGTGCGGTCCGGGTCGCCGAGGTGGTCGCGCGCCTCGAAGCGGGCCAGCAGACCGTGGTCGGGCAGCCGGTCCAGGTCCACCACCCAGGTGTGCGAGCGGTGCTCGAAGGTCCGCGCGAACGGCGTGCGGCGGGTGTGCCTGATCGTGGTCTCGTAGACCGCCGCCGCGCGGGCGGGGCCGGCGGTCTCGGCGGGCGGTGCGTCCCAGGCGAGGCCGAGGCGCTCGGCGGCGGCCAGGCCGGAGCGCGCGCCGTCCTCGTGGAAGCCCCACCCGTGGTAGGCACCGGCGAACACGACCCGGTCGGTGGCGATCTCCGGCAGCCGCTGCTGCGCGGCGACCGACGTGGGGTTGTAGAGCGGGTGCTCGTACTCCCTCCGCGCGATCACCGTGGCCGGGTCGACGAGGTGCTCGCCGCCCAGCGTCACCAGGTAGCGGGTCTCGGTGTCGAGGCGCTGCAGGCGGGTGAGGTCGTAGGTGACCAGCACCCCGGCGCGATCTGGTCCCTGGGTCGCGGGTCGGCGTACGTTCCAGCTGGCCCATGCGTTCGGGTTGCGCGGCAGCAGCGCGGTGTCGGTGTGCAGCAGGGCCACGTTGGGCGCGTAGGGCATCGCGCCGAGGACCTCGCGCTGCGCGGCGGTGGGCTCGGCGAGCATCGCCAGGGCGTGGCCGGGGTGGGTCGCGAGGACGACGGCGTCGTACGTCGAGACCACGCCGTTGCCGTCGGTGATCTCGACGCCGTCGGCCGTCTCGAGCACGGAGGTCACCTTGGTGCCGGTGCGCACGTCGGGCAGCCGGGCGGCGAGGCGACCGACGTACTCCTGGGAGCCGCCGGTGACGGTGCGCCACGGAGGCGAGCCGAAGACCGCGAGCATCCCGTGGTGCTGCAGGAACGTGAACAGGTAGCGGGCCGGGTAGTCCAGGGAGACCGCGGGGTCGCAGGACCAGACCGCGGCGACGAGGGGCTCCATGAAGTGCCGGGTGAAGTACGGCGTGAAGCCGGCGGCGGCCAGGAAGTCGCGCAGGGTGGTGTCGGCCCCCTCCGTGGCGAGGAGGCGGCGCGCGGCCCGGTGGAAGCGCGGGATCTCGGCGAGCATCCGCAGGTAGCGCGGGCGCAGCAGGTGGCGAGCCCCGGGGAACACGCCCTTGGGGCCGAGCGCGCCGGCCCACTCCAGGCCGGTGCTGTCGTCGCGGATGGACATCGACATCTCCGACTCCTGCGTGGCGACGCCGAGCTCGGCGAAGAGGCGCAGCAGGACCGGGTAGGTGCGCTCGTTGTGCACGATGAAGCCGGTGTCGATCGCGAGCTCGCGCTCGCCCTCGTGGACCAGGTGGGTGTCCGCGTGCCCGCCGAGGCGCTCGTCGGCCTCGAAGAGCGTGACCTCGGCGTGCCCGGCTGCGACGTGGGCGGCGGTGAGTCCGGCCACGCCGGATCCCACCACCGCGACGCGGCGGCGGTGCTGGTGGCTCATCAGGCCTGCTCGAACTCGAAGGTCAGGACCGGGTCGCTGCTCGGCTCCGGGGAGCCGCCGGCGGGCTCGACGGTGATGCCGGCGCCCTGCGCGGTGGCGGGGTCGCCCTCGAGCTCGAGCTCGCCGGACTCGCCCTCCATGATCCCGGCCGGGACCATGAGCCCGTCGTGCAGGAGCCACATCTCGTAGACCTGCGACTCGTCGAGCTCGGGCAGGCCCTCCGCCGAGATGACGGCCTGGTTGAGCTGGGCGGAGCGGACCAGCGTCACGGTCGCGCCGTCGACCCGCTGGGTGAAGGTCTCGGCGTCGGGTGCCTGGCGGACCCGCTCGGCGGCGCTCGGCGTGCCCTGGGACGTGTCGTCGTCCCACGGCTGCCACGCGGCCACGGCGCCGATGCCGACCACGGCGGCGACCGCGGCGGCCGCCAGGAGGAGGGGCAGCCGCCGGCGCCGGCGCTGCTCGGGAGCGGGCACCACCGGAGGCAGCGGACGCACGGTGTCGATGCCGGCGAGGACCCGGTCGCGCAGTCCGGCAGGCGGCTCCTGGCGGACGGCCTGCGCCAACATGGCGGTCGCCTCCCGCAGGCTGCGCACCTCGGCCCGGCAGGTCTCGCACTCCGCGAGGTGCCGCTCGAACTGGGCGCGCTCCAGGTCGTCGAGCGCGTCGACGGCGTAGGCACCCGAGAGCGCGTGGATGTCGCTGCTCATGTTCCTACTCCCATCGTGTCGCGCAGCCTGATCAGACCGTCGCGGATCCGTGTCTTGGCGGTGCCGACCGGGAGGTCGAGCATCGTAGCCACCTCGGTGTGTGTGTAGCCCCCGAAGTAGGCGAGCTCCAGCGCCTCGCGCTGGACCTGCGTCAGGGAGTGCAGTGCGTCGCGGACCCGCTTGGCCTCCAGCGAGGCGTGCGCGGCGTCGGCGGTCGAGTCGTGGTCGACCGCCTGGTTCTGCGAGTGGTACGTCGTGTCCCGGCGGCTGGCCGCCTCGGCCGAGCGGACCCGGTCGACGGCCTTGCGGTGCACGATGGTGAGGATCCAGGCCATCGGGCTGCCCAGGTCCCCGTCGTAGCGGCTCGCCGTGCGCCAGATCTCCAGGAGCGACTCCTGGGTGACCTCCTCGGCCTGCGCCGGGTCGCGGACCACGCGGACGGCCAGGCCGAACACGCGCGCCGCGACGGCGTCGTACAGCTGAGCGAACGCCGCCTGGTCGCCCCGGGCGGAGAGGTTCATCAGGTCGCCGAGGTCCGGCGTCGCCGGCGCCCCCTCCGGAGAGGGGACGCCGGCGACGGCCGGCCTGGTCGGGTCCATGGGCCTGATCCTCGCGCTCAGCTCGTCTCTTGGGAACCGGTCACTTCGCGCCGGCGAGGACCTGGTCGATGATGTAGACCGTGGCGTTGGCGGTGGGGACGTTGCCGCAGATCACGTTGGCGGTGACCGTGCCGTCGCTGACCGTCATGCCGGTCTCGTCGCCCGCGACCGTCAGCATGTCCTTGTTGACCGTCTCCTGCTCGCCGACGACCGCCATCGGGTCGAGCTCGACGCCGACCACGTGGTGGGTCAGGATCTTGGAGAGCATGGCCTTGTCGGCGAGGATCGCGTTGAGGTCCTTCTCCGGGATCGCCGCGAAAGCGTCGTTGACCGGCGCGAACACGGTGGCCTCCGGCAGGTCGTTCAGGGTGCCGGCCAGGTCGGCCTCGCCGACGGCCGTGACCAGGGTCGAGAGCAGCGGGTTGGTGCTGGCCGCGGTGGCGACCGGGTCCTTGACCATGCTGTCGAAGGAGCCGTCGCCCGAGGTCGGGACGGCGGCGCAGCCGTCGCCGAAGACCTGGTCGGCCGCGGCGGCCTCGGGGGACTCCTCCATGGGGGACTCCTCCTCCATCGGGGTCTCCGAGGCGGACTGCGAGGTGTCGTCGGAGCCCGAGCTGGAGTCGTCCTCCTCGCCACAGGCAGCGAGCGTGAGCGACAGGGCGATGGCCGCGGCGGCGAGGCCGGCGTTGCGGCTGGTGGTCTGGAGCTTCATGATGCGTGCCTTCCGTTGATGATGTCTGGAGGTGGTTCGGTGCGGTCCTAGGTCCGGATTGGCGCCGCCGGCGGCTTTCTGGACGTCTAGTCCACGTTCACCAGGAGCTCGTGCAGCCCGCTGGATCCCTCGGGGAACGGCTCGGCCGACGCCGTCGTCTGCCGCTCCCCGTCGCCGCTGGTGACCCGGGCGGCGAGGCTGTGCGAGCCGGGCGCGGCGTCCCAGCGGTAGAACCACTGTCGCCAGTAGTCGTTGCCGCCGTCGGGTCCCAGCTCGGCGGCCTGCCACGCCCCGCCGTCGACGCGGACCTCGACCTTCGCGACGCCGCCTCGCTGCTGGGCCCAGGCGACGCCGCCGACCAGGTTCTCGCCCGCCGGCAGGTCGTCGAGCGCGTTCGGGGTGTCGATGCGCGCCGAGAGCTTGATCGGCGCGTCCGTGGCCCACTCGCGGTCGGTCCAGTACGCCGACCGGTCGGCGTACGTGGTCAGGGTCAGCCGGGTGACCCACTTGGTCGCGCTGATGAAGCCGTAGAGCCCGGGGATCACGAGTCGCGCCGGGAAGCCGTGCGCGCGCGGCAGCCCCTCGCCGTTCATCCCGAGCGCCACCATCGCGTCGCGCCCGTCCGTGGCCAGCTCGAGCGGGGTGCTGATGGTCATCCCCTCGAAGTCGGTGCTCAGGATCTGGTCGGCGCCGCTCCCGACCCCCGCCTGGTCCAGGAGGTCGGTGAGGCGGACGCCGGTCCAGCGCGCCGCGCCGACGTACTCGCCGCCGACGCTGTTGGAGACGCAGGTCAGCGTGATGTCACGCTCGATGAGCGGCATCTCGAGCAGGTCGTCGAAGCTGAACGTCAGCTCGCGCTCGACGTCGCCGTCGATGGTGAGCGTCCAGTCGTCGGCGCTGATGACGGGGGTGTCGAGGCGGGTGTCCACCCGGTAGAAGTCCTTGTTGGGCGTCCGGAACGGCGTCATGCCGGGCACCCGCCCCTCGATGCCCTCCGGAAGGGCGCGCGAGGGATCCGCCGCCGTGGGCAGGTCCACGTCCTCCGGACGGCTGCGCAGGCGGCCGATGACCCGACCGGCGCCTCCGAGCGCCGCGGCGGCGACGGCGACGACGGCTGCGGCGACGACCACCCCGCGCCGGCTGGGCCCCGCGCCCTCGGCGGCGGCCGCTGCGCTGCGACGTCTGGAGCGGTAGGCCCGGTCGAGCCAGGCGAGGGCGCCGACACCGGCGAGGGCGGTCACGAGCGCGGGGAGCAGGTCCGTCAGGTCGGCGGTGGGGCGCGACATCGCCGCGGCCGCGGCCACCCCGACGAGCAGCAGGAGCAGGCCCGCGCCGAGGGCGAGCCGCCGGCGGGCCAGCAGCCCGGCGACGGCGGCGAGCAGGAGCACGCCGACCAGCACCGACCCGACCAGGATCGTCTTGTCGCTGCTGCCGAACTCCCGGATGGCCCACTCCTTCATCGGGGTGGGCGTCAGGTCGATCACCGTGGAGCCCACGGCCAAGACGGGCGAGGACGCCGGGTCGAGCAGCGAGGCGGTCAGGTGGCCGGCGCCCACCCCCAGGAGGGCGGCGAGCAGCCCGAAGCCGGCGTAGATCAGTCGAGAGCGCATGTGAAGGACTTCGTCACCGTGCGCCCCGCGGATGGGGTGCGGCAGGATGACCGCCATGTCGAACGTCACCCCTCCCGCCGACGAGCTCGTCCACCTCGAGGTCGGCGACGGCGTCGCGACCATCACGCTGGACTCGCCGCACAACCGCAACGCGCTCTCCCAGCAGCTCGTCGGCGAGCTCTTCGGCCACCTCGAGACGGTCGACGTGGACAACGACGTCAAGGTCGTCGTCCTGCAGGCCACCGGTCGGGTGTTCTGCTCGGGGGCCGACCTCTCCGAGGCCGCGTCCGGGAGCATGGAGCAGGGCGCCAAGGTCCTCGTGGAGATGCAGCGCCAGATCGTCTCGCTCCGCAAGCCGGTCGTCACCCGCCTCCAGGGCGCCGTCCGCGCCGGTGGCATCGGCCTGGTCGCCGCCTGCGACATCGTGGTGGCCGCCGCCGAGGCGACGTTCGCGCTCACCGAGGTCAAGCTCGGGCTCGCCCCCGCCGCCATCTCGCTCACCGTGCTGCCCCGGCTCACCTCGCGCGCCGCGTCGCTGGCCTTCCTCACCGGCGAGCCGTTCACCGCGGCCGAGGCCGTCGACATGGGCCTGGTGACCCGGGCGGTGCCCGCGGACGAGCTGGACGCCGCGGTCGCCGCGGTGGTCGCGTCGCTGGTCACCGGCTCCGCGCAGGGTCTGCGCGAGACCAAGCGGCTCCTCGCCGTCGACATCCTCGACCGGATCGCCGCCCGCGGGGACGAGATGGCCGCCCTGAGCGGCGCGCTGTTCGCCTCCGACGAGGCCCGCGAGGCCATGCTGGCCTTCCTCAGCCGGAAGAAGTAGCCCGTTCGGGGCCGCCGAGGGCCCGCCGACGGTGGATTTGTGGATCGGCTGAGGGTCCCTTGTGGGTGCTCTGTTACCAATCGCTGGGTGAAGCGTGGCCGCGCGGTTGACTGGATGTGGCAACCGCGTACGTAGCGTTCCCAGGGTCGGGGACGTACAGCCGCCGGCTACGGGACACGGTCACCCGAGGGTCTGGGGGGATCGCGGGAGACCGGTTCCGACCACCACGGGGACCCCGTTCGTGGCGCAGAGC
This sequence comes from Nocardioides sp. cx-173, assembly GCF_021117365.1. NCBI lineage: Bacteria > Bacillati > Actinomycetota > Actinomycetes > Propionibacteriales > Nocardioidaceae > Nocardioides > Nocardioides sp. cx-173. Next base: position 4,280,743 of record NZ_CP088262.1, on the reverse strand, counting down.
ACGACGCGCCGGAGCGGGGTCTCCGCCCTTCTGGAGAACCCTCCGCAGGCGGCGTGGCACGCCGTATAGGCTTGAGGACTTGCTCGCCGTGGTCCGGTGGGTCATGGCCGTCTGGTGCTCGAGGGGACATGTTCGTTGACTGAGGAGCTGGTCGAGCGGGAGATTGCTCGCGAGCAGGACTTCGTGGACCGCGTCTACGTCCAGTTGAAGGACTCCGCCACGGCGGCCCGGGCGCTGGCACGCGAGGGGCACGACCGCGGTCGCCTGGGCCACGAGGGCGGCCTGGTCGAGCGCGACGCGATGGTCTTCCAGGCGGCCAAGCGCATCGCCCAGCTCGACGCCGCCCACGAGGGACTCGTGTTCGGCCGGCTGGACCTGCGCCACGAGCTGGACCCCGAGCCGCGCTACATCGGGCGGATCGGCCTGCGCGACGCCCACCGCGACTCGCTGCTGATCGACTGGCGGGCACCCGCGGCCGCGGTGTTCTACCAGGCCACCGCCGCCGAGCCGCACCAGGTCGTACGCCGCCGGGTGCTGCGGTGCACCGGCCCGCGGGTCGTCGGCGTGGAGGACGAGCTGCTCGATGCCGAGGCGCACGCCGAGCTCGAGGCCCAGGGCGTCGAGCTGCCGATCGTCGGCGAGGGGGCCCTGATGGCGCAGCTCTCGCGGGCCCGCGACCGCTCCATGCACTCGATCGTCGCGACCATCCAGGCCGAGCAGGACCAGGCGATCCGCGCGCCCGGCAAGGGCGTCGTCTCCATCTCCGGCGGCCCCGGCACCGGCAAGACCGTGGTCGCCCTGCACCGGGCGGCGTTCCTGCTCTACAACGACCGGCGGCGCTACGAGTCCGGCGGCGTGCTGATCGTCGGGCCCAGCGGCGTGTTCATGCGCTACATCGGCCGGGTGCTGCCCAGCCTCGGCGAGACCGCCGTCGCCCTGCGCTCCCTGGGCGAGGTCGTCGACGGGGTGCGCGCGACCCGCCACGACGAGCCGGCCGTGGCCGACGTCAAGGGCTCCGCGCGGATGGCGGAGGTGATTCGCCGTACGGCGCGCCAGCAGGCGCCCGGCAGCCCCTCCGAGCTGCGGATCTTCTGGCGCGACGACACGATCGTGCTCGACCGCGGCGTCCTCGGCCGGGTGCGGCGCCAGCTCATGAACCAGGGCCGCCGCAACCGTCAGCTGACCCGGGTCGCGCCCGCGCTGCTCGACGCCATGTGGCGCCAGGTCCGCGGTGAGCGGGGCCGCGAACGCGGACGCGAGGCGTTCGACGACGAGATGCTCTCCGACCAGCGGTTCGTGGACTTCGCGGTCAGCTGGTGGCCGCCGCTCGACGCTCCCCACGTGCTGACCTGGCTGCGCGACCCCGAGCTGCTGGCCCGGGTCGCCGACGGCATCCTGACGGCCGAGGAGCAGCTGCTGCTCACCAAGTCGTGGAGCAGCGACGGCTCGCTGTCGGTCGAGGACGTCGCGCTGCTCGACGAGCTGCGCTACGCGCTCGGCGACGTGCCGGCCAAGGCCGACGACGAGCGCGACGACCCGATGGCGCTGGTCGAGGGCGGCGTCGACATGCAGGAGCTGACGACCGCCTCCGACCGGGAGTACGCACCGACCGGGCGCGCCTGGACCGCCCCCACCCACCGGATCGAGGACGACGGCTTCGCCCACGTCCTCGTCGACGAGGCGCAGGACCTGACGCCGATGCAGTGGCGCATGGTGGGCCGCCGCGGTCGCGGCGCCTCGTGGACCATCGTCGGCGACCCCGCGCAGTCGTCGTGGCCGGTGCCCGAGGAGTCGGCAGCCGCCCGCGCCGAGGCGCTGCAGGGAAAGGCTCTGCACGAGTTCCACCTCTCGACCAACTACCGCAACAGCTCGGAGATCTACGAGTACGCCGCGGCGTACGCCTCGCGCGTGGGGCTGGACGCCGACCTGCCGACGGCGGTCCGCTCGACCGGGGTCGCGCCGGTCGAGATCACCGGCGTGAGCGACCTCGAGGCCGCGACCCGCGCCGCGGTCGTCGAGGTGGCCGGCCAGGTCTCGGGGACCGTCGGGATCGTGGTCCCGGTCGCGCGTCGCTCCGAGGTCAACGCCTGGCTGGCGTCGTGGCCCGAGCTCGCCGACGACGCCCCGGCTGCGCGGCAGGCCGTCGACTCCTCCGTCGCGCCCTCGGGCACGGACCGCGTCGTCGTCCTCACCGGCCTGGACACCAAGGGCCTGGAGTTCGACGGGATCGTGGTCGTGCGGCCCCAGGAGATCGAGGACGAGTCCGCCACCGGGCGCGCCACTCTCTACGTCGTCCTCACCCGCGCCACGCAGCTGCTCACCACCGTCAGCTGACGGCGGGCGTTTCCCCGCGACCACGGCCCCCGTGTGGTCTGATCGGCCGCGTGACGAATCTGAGGGGCAAGCGCCTCCCGCTGGTGGTGTCCGGTGTGCTCGTGGTCGCGGGGCTCGGCGTCTGGCAGGGCATCGAGCGCTGGCAGAGCCGCTGCTCGGCCGACGGCGGCACGAGCGTCTCGATGGACGAGGTGGACGCCGGCAGCGGCCTCCCCCTCGTCGCGGCCGACGAGCTCGACCCCACAGCGCCGTACGACGACGGCTCGGTGCCCCTGGACCGCGTCCGCGCACTGCGGAGCGCCGCGCTCGAGCGGCTGCCTCGACTCGGAGCGCCGCTGGGGGAGCTGGAGTCGGGAATGTGGACCAGCGGGATGGAGGTGGACCCGGTCGTCCTCGTGGACGGGGCGGACGCGGTGACGGTGGTGGACTCGGGCGGCGGGCCTGACCTGGGCTTCTACAGCTGGTTCGGTGGCGTCGACCTGCCCGCGGGCGAGCTGCGCTGGATGCGGGGCTTCGAGCACGACTCCGCGCCGGGCCTCGGGCTGCTCGACGACCGGTTGGTGACGCTCAGCCACCCCGGCGGCCGGGCCCCGCGGGTCGCGGCCTACGACCCGGCCTCCGGTGAGGAGCTGTCGTGCGTGTGGCTCACGGGCGACTTCGATTCGCCGCCCCCGAGGAGCCTCGATCTCGACGACGTCGACGGCGAGGTCATCGTCGTCCATGAGACCGGGGCCTCCGACGGTGGCCTGCGTCTGAGCCGGGTCGACCCCGCTGACGGTGAGGTCGGCTTCCAGGAGGACCTCGAGCTCGCTCGCGCGGATGAGCTGCGCGTGGTCGGCGACCTGGCCGTCCTGAGCGAGACGGCCGTGACGGGGGCGTCCGGAGGTGGCGGCAACCTGCGTGAGCGGGCGGTCGCGCGTGCGACCACCGGGCAGGGGCAGTCGTGGCCCAGCGGCGTGGAGGCGCGCGACGCCGGGTCCGGCGAGCTCCGCTGGACCTACCCGGCGGACGCCGACGATCCCCTCGTGGCCAGCGTCGTCGGGGGCGACGACGAGACCGGCGCCGTGCTGCTGGAGGTGATGGAGTGCGCGTGCGAGGACGGGGCGCAGGACGTCGCCACCACCCTGGTGGCGGTCGGTCCCGACGGCGAGCCGCTCTGGGAGAAGCCCGCGCCGAGCACCATCGTGGCGGTCTGGGGCGACCTGGCCGTGATGGCGGTCAACGACGAGGAGAGCAACGTGCTCGTCGCCTGGTCGTTGGCGGACGGATCCGAGCGGTGGCGGGCGCCGGTGACCGGCCCGAACGCCGACGCCGAGGTCGACCGGGCCGAGGAGGTCGACGGCACCTGGCTCGTCCCTCAGTACGCCGTCCCGGGGCTGCTCCTCGTGGACGAGGAGACCGGCGAGACGCGGCGCCGCGACACCGGCATGGTCGTCAGCGAGATCGAGGTCAACGACGAGCACGTCCTGCTCTCCGCGGGCGGCGGGCTCTTCGTCCTCGCCCGGGACTGAGGTCGAGGTCCGCCCCGCGCAGCCACCGGACGGGACGGGGCTCTCCGCGAGGCGCCGGACAACTAGGCTGCCGTCATGTCTGAGACCTCCGCTGCCCGGGACGCCATCGCCGCGCTCCAGGGGCACGAGGCCTGGGCGATCATCCGGCGCTCGACCCGGGCGGGCGACCGCGACACCGTCGGGCTGGTGGGCGGGCGGCGCAGCGTGGTCGAGTCGCTGCTCGACGTACCGCTCGACGAGGGGGTGCCGGTCGAGGGCCACCTCGCCGACCGGCTGCTGGCCATCCCGTTCCGCCAGGTCGCCGAGCGCGGCTTCGAGGCCCACGACGACTGCGCCCCGCTCGTGGTCGTCGACGTCGAGACCGAGCTGGAGTTCTCGGTCGCGGAGATCATCGAGGCGATCGACGAGGTGCCGGTGGAGTTCACCGACCGCGGCGGCTTCGAGACCGGCGACGAGGAGTACGGCGAGCTGGTCAAGGCGATCATCAGCGACGAGATCGGGCAGGGCGAGGGCGCCAACCTGGTGATCGGGCGCCACTACCGGGCGAAGGTCGCCGACTGGGGCCCGCAGGTCGCGCTCACCGTCCTGAAGAACCTGCTCGAGCGCGAGCGCGGCGCCTACTGGACCTACCTGTTCTTCACCGGCGACCGCTACCTGATCGGCGCCAGCCCCGAGCGGCACGTGTCCATCCACGGCGGCGACGTGCGGATGAACCCGATCAGCGGCACCTTCCGCATCCCGCGCTCCGGCTCGGTGCACGACCAGCTCCTCGACTTCCTCCACGACGAGAAGGAGATCTACGAGCTCTTCATGGTCGTCGACGAGGAGCTGAAGATGATGTGCGACATCTGCCACGAGGGCGGCCAGGTGCTCGGGCCGTTCCTCAAGCCGATGACCCACCTGGTGCACACCGAGTACCTGCTCGCCGGCCGCACCGACCGCGACCCGCGCGAGGTCCTGCGCGACACCATGTACGCCGCCACGGTCACCGGCAGCCCGGTGGAGAACGCCTGCCGGCTGATCAAGAAGTACGAGACCGAGGGGCGCGGCTACTACGGCGCCGCGCTGGCCGTCCTGGGCCGCGACGCCGTGGGTGGCCCGGTCGTCGACAGCCCGATCGTGATCCGCTCCGCCGACGTCGGCCTGGACGGCAGCCTCAAGGTGACCGCGGGGGCCACGCTGGTGCGCGACTCCGACCCGGCGTACGAGGTGGCCGAGACGCACGCCAAGGCGGCCGGCATCCTGCGCGCGTTCGGACTGGTCCCGGCGGCGCCGGTGCCCGACGTCAACGTCGCCGAGCTGGTCAACGACGAGGACGTGCTGCTCGCCCTCAACGCGCGCAACCGCCGGCTCAGCCGGTTCTGGCTCACCGACCAGGCCGGCGCCCCGCCCGACCCGCGCCTGGCCGGTCGCAGCGTGGTGATCCTCGACGGCGAGGACGACTTCGTGAACATGCTGCGCCACGTGCTCGGCGTCCTCGGCCTCACCAGCACCGTGGTGCGCCACGAGGACTACGTCGCCGGCTGCCTCGACGGCTTCGATCTGGTCATCGTGGGACCGGGCCCCGGCGACCCGCGCGACGACGCCGATCCCAAGATGGCGCGCCTGCGTGAGGCCGTGTCGTCCCTCCTGGCCGACGAGCGGCCCTTCCTCGCGGTGTGCCTGGGCCACCAGGCGCTGTGCCACGAGCTCGGGATCCCTCTGACCTACAAGGACATCGTCTTCCAGGGCACCCAGTCGCAGGTGCAGATCGAGGGGCGCACCGAGCGGGTCGGCTTCTACAACACGTTCGTGGGCCGCCAGGGCGAGGCTCCGCTGCCGGCCGGCGTCTCGGTCGATGCCGACCCCGAGACCGGGGACATCAGCTCGCTGGCCGGGCCGCACTACCGCGGCATCCAGTTCCACGCCGAGTCGATCCTCACCGAGCGCGGCTACGACCTCCTCCACGAGCTCGTCGTGGGACTGCTCCTCGACGGCCCGCGGCCCTAGCCTGGCCTCATGGTCGCCCCGGACGTCGTCGTGGTCGACCACCACGACTCCTACACCTGGAACCTCGTCCACCTCGTCGCCGAGGTCACCGGCGTGCTGCCCGCGGTCGTCCAGCACGACGAGGTCACGCCCGAGCAGGTGCTGGCCCACTCCCACGTCGTTCTCTCGCCCGGACCGGGCCACCCCGGGGTCCCGGCCGACTTCGCGGTCGGTCGCTCGGTCCTCCTGGCCGCGCGCCGTCCGGTGCTCGGCGTGTGCCTCGGCATGCAGGGCCTCGTCGCCGCGTACGGCGGTCGGGTCGACCGGGTGCCACCCGGCCACGGGGTCACGGCGGTCGTGCGCCACGACGGCGACGGGCTCTTCGCGGGGGTGCCCGACGGGTTCCGCGCGGTCCGCTACCACTCCCTGGCCGCACTCGAGCTGCCCGACAGCCTGCGCCGTACGGCGCTCGACGAGGTGAGCGGGGTGACGATGGCCGTGGCGCACCGCGAGCTGCCGCTGGTCGGCGTGCAGTTCCACCCCGAGTCGGTGCTCTCCGAGCACGGCGCCGCGCTCGTGCGCAACTTCCTGGCCCAGACGTGACCGACAGCCCGCAGGGGGACCCGGCCGCGCTCTTCGCCGAGGTGGCCGCGGCCCACCCGCGCTGCTTCTGGCTCGACGGCGGCGGCGCCCGCGAGTGGTCGGGGCGGCGCTCGCTCATCGGCTGGCTGGACGACGACGACGTCTCGCTGTCCTACTCCGCGGCCCGGCGCGAGGTCACGCGTCACGCCGGCGGTCGCTCCGAGGTCGTCGGCGACGACGTCTTCGCGGTCCTCGAGGAGGGGCTCGCGAGCGGTGAGCCCGGGGACCAGTGGTTCGGCTACCTCGGCTACGCCTGCCGGCCCGACCTGCCCGCATCGGTGGCCGAGCCGGGCGGGGTCCCCGACGCGGTGTGGATGCGGGCGCGGCAGGTGCGGCTGTTCGAGCACGCCGACCCGGACCGGGTGCTGCGGCCGACGCCCGCGCCCGGCGTCCGGCACCCGGGCCCGCCCAACGCCACCTACGCGGCCGCCTTCGACCGCGTCCAGGAGGAGCTCCACGCCGGCAACTCCTACGAGGTCAACCTCACCTACCGGCGCGAGACGGTGAGCGACCTGCACCCCGTCGCGGCCTACCTGCGGCTGCGCCAGCTCAACCCCGCGCCGTACGCCGGCTTCCTGCAGCACGACGTCGCGGGGGCGCGGGGGTGGCTGCTCAGCTCCTCGCCGGAGCGCTACGCGCTCATCACGGCCGACCGCACCCTGGAGACCAAGCCGATCAAGGGCACCACGCCGCGAGGGAGCACCGCCGCCGACGACGAGGCGCACCGCCGGGCGCTGGCCACCGACCCGCGCTACCGCTCGGAGAACCTGATGATCGTCGACCTCCTGCGCAACGACCTGGCGATGGTCTGCGACCCGGGCACGGTGCGGGTCCCGGCGCTGATGGAGGTGGAGTCCTACGAGACCGTCCACCAGCTCGTCTCCACCGTGCGCGGCCACCTGGCCGACGGCGTCTCCACGGTGGCGGCGCTGCGCGCGCTGTTCCCCGCCGGCTCCATGACCGGAGCCCCCAAGCTGCGCTCGATGGAGATCATCCGGGCCGTCGAGGACTCCCCGCGCGGGGTGTACGCCGGCGCGTTCGGCTGGGTGGCCGCCGACGGCCGCGCCGACCTCGGCGTCGTCATCCGCTCGCTGACCACCGCCGGCGACGGCCGCTACCTCCTGGGCACCGGCGGCGGCATCACCGTGCAGTCCGACGTCGTCTCCGAGCACGAGGAGGCCGCCCTCAAGGCGGAGCGGCTGCTCGCTGCGCTCACGCTCCCGAGCTGAGCTCAGCCGCGGCTGACGGTGGCGAAGGCCAGCCGGTACGCCGCCGGGCTGGTGTCGAGCGCGGCTCGGAACTTCGCCCGGAAGTTGGCCGCCGAGCCGAAGCCGGTCTGGTGGGCGATGCGCTCGACGGAGTGGTCGGTGGTCTCCAGCAGCGACTGGGCGAGCCGGATCCGGGCCGCCCCGAGCCACGCGAGGGGCGTCATGTTGGTCTGCTCCCGGAAGCGCCGGTTGAGCGTGCGGGTGCTGACCCCGGCCCGGTCGGCGATGTCCTGCAGGGTCAGGGGTCGGTGCGCGTGCTCCTCCACCCAGGCCAGCGTCGCCGAGAGCGGCGTCGCGTCCGGACCCAGCGCGTCGCGGAGGATGAACTGCGCCTGCCCGCCCGGCCGGGTGAGTGGCAGTACGGCGGAGCGCGCGGCGTCGGCGGCGACGGCGGCGCCGTGGTCTCGCCGGACCAGGTGCAGGCACAGGTCGATGCCGGCGCTGGCGCCGGCCGAGGTCAGCAGCGACCCCTCGTCGACGAACAGCACCGCCGGGTCGACGTCGATCGCGGGGTGGCGGGCGGCGAGGAGGTCCGCGGCGCGCCAGTGCGTCGTGGCGCGGCGCCCGTCGAGCAGCCCGGTCGCGGCGAGCGTGAACGTGCCCACGCAGATGGACGCGACCCGGGTGCCGGCGTCGTGGGCCTGCCGGAGCGCCGCCACGACCGCCTGCGGGACGGGTCGCAGCGGGTCGGCGAGGCCCGGCACGATGATGGTGTCGGCGGTCTCGAGCGCCTCCAGTCCGTGGGGCACCCGCAGCGAGACGACTCCCGCCCCGACCTCCGGCTCGGGGCCGGCGACCAGCACCCGGTAGGCCGCCCGACCGTCGAGCAGCCGGGCGGTGCGGAACACCTCGACCGGGGTGCCGAGGTCGAAGAGGATGACGTCCTCCAGCGCCAGGATGGCGACGGTGTGCATGGCAGGAATGCTAGCGAGCGCCGATCCCATGACAACCCGATACGGCTCAACCACCGGCCAGACGGCGTGGCGCAATCCTTGCGATAGGTGGCGATCAGGCCACTGGTGGCACCCCTGTGCGGCGCCCTAGCGTCGAGGGGTCCCGGCCGGGCACTCGGCGGAGCGCGCCCGGTGTACGGGCGGGACACGACCTACGGAGGACCCTTGGAAGCCGCACTGCTGGCCGTGCACGTGCTCGGCGGCATCCTGTTCGTCGGGCCGGTGGCGATCGCGAGCTCGCTCTTCCCGCGCTACGCCCCCGTGTCCACCGTCGGGGCGACCGCCGGGGCGACCGTCCGGGACGCCGGCCGCTCGCTGGCCGTGGCGCAGGCGCTGCACCGGATCACTCGGGTCTACGGCGTCATCGGGATCCTGGTGCCGCTCGTCGGGATCGCACTGTCGTTCGTGCAGGGCCGCTTCGGGGAGGTCTGGATCTCGGTCGCCATGGTGCTCACCGCAGTGGCCGGTGGCGTGCTCGCCTTCCGGATCGTGCCGGCGCAGGCGGCCGCGCTGTCAGACCCGCTGGACCGGCGGCAGCTCGCCCGGATCGGGATGCTCGCCGGCATCTTCAACCTGCTCTGGGCCGCCGTGGTCATCCTCATGGTGGTCCGGCCCGGCTCGGACTACGTCTCGTGAGGCCGGCGCGCGGCGTGCTACTCACGCTCGCGGTCCTGGCCGTGCTCGAGGTGGCGACGCTCGGGACGCTGCTGGTCAACCTCGCCACCGCCCACCACCGCGCCGTGACCCAGACCATGGGCCCGGTCCACGGCGCGGTCTACCTCTGCGTCGCGGTGATCGTGCTCCTGGCCCCGGGCTTCCGCCCCCGCGATCGCCTCCTGGGCTGCCTCCCGGTCGTCGGCGGCCTGCTCGCCCTGCACGGGGAGCGCCGGATCAGGTGATGTCCGCGCTCTGGGCGTGCGCGGAGAACGCGGCCAGCGCCTGGCGCATCCCGCGAACAGCGGCCGCGCGGTCGAACGGCGCCGGGTCGACCAGGTTGAGGGTCTGGATCAGGTCGCCGTTCTGCACGAAGCCGCTGATCAGCAGCGAGTCCTGCTCCGGGCTGATGACCAGGCGGGCGTCGTCGGCGCCCGGCACGTCGATCTCGAGGATCTCGCCCTCGAGCTCGCCCATGCCCTCGAAGGCGGCGTCGAGGCCGGCGGGGAACAGCAGGTAGTTGGCCTCCATCGCGGGCCCCCCCTTCTCCTGCGGGGTCAGCACGCACCGCGGCTCGCCCTCGGCCCCCTCGTCGATCGTGAACGCGGTGCCGAAGGCCTTGCGCGCCTGGGCGGGGGTGATGCCGTCGCAGGGGTTCCACGGCTCGGCGGCCTCCCCGTGCGGGCTCGGCGGCGGCTCGTCCTCGGAGCAGGCGGTCAGCAGGCCGCCGAGCAGGGGGGCCAGCAGCAGCGCCGCGAGGGCGTTACGACGTACGCGCATGCGCGTCCTCTCGGGGATCCGGTGGGGAAGGCGGGGCCGGCTCCTCGGAGCCCGGCAGCCACATGACCAGCCGGGCGCCGCCGCTGGGCGCCACGGTCGCCTCGACCGATCCGGAGTGCCGCTCCGCGACCTGCCGTACGATCGAGAGCCCGAGGCCGGAGCCCGGCAGGCCCCGGGACTCGTCGGCGCGCCAGAACCGGTCGAACACGTGCGGCCGATCGGCCTCGGCGATGCCGGGCCCCTCGTCGTCGACGATCAGCACGCCGCGCGTGAGCCGGACCGTGACCCGGCCGCCGGGCGGGCTCCACTTGGCGGCGTTGTCGAGCAGGTTGGTGACAGCGCGCTCCAGCCCGCTGGCCTCGCCGACGACCCACCACGGCTCGGCGTCCACGTCGAAGGTCAGGGACGGCGCGCGCAGCCGCACCCGGCTGATCGCGTGGTCGACGATGCCGGTCAGGTCGACCGGCTCGACCACGCGGGCCAGCGGCTCGTCGCGCGCGAGCTCGACCAGGTCGCCGATGAGCGTGGTCAGCTCCTCGATCTGGGCCCGGATGTCGTCGAGCAGCTCCTCGCGCGCCTCGGTCGGCAGGTCGGGCCCGCCGGGGGAGGACGCCTGGGTGAGCAGGTCCACGTTGGTGCGCAGCGAGGTCAGCGGCGTACGCAGCTCGTGGCCGGCGTCGGCGACGAGCTGGCGCTGGCGATCGCGCGAGGCGCCCAGCGCCAGCAGCATCTGGTTGAACGCCGAGGCCAGCCGGGCGATCTCGTCGTCGCCCTCCACCGGCAGCGGGGTCAGGTCCTCGGTGCGGGCGATCCGCTCGACCGAGCTGGTCAGCCGGCGCACGGGTCGCAGGCCGTTGCGGGCCACCCCCCAGCCGGCCATGCCGGCCGCGAGCACGCCGAGCAGGCCGAACGTCGCCATCACCACGCCGAGCTTGGTGAGCACCCGCTGCTGGCCCTCCAGCGACTGGGCGATCACCAGCGCCTGGCCGTCGCCGTAGGGCACGGTGACCGCCCGGTACTCCTGGTCGCCGCCGACCACCGTGCGGATGCTGGACTTCGCCTCGCCCCGCGCGACGGCCAGCTCGGGGCTGCCGAGCCGAGGGGCGTCGTCGAGCTTCTCCGGCCGGTACGGCGTGGAGCCGTCGGAGAACACGACGGCGATCCGCAGGTCGGTCGCGAGCACGGCCCAGGCCGGCAGCTCGTCACCGGTGCGCCGGTCGATCAGGGTCGGCGCCTTGGTGGTCTGGTAGGCCCGCTCCATGAGCGTGTCGTCCAGCGTCGACTGCAGCTGCATGCGCACGGTGACGTAGGCGCCGGCGGCGAGGAAGGCCACGGTCAGCCCTACCGCCATCGTCGTCAGGAGGGTCACTCGGCTCGCCAGCGAGCGTCGGTAGTGGAACCAGCCGCCGCCGACGGCCTTCGCGGGGGTGTCGGTGCTCATGACTCCTTCAGCACGTAGCCGACACCGCGCACGGTGTGGATCAGTCGTGGCTCGCCCTCGGCCTCGGTCTTGCGGCGCAGGTAGCCGACGTACACCTCGAGGGAGTTGGCGGTGGTCGGGAAGTCGTAGCCCCACACCTCCTCGAGGATGAACGCCCGCTCCAGGACCCGCCGCGGCCGCCGCAGGAACATCTCCAGCAGCGTGAACTCCGTGCGCGTCAGCTCCATGCGCCGCTGGCCGCGGAACACCTCGCGGGTGGCGACGTTCATCGACAGGTCGGCGAAGGTCAGGACCTCCTCGGGGGCGTCCTCGTCCTGGACCACCCGGCGCAGCAGCGCCCGGAGCCGGGCGAGCAGCTCCTGCAGCGCGAACGGCTTGGTGAGGTAGTCGTCGGCCCCCGCGTCCAGCCCCTCGACCCGGTCGCCCACGGCGTCGCGGGCGGTGAGCACCAGGATCGGCACCCGGTTGCCGGCGGTGCGCAGGGCGCGCGTCGTCTCCAGCCCGTCCAGGCGCGGCATCATCACGTCCATCACCACGACGTCGGGCTGGGCCGCCCCGATCGTGGCCAGCGCCTCCGCGCCGTCCCCGGCCAGCCGCACGTCGTAGCCGTTGAACTCCAGCGAGCGCCGCAGCGACTCCCGTACGGCGCGGTCGTCCTCGACCACGAGGACGCGCGGCTTGGGGACGGGAGGCACGGCCTCCACTGTGCCAGGACTGCCTGAGCCGCCCCTGAGAAGCCCCACCCCCCAGTGACGGGTCAGGTGTAGCGGGCGGCGGTCTCGGCCGCGCGGGTGCCGTAGCCGCCACCGAAGAGGCAGGCGTGGACGAGGAGCGGGAAGAGCTGGTGCAGGCCGAGGCGGTCCTCCCAGCCGTCGGCGAGCGGGGTGGCCTCGTCGTAGGCGTCGAGCACCCGCGGCAGGTGCGGCAGGCCGAACAGCGAGAGCATGGCGAGGTCGACCTCGCGGTGCCCGCCGTACGCCGCGGGGTCGATGACCCACACCTGGCCGTCCTGGCCCCACAGCACGTTGCCGTTCCACAGGTCGCCGTGCAGGCGGGCCGGCGGCTCCTCGGGCAGCAGGGCTGGCAGCCGCCCGACGACCGCCTCGACGGCCGCGGCGTCGGCGTCGGTGACGGCGCCGCGGTCGCGGGCCAGCTTCAGGTAGGGCAGCACGCGGCGGACGGCGTAGAACTCCGCCCAGGTGGGCGTCGCGCGGTTGGGCAGCGGCAGCCGGCCGATGAAGCCGTCGGCCTCGGCGCCGTACGCCGCGGCGCCGGCGGCGTGGGTGGTGGCCAGCGCCCGGCCGAAGGCAGCAGCGGACTCGATGCTGTTGCGCCCGGACTCGACCCAGCGCAGGATCAGGCACTCGGCGTCCACCGCGAGGACCTCGGGCACACCGACGCCGCCGGCGTCGGCGATCCAGCGCAGGCCCGCGGCCTCGGTCTCGAAGAAGGCCTCGGGCGCGTGCGAGAGCGTCTTCATGAGCGCCGTGGTGCCGTCGGAGAGGCGGAGCTTCGTGGCGGTGCAGATGTCGCCGCCGGCCACGGGTGCCGTCGCGACGACCGAGGAGCCGAGCAGGTCCTCGGCCAGTCGGGCGACCAGCGGCTGGCGGGTCACGGGTGGTCGAGCTCTCGCGCCAGGGCGGCGACGAGCTCGGCCGTGGTGCGTTCGACCATGGCGAGTACCTCCTCGAAGCCGCTGTCCCCACCGTAGTACGGGTCCGGCACCTCACCCCCGGGCTCGACGGGGTCGAAGCTGCGGAACAGCATGACGCGATCGGGGTCCCGGGTCGAGCCCCCTACCGAGGCGCTCAGCGCGCGCACGTCCTCGAGGTTGGTGCGGTCCATGGCGAGCAGCAGGTCGAAGCGCTCGAACCAGGACGGGTCGAGGGTCTGGGCGCGGTGCCGCGTGGGGTCGTAGCCGGCGGCGTCGAGCGTGGCCGCCGCCCGGCTGTCCATGCGGTTGCCCACGTGCCAGTCGCCGGTGCCGCAGCTGGCGACCGTGACCCGGTCGTCCAGCCCGGCGCGCGCCAGGTGCTCCTGCAGCACCACGTCGGCCATGGGGGAGCGGCAGATGTTGCCGAGGCAGACCAGCGCGACGGCGTAGGCCCCGGGGGTGCGCGCCGGGGGGACGGCGGGGCTCACCGCTTCTCGTCGGGGCCGATGAGGCCGTCGACGATCCAGGTGACGAGCGTGATGATGATCGCGCCGCCGACGGCCGGCCAGAACCCGGTCACCTCAAAGCCGATGTCGAGCTTCTCGGCCAGCCAGCCGGTGAGCATCAGCATCCCCGCGTTGATCACGAGCAGGAACAGCCCGAGCGTGACGATGATGAACGGGATCGACAGGAACGTCAGCACCGGCTTCACGAACGACGTGACCACGCCCAGGATGAGCGAGACCAGGATCAGCGGCACCAGCTTCTCTCGGAGCTCCTCGGTGCCGGAGCCGGCTCCGGTGAAGCGGATGCCGTCGATCACCCAGGATGCCGTCGCCAAGGCGATGGCGGTCGTCAGGAGCCAGGTCAGGAAGCGCACGGGCGTCAGTCTGACAGGTCAGGCGAGCCCCAGTGCCTCGATGATCGCGACCTCCGCGTCGGCCAGGTGGCGACGCAGGAACTCCGACGCACCGTCGATGTCGTCGTCGTCGAGCAGCTGGACCAGCGCCGCGTGCGAGTCGGCCTGGTCGTGGGCGTTGCGGCGGATCCGGTCGACCTGGGCCAGTGCCAGCTTGAGCTCGACGACCAGGTTGTCGGCCATGTGCACGAGGCGCTCGCTGCCGGTGAGACCGACGAGGGAGACGTGGAAGTCGAGGTGGCGCTCGTTGAGCCGCTGGTACGACGCGCCCCGGCGGACCGCCGAGATGTAGGCCGCGAGCGTCTCGTGCACGCGCGCCCGCTGCTCGTCGGTGGCCTCACGCCAGCGGCGTACCCCGGCGCCCTCCAGGACCCACCGCGCCGCGCAGACGTCGCGCACCGAGTCGGCCTCCGGCGTCGAGACGCTCACGCCGCGGTGCGGCTCGCGGGTGGCGATGCCCTCGGCCACGAGGATCGTGAGGGCCTCGCGGACGGTCGGCCTCGAGACGCCGAGGGAGGCGGCGAGGGCGACCTCGCGCAGGTTGGTGCCGGACTCCAGCTCGCCGTCGAAGATGGCCCGCCGCAGCTCGTCGGCCGCCCGGTCCACGGTGGAGGCGTGCTCCAGGTGGAGGGTCGCGAACGGCTCGGCCATACCCCCATTGTGCGCCACGCCCGGCTCGCCATGGTGCGCGTCCGCCCGCGTGGCCTACACTGCGAGTTCTGTCAGATTGTCTGACAATTCTTCGCAGAGAGCCGGTGACCCCATGACCGAGTTCACCGATCCCACCACCGCGGAGCCGGCGGAGCTGGCGGAGCTGGCTTGGGGCAGCCACTACGCGGTCGTCGAGCCGACGCACTTCCGCATCGACTACGCGATCAACCCGTTCATGGACCCCGACGTCCAGCCCGACCCGGCGCGCGCGAGCGACCAGTGGGCTGCCCTGGTCGGCACCCTGCGCGGCCTCGGCGCCAGGATCGACGTGCTGCCGCAGCGCGAGGACGCGCCGGACATGGTCTATGCGATGAACCTCGGCCTCGCGCTGCTCCGCACCGCCGGCGACCCGCACGTGGTGATGTCGCACATGCGCTACCCCCAGCGCCGCATGGAGACCGGCTCCGCCCAGCAGTGGTTCGCCGGGCGCGGCTGGACGACGTCGTACGTCGGCCGCGAGGGCGTGGGCGCGCACCTGGAGGCCGGCGACGCGTTCGCGTTCGGCGACGCGCTCGTCGTGGGCTTCGGCCCGCGCACCGAGGAGCTCGCGCTCAAGCACCTCGCGCTCGAGCTCGGCGTGCGCGTGCGCGGCCTGCGCCTCACCCATCCGGGGATGTACCACCTCGACCTGGCCTTCTGCCCGCTCGACTCGCGCCGGGCGCTGGTCTGCCCCGCGGCCCTCGACGCGCCGTCCGCGCGGGCCCTGATGGAGCTCGTGCCCGAGCCGCTCGTGCTCACCGAGCAGGAGGCGCTCACGACGTTCGCGGCCAACTCGGTCGTGGTGGGCCGCACCGTCGTGATGCCGGCCTGCCCCGCGCGGGTGCGCGCGCAGCTCGAGTCGTGGGGCTTCGAGGTCGTGGTCGTGGAGGTGTCGGAGTTCCACAAGGGCGGCGGCTCGATCCGCTGCCTCACCAACCCCCTCGACGTCACCCTCGGCCGCGACCTCCCAGTGCTCGCCCGCGGCGAGGTCATCACCCCGCCGCCGGCCTGAGCGCGGTTACCCGCCCGCCGGCGCCCAGTTGCCGTGGAAGCCCGCGGGCACGCGGCCGGGAAGGTGGACGGTGGCGACGTCCTCGAGGGTCTGCGCGTCGAGGAGCACCAGGTCGCTGCGGGCGGTGCTGCGGTCGTGGACGTAGCCCATGACCACGCCGGCGCCCTCGGCCGCATCGTCGGCGTCCGGCACGAAGCAGAACTCGCCCACCTCCTTGCCCGGGCCCAGCCGGCGCGTGTGCGTCGTGCCGGCCTGGACGTCGTGGAGCAGCACCGAGTCGCCGAGCGTGACGCCGTCGAAGCCGACCGACCAGCCGTAGCGGTGGCGGCGTCCGGTGCGGCGCTCGTCGAGGCGGGGGAACTCCTGGGTCTGCTCGTCGTAGCGGTGCTCGCGCACCTTGCCGGCGACGGTGTCGACGGTGAGGCGGACCAGGGACGACGGCCCTTCGTGGGGTCCGGTGAAGTCGGTCGCGAACATGCGGGGGTGGCGGACCACGTCGATCACCACGTCGTCGCCGTCCTCGAAGGCGTTGAGGGTGTGGAAGACGTAGCAGGGGTCGATCTCGAACCACCGCACGTCGGTCCCGGCGCCCTCGCGGGGCAGCAGGCCGACCCGGGCGGGGTAGTCGGGATCCCAGGAGTACGGCAGCTTGCTCGGCGTACCTGCCCCCCGGGCCATGGCGTCGACCACGCGGTCGGGCATCGGGTTGCGCCCGACGACGCTGTTGAGCGCGAGCTTGGCCGCCAGCCGGACCGGGCGCGGCACCTGGCCGGCGACCATGTCGATGTCGAAGGTCACGGGCAGGTCGAAGATGACCGCGTAGTGCTCGGTGAGCGCGAAGTCGTGCATCATCGGGCTCCCGTGGACCTCCACCTCGACCTGGCGGCGGATCCGCCCGGAGGTGTCGAGCACCGAGTAGTCGACCCGGTTGCCGCGGGTCCAGCTGTACGACACCGCGTGCAGCTCCCCGGTGGCGGGATCCTCGTGCGGGTGCGCGGTGTAGCCCGCGGCGAGGTCGCCGGCGAAGCCGCACCGGCCCACGGTCTCGAGCTCCTCGCTCAGCTCGTACGGCGGCGCCCCGGCCTCGACGAGCGCCATCGTGCGCCCTCGGTGCTGCACGACGTTGGTGTTGGGGGCGAAGTCCCCGGACTCGGGGCGCACCCAGCGGTTGCGGTACCACCGGGCCGCGCCGTCTTCGATCCGCACGCCGTGGACCATGCCCTCGCCGAGGAACCAGTGGTAGTCCTCGCCCGGGTCGGCGGCCGGGTTGGGGCCGATCCGCAGGTAGCGCCCGTCGAGGTGCTCGGGCAGCGCGCCGGTGACCGGGAGGTCGAAGGCCGTCAGCTCGTCGGCGACGGGCGCGAAGCCGTCCTGGAGGTAGCGGTTCATGGGGGTCTCCCTATAACGGTGTTATGTGACGACCATAACGCCGTTATGACAGACTGGCAAGGTGTCTGAGAACGAGCAGCCCGACGTCCGCCGCCGACTGCTCGAGCAGGCGGCCCAGCTGCTGGGCGAGGAGGGGCCGGCGGCCCTGACCACCCGGCGCCTGGCGCGCGAGGCCGGGACCTCGACGATGGCCGTCTACACCCACTTCGGGGGGATGCCCGCGCTGGTCCGCGCGGTCGTCGCGGAGGGCTTTCGCCGGCTGGTGGCGCGAGTGGCGGAGGTCGAGCCCACCGACGACCCGCTCGACGACCTGCGCCGGGCGGCGGTCGCCTACCGCCAGCACGCGCTGGCCGACCCGCAGATGTATGCGGTGATGTTCGGCTCGGCCAGCCTCGGCGGCTACCGGCTGCACGACGACGAGCTGGACATCGGGCTGGCGGCGTTCGGCCAGCTCGTCGACCTGGTACGCCGGGCGATGGCCGGCGGCCGCCTCCGAGAGGACGACCCCGCCGCCGTGGCGGGGCAGTTCTGGAGCGCCCTGCACGGCTACGTGATGCTCGAGCTCTCCGGCTTCCACCAGGTGGTGGAGGACCCGGAGGCGCAGCTGCTGTGGCCGATGCTGGCGCACCTGGTCGAAGGGCTGCGGGCCGACGGCGCGCGGGCTCGGTAGCGTCGGAGCGTGTTCCCGTTCGGTGGCGTCGAGTACATGGTGCTCGGCTCCGTCCTGTCCGGAGCCGTCTGCCTGCTCCTCGCCCTCGCGCTGCGCTCGCGGCTCGGGCTGACCGCCTGGACCGCCGCCGGCCTGCTCTGGTCGCTGGTCGTCATCGGGCTGGTCACGCTCATCCCGGCCGGTGGCGCGCCCGGCATCGTCCCGGCCGAGGGGCGGCTGGCCACCTGCTCGTGGGACATCGGGGGACCGGCGCCGGACGGCTTCTGGATCTTCTCCGGCGGGCAGCGCCTGCTCAACACCGTCGTGTTCATGCCCTCCGGCGCGCTGCTCGCGCTCACGGCCGCCCGCTGGCGCAGCGGCTGGGTGACGGTGCCGCTGGGCCTGGCCCTGCTGGCGACGTACTCCGCCGCGATCGAGAAGACCCAGCTGGAGCTGGCCCGCATCGACCGCGCGTGCGACGTCACGGACATCATCGACAACGTCACGGGCGCCGCCCTCGGCGTCGCTGTCGGCCTCGCCATGGCGACCGTGCTCAGGCCGTGGCGTGGCCGACGGGCCCCGGTCTCCTAGCCTGGGGCGATGAGCAGCCCCACCAGCCGTGCCCACATCGCCCGGATCCCCGCGTACGTCCCCGGCCGGCCGCCCACCCCGCGGACCGGGCTGACGACGTACAAGCTCTCCTCGAACGAGAACCCCTACCCGCCGCTGCCCGGCGTGGTCGACGCCGCCACGGAGGCGGTCGCGGTGATGAACCGCTACCCCGACATGGGCAGCAGCGCCCTGTACGACGCGCTGTCGGCGCGCTTGGGCGTGCCCGTCTCCGACCTCGCGGCGGCCACCGGGTCGGTGGCGCTGGTCTACCAGCTGCTGTCGGCGTACTGCGACCCCGGCGATGAGGTCGTCTACGCCTGGCGGTCCTTCGAGGCCTACCCGATCGCCGTCACGACGGCGGGCGCCACCTCGGTGCAGGTGCCGCTGACTCCTGACGGGCGCCACGACCTCGACGCGATGGCCGCCGCCATCACCGAGCGGACGAAGGTGGTCGTCGTCTGCACCCCCAACAACCCCACCGGCCCGGCGGTGACCCAGTCGGAGCTCGAGGCGTTCCTCGCGCAGGTGCCCACCCACGTCTTGGTGGTGGTGGACGAGGCGTACGTGGAGTTCGTGCGAATGGCCGACCCGGTCGACGGGATCGCGACCTACCGCGCCCACCCCAACGTCGTGCTGTTCCGCACGTTCTCCAAGGCCTACGGCCTGGCCGGGTTCCGCGTCGGGTACGCCGTCGCGGCGCCGCCGGTCGCCGGTGCGCTGCGCGCGGTCTCCCTGCCGTTCGGCGTCTCGCACGTGGCCCAGGCCGCGGCCATCGCCTCGCTGAAGGCGACCGACGCGCTGATGGCGCGGGTCGAGGCCCTCGCCGGCGAGCGGGCCCGGGTGGTCGCCGGGCTGGCGGCGGCCGGCTGGGACCTCCCGGACGCCCAGGGCAACTTCGTGTGGTTCGGCCTGGGGGAGCGCACCGCGCAGTTCGCGGCCGCCGGCGAGGAGGCCGGCATCGTCGTACGCCCCTTCGCCGGCGAGGGCGCCCGCGTGACCATCGGCGAGCCTGAGGCCAACGACCGGGTGCTGGCGGTGGCGCGGGCATTCGGCTTGTAACTCACCGTTACGGCATCTACCGCACCCTTGTAAGGGCATGACACATGCCGTAACGGTGAGTTACAAGCCCGGCGCGCCGCCGCCCGAGTTACCGCCCCGCAACACAGGGAGGGCAGGGTGTGGGTCATGTCCATCAAGGTCGCGCTCGAGCACCGCACGACGTACGAGTTCGCGGAGCCGGTCACGGTCGCGCCGCACGTGGTGCGGCTGCGGCCCGCGCCGCACTGCCGGACGCCCATCGAGGCGTACTCGCTCGACGTGCAGCCGAGCAACCACTTCCTGAACTGGCAGCAGGACCCCTTCGGCAACTGGCTGGCCCGCCTGGTCTTCCCGGAGAAGGTCACGACCCTCGACATCACCGTCGGGCTGGTGGCCGACCTGATGGTGATCAACCCCTTCGACTTCTTCATCGAGGAGTACGCCGAGCATTTCCCCTTCGCCTACGAGGAGGCGCTGGCCGCGGACCTGGCGCCGTACCTGCGCGCGGTCGAGGGCGCCGAGGCCGCCGACGCGTTCCGTCGCTCCCTGCCCCAGCCCGAGGCGACCCCCACCGTCACCTTCCTCGCCGACCTCAACGCCGCGGTGCACCGAGAGGTCGCCTACTCGGTGCGCATGGAGGCCGGGGTCCAGACCCCCGACGAGACGCTGGCGCGCCGCATCGGCTCCTGTCGTGACAGTGCCTGGCTGCTGGTCGGCCTGCTGCGCCAGCACGGCCTCGCGGCCCGCTTCGTCTCCGGTTACCTCGTGCAGCTCACCGCCGACCAGGAGGCACTGGACGGGCCCAGCGGTCCCACCCAGGACTTCACCGACCTGCACGCGTGGGCGGAGGTCTACCTGCCCGGCGCGGGCTGGGTCGGCATGGACCCGACCTCCAGCCTGTTCGCGGGCGAGGGGCACATCCCGCTGAGCGCGACGCCGCACCCGAGCAGCGCCGCGCCGATCGAGGGCGCGACCGACCCGGTCAAGGTGAGCTTCGCCTTCCACAACGAGGTCCGCCGCATCCACGAGGACCCGCGCGTCACCAAGCCCTACACCGACGAGCAGTGGGCCCGCATCGACGCGCTCGGCGAGGCCGTCGACGTACGCCTGCGCGACGGCGACGTCCGGCTGACCATGGGCGGCGAGCCGACCTTCGTGAGCCTGGACGACGCCACCTCCCCGCAGTGGAGCGAGGACGCCGACGGGCCGCAGAAGCGTGCGCTGGCCGCCACCCTGGCCGAGCGGCTGCGCCGCACCTACGCCGAGGGCGGGGTGGTCCACCGCGGCCAGGGCAAGTGGTACCCCGGCGAGCCGCTCCCGCGCTGGAACATCGCGCTGCAGTGGCGCACCGACGGCGTCGCGCTCTGGCGCGACCCTGACCTCTTCGCCGACCCGTGGGCCACCGGCGGCGACCCCGACGCTCGCGCCCACACCGAGGCCCTCGCCCGCCGCGTCACCAAGGTGCTGGGGCTGCCCGCCGGGCACCTGCTCCCCGCCTACGAGGACCCGTTCGCGGCGCTCGCCGACCACATCGGCCAGCCGCACGGCGAGGCGCCGGAGGACCTCCACCCGACCGCGGAGCTGATTGCCCGCCTCGACGCGGACGTCACCGAGCCCACCGGTTGGGTCCTGCCCCTGGTGACCGGCGAGGACTGGACCAGCCCCTCCTGGCGGTTCCGCCGCGGCCGGCTCGTCCTCACCCCCGGCACCAGCGCGGTGGGCCTGCGCCTGCCGCTCGACGCGATCGCCTGGAAGGACGCCGAGTACGCCGGCGAGCCGTCGTACCTGGAGAGCGGGCCGCCCCTGGACCCCCAGGTCCCGGTCGTCACCGTCGTCGGGCCCGAGGGGGTGCCGACCACGGCGCTGGCCTTCGAGGCACGCGAGGGCGTCGTCCACGTCTTCCTGCCCCCGACCGAGCGGCTCGAGGACTACGCCGACCTGCTGCGCCTAGTCGAGGTCGCCACCCGCAAGGTGGGCTGCCCGATCGTCCTCGAGGGCTACGGCCCGCCGCCCGACTCCCGCCTCACGCAGCTCGTGGTCACGCCCGACCCCGGCGTCATCGAGGTCAACGTGCAGCCGGCGGCGAGCTGGGCCGAGCAGCGCGACCTGCTCACGACCCTGTACGCCGAGGCGCGCCAGGCGCGGCTGACCACCGAGAAGTTCGACCTCGACGGCCTGCACACCGGCACCGGCGGCGGCAACCACCTCACCCTCGGCGGCGCTCAGCCGGTCGACTCCCCGCTGCTGCGCCGCCCGGACCTGCTGGTCAGCCTGCTGACGTACTGGCAGCGGCACCCGGCGCTGTCCTACCTGTTCTCCGGCCGGTTCATCGGCCCCACCAGCCAGGCGCCGCGCTTCGACGAGGGCCGGCCCGAGGCGACGTACGAGATGGAGATCGCCTTCGCCGAGATCGCCCACCTGGTGGCGGAGCAGGGCGAGCCGCGACCCTGGCTGGTCGACCGCGCTCTGCGGCACCTGCTGACCGACCTGACCGGCAACACCCATCGTGCCGAGTTCTGCATCGACAAGCTCTACAGCCCCGACTCCTCGCGCGGGCGCCTGGGCCTGCTGGAGCTGCGCGGCTTCGAGATGCCGCCGCACGAGCAGATGGCCCTGCTGCAGTCGCTGCTGGTGCGCTCGCTGGTCGCGATGTTCTGGGAGCGGCCGCTCACCGCGCCGCTCGTGCGGTGGGGCACCCGCCTGCACGAGGACTTCCTACTGCCGCACGGCGCGGCCGCCGACATCGCCGAGGTCGCCCAGGACCTGCGCGACTTCGGGATCGGCTTCGAGGAGTCGTGGCTGGACCCGTTCACCGAGTTCCGGTTCCCGCGCATCGGCGTCACCCGCATCGGCGACGTCACCCTCGAGCTGCGCAACGCGATCGAGCCGTGGCACGTCCTGGGCGAGGAGGCCACCGCCGGCGGCACCGCCCGGTACGTCGACTCCTCGGTCGAGCGGGTGCAGGTGTCGGTGCGCGGGATCGACCCGCGCCGCCACCTCGTGACGTGCCAGGGTGTGCCCGTGCCCCTCACCGAGACCGCGGGCGGCGACCACTACGCCGGCGTCCGGTTCCGCGCCTGGCAGCCGTGGTCGGCGCTGCACCCCTCGATCCCGGTGCAGGCGCCGCTGCACTTCGACGTCGTCGACCTCGCCTCGGCCGCCAGCCTGGGCGGCGCGACGTACCACGTCGTGCACCCGGGCGGCCGCTCCTACGACGCCCCGCCGGTCAACGCCCAGGAGGCCGAGGCCCGCCGGGCCAGCCGCTTCGAGCCGCGCGGCCACACCGCCGGCCGGATCGACGTCGGCGCCCTGCGCGAGGCCGGCCGCCGCGCCGCGAGCGCGGAGTACCCGCACACCCTCGACCTGCGCCGCGTCCCCCGTCCATGACCCGACCATGACCCGTCCATGACCCGGCCGTGACCCCACCATGACCCTGCTCCGCGACTACGCCGACCGGCTCACCCAGCCCGCGCTCGGCGACTCCCACGCCCGCTACGACGAGGTCGTGTCGCCCGACGGCACCCTGCGGCCGGCGTGGAAGGGCCTGGCCGAGATCGCCGTCGGCCTGGAGGACCGCGACCTGCGGCGGGTCGACGAGGACATCGTCCGCTTCCTCGCCGACGACGGGGTCACCTACTCCCGGCCCGGCCGGGCGGCGGGGGCGTGGCGGCTGGACCCGGTGCCGCTCGTGCTCGACGCCGCCTCGTGGGCACCGCTCGAGATCGGCCTGGCCCAGCGCGCCGAGCTCCTCAACGCCATCCTGGTCGACCTGTACGGCGAGCAGCGGCTGCTCTCCGAGGGGGTGCTCCCGCCGGCCGTCGTGCTCGGCCACTCCGGCTTCACCCGCGTGGTGGCGCGGTCGTCGGCGCTCGACCCCCGCCCCCTGGTGCTGGCCGCCACCGACCTGGGGCGCGACGCGGCCGGCGAGTGGCGGGTCCTGGCCGACCGCGCGCAGGCGCCCTCCGGGATCGGGTACGCGATGGAGAACCGCCGCGTCATCAGCCGGGTCATGCCCGAGCTCTACCGCGAGGCGGGGCTGCACCGCATCGAGCCGTACTTCTGGGCGCTGCGCTCGGCGCTCATCCAGTCCGCCCAGAACGAGCCGGCCGACCCGCGCGTCGTGGTCCTCTCGCCGGGCACCCACTCCGAGACGGCCTACGACCAGGCCTTCATCGCCTCCACCCTCGGCTTCCCGCTGGTGCAGGGCAGCGACCTGGTCGTGCGCGACGGCTGGGTCCAGATGCGCGTGTTCGGCAGGCTCGAGCGCGTCGACGTGATCCTGCGCCGCGTCGACGCGGCCTGGAGCGACCCGCTCGAGCTGCGCGGTGACTCCCAGCTCGGCGTGGCCGGCCTGACCGAGGCCGTACGGCGGGGCCGGGTGCGGGTCGTCAACGGGCTCGGCGCGGGGGTGCTGGAGAACCCCGGGCTGCTGCCCTACATGCCGGCCGTCTGCGAGGCCCTGCTCGGTGAGCCGCTGCGGCTGCCGTCGGTGCCCACCTGGTGGTGCGGCGACCCCGCCTCCCTCGACCACGTGCTGGACCGGCTCCTCGACCCGGGCCCCGGCGGCCGGTTGCTCGTGCGCAGCATCGACGGGCCCACCACCGGGCTGGCCGACCTGGACCCGGCCGCCGTACGGGAGCGGCTGCTGGACGAGCCGCACCGCTACGTCGGGCAGGAGCGGCTGCCGCTGTCGCAGGCGCCGACCTGGCGGGCCGGCGGCGCCCGCTCCGGCGAGGTGGAGCCGCGCTCGGTGACCCTGCGGACCTTCACCCTGCGCTACGGCTCGGCCTACCGTCCCCTGGTCGGCGGCCTGGCCAACGTCTACGAGGACGACCGGCCCGCGTCCAGCAAGGACGTCTGGGTGCTCAAGGGCGACCCCGCCGACCCGGACCAGGGTCTCGCCGAGGTCCTGCCGATGACCGCCGGCCGCGCCTCGACCGGCACGGTGCCGCGCATCCTCGAGGACCTGTTCTGGTTCGGCCGCTACGCCGAGCGCGCCGAGGACATGCTGCGGCTGGTGCTGGCCGCGCACGCCCTCGCCGAGGACTTCGGCTCCCGGCCCAACTCGACCGGAGGCGCCAGCCTCGCGGTCATGATGCAGGTCGTCCGGCGGCTGGGCGGCGCGGTGTACGAGGACCTGGACGCGGAGTTCCGCTCGCTGCTGCTCGACGAGGCGCGCGCCGGCTCGGCCGCGCACGCGCTGGCCGGGCTGCGCGAGGCGGCGTCCGGCGTACGCGACCAGCTCTCGCTCGACACCTGGCGGGCCTTCGGCGCCACCGATCGCGCCACGGTGATCCTGCGCGGTTCGCGGCACAGCCACCAGATCGGCGAGTCCGCGGGCCGCATGCTCACCGGCGTCCTCTCGCTGCAGGGCGTGACCGCGAGCATGATCCGCGACGCGGGCTGGCACATGATCGGGGTCGGGCAGCACCTCGAGCGCGCGGTCCAGGTGTGCCACCTCCTCGAGGAGACCGCGACCGTACGCCGCGGGGTCGACGTCGACCGCGACGTCCTCGACGCCGTCCTGGTCGCGGCCGAGAGCTCGGTCACCCACCGGCGCCGCTACCGCGGCTACGTCCGGCCCGGCGGGGTGCTGGAGCTGCTGCTCACCGACCGGGACAACCCGCGCTCGCTGGTCTTCGGGATGTCGGAGGTCGCCGCCCACCTGGCGGCGCTGCCGGCCTCCACCGGCTCCACCCGCCCGGAGCGGCTGGTGGCCGACCTGCTGGCCACGCTGGAGGACGTCGACATCGCCACGCTGGTCGCCATCGGCGGCGTGGACCGCCCCAACCTGCGGGCGTTCCTGGCCTCCTTCGCCGGCCAGCTCACGCGTCTGGCCGAGGCCGTCGCCGAGCTCCACCTCGCCAGCGGGCCCGCGCCGAGGCCGCTCGGGTCGCTCGACCTGGTCGAGTCGCTGGAGGGCGAGCGCGCATGAGGTACCGCGTGCGGCACAGCACCACCTACACCTACGACGACCAGGTCACCGACAGTCTCGGGGTGGCTCACCTGGTGCCACGCGCGCTGCCCTGGCAGCGGGTCGCGACCTACGACGTCACCGTGACGCCGCAGGCGAGCGACCTCACGCAGGACCTCGACTACTACGGCAACCTGGCGACGTACTTCCAGGTCGTCCGGCCCCACCGCGAGCTCGTCGTGGAGGCGACCAGCGAGGTCGACGTGGACCTCGCCGACGTGCCGGCCGAGGCTCTCGCCGAGCCGTGGGAGCGGCTGCGGCCGCTCCTGCGTCCGGACCGCGCCGACGCCTGGTCGGCCACGGACTTCGCCCTCGCGTCCTCGCAGGTCGAGCAGGTGCCGGCCGCCCGGGAGTACGCAGCCGCGTCCTTCACTCCGGGCCGTCCGGTCGGCGACGCCGTCACGGACCTGATGCACCGCATCCACGACGACTTCGAGTACGACGCGACCGCGACCACGGTCACCTCCACCGTCCAGGACATCCTCGACCGGCGCGCCGGGGTCTGCCAGGACTACGCCCACCTGACGCTCGCCTGCCTGCGCGCCCACGGGCTCGCCGGGCGCTACGTGAGCGGCTACCTCGCCACGGAGCCGGCACCGGGCCGGGAGCGGGTCGTCGGCGCCGACGCCTCCCACGCCTGGGTCGCGGTCTGGCTCGGCGGCGAGCACTGGCTCGCGTTCGACCCGACCAACGACCAGTGGGTCGGCGACCGCTACGTCACGGTCGCGTGGGGCCGCGACTACGCCGACGTGCCGCCGGTGAAGGGCGTCATCTTCACCGAGGCGAGGAAGTCGACGCTTCGGGTATCGGTGGACGTCGCCCGGCTCGACGAGTGAGAGGCTCACGGCCATGAAGGCCTTCCGGTGTCGCGTCTGCGACAACCAGCTCTACTTCGAGAACTCCCTCTGCGTCTCCTGCGGCACGGCGCTGGCGTACTCGCGGGCGGAGCGCGCGATCGTGCCCGTCGACGAGCACGGCCGCTACGTCGACGCGTCCGGCCTGGTGTGGCACGTGTGCGTCAACCTCAACCTCTCCGGCTGCACCTGGCTGGCCCCGCTCGAGGGTGCGCAGTGCTTCGCCTGCGACCTCACTCGCACCCGGCCGGCGGACGACGACCCGGTCGGCCTGGAGAACTACCCGCTGGCCGAGCAGGCCAAGCGGCACCTGGTCGTCGAGCTCGACACCCTCGGCTTCCCCGTCGTGGGCAAGGACGTCGACCCCGACGACGGCCTGGCCTTCGACCTGATCTCGAGCGTGGATGAGAACGTCGTGATCGGCCACGAGGACGGGCTCATCACCATCGACCTCGCCGAGAGCGACGCGGCCCACCGCGAGCAGGTGCGGGCCGAGCTCGCCGAGCCGTACCGGACCATGCTCGGCCACTTCCGGCACGAGGTCGGCCACTACTACGAGTGGCAGCTCGTGCGCGGCGAGGAGCTGATGCGCCGCTGCACCGAGCTGTTCGGTGACGAGTCCAAGGACTACCAGGCCGAGATCGACCGGCACTACGCCGAGGGGCCGCCGACCGGCTGGGAGGACGCCTACATCTCGACGTACGCCACCATGCACCCCTTCGAGGACTTCGCCGAGACCTGGGCGCACTTCCTGCACATCGCCGACACCATCGACACCGCGCGCGAGTTCGGCCTGGTGACGGTGAGCGGCATCGACGCGTTCTCGACCTTCCGCGACGTCGTCACCGGCGTGTGGATCCCGCTCTCCACCGCGCTCAACCAGATCAACCGGAGCATGGGCAAGGAGGACCTCTACCCCTTCGTGATCCCCGCCCCCGTGCTCGACAAGCTCGAGTTCGTGGCGTCCTTGCGGCCGGCTGCCTTGGCGTGACGTCGCGCAGCTTGTAACTCACCGTTACCGCTTCTTTCCCACCCTTGTACCGGTGCGGTAGATGCAGTAACGGTGAGTTACAAGAGCCGACCCGCCGCGGTGGTTGAGCGTTCACCTAGCCTGGGGGGATGAGCGAGGAGAAGTACGTCAAGAAGGGCCAGGAGTTCAGCCGGGACATGAACTACGTCCCGGACCGGATCACGAAGGGCGCCCGGCGCCCGGAGCACGGCCCGGTCGCCGGCGAGCTCTGGCCCGTCGAGCCCGGCCGCTACCGGCTGGTGGCCGCCAAGGCCTGCCCCTGGGCCAACCGGGCGATCATCGTGCGACAGCTGCTCGGCCTCGAGGACGTCATCTCGCTGGGCACCCCCGGCCCCACGCACGACCAGCGCAGCTGGACCTTCGACCTCGACCCCGGCGGCCGCGACCCCGTGCTCGGCATCGAGCGGCTCCAGGAGGCGTACTTCAAGCGCTTCCCCGGCTACGAGCGCGGCATCACGGTGCCCGCGATCGTCGACGTCCCGACCGGCGAGCTGGTGACCAACGACTTCCCGTGGATCACCCACGACCTGTACTTCGAGTGGCGCGACTACCACCGCGAAGGCGCGCCGGACCTGTGGCCCGAGGACCTCCGCGAGGAGATGGAGGAGGTCATGCAGCGGATCTTCACCGAGGTCAACAACGGCGTCTACCGCTGCGGGTTCGCCGGCTCGCAGGAGGCGTACGACGCGGCGTACGAGCGGCTCTGGGTCGCCATGGACTGGCTCGAGGAGCGCCTCGCGGACCGCCGTTACCTCATGGGCGACGCGATCACCGAGGCCGACGTACGCCTCTTCACGACCCTCGCCCGCTTCGACGCGGTCTACCACGGCCACTTCAAGTGCAACCGTCAGAAGCTCACGGAGCTGCCGAACCTCTGGGGCTACGCCCGCGACCTCTTCCAGACCCCCGGCTTCGGCGACAACACCGACTTCGAGCAGATCAAGGCGCACTACTACGTCGTCCACAGCGACATCAACCCGTCCGGGATCGTCCCCGCCGGGCCCGACCCCGCCGTCTGGTTGACGCCGCACGGTCGCGGCTGACGCGCCGGTCGACGTGGGGCGCCCGCCGCCGGGGGAGAATGGCGCCATGGGACACGGGCACGGCCACGGCCACGCCGCGGGACGTGCGGCCGACCGCCACCGGCTGCGCTGGGTGCTGGGCGTCACCGCGAGCGTGCTGGCCGTGGAGCTGGTCGGCGCCTATCTCACCGGCTCCCTGGCGCTGCTGGCCGACGCCGGCCACATGGCCACTGACGCCGGAGCCGTGGTGCTCGCCCTCGGGGCGTCGTACGTCGCGTCGCGGCCGGCGGGGCCGCGCTCGACGTTCGGCTACCACCGTGCCGAGATCCTCGCCGCGATGCTCAACGCCCTGGTCCTGCTGGGGGTCTGCGCCTACATCGGCTACGCCGGGATCACCCGCCTCGGCGATCCGACCGAGATCGACGCCGGGCCGATGGTCGCGTTCGCCGCCTTCGGCCTGCTGGCCAACGCCGTGTCGTTGACGGTGCTCAACCGCTCGGACACCGGCTCGCTCAACCTGCGCGGCGCGGCCAACGAGGTGCTGGCCGACCTGCTCGGCTCCGTGCTCGCGATCGCGGCCGGCGTGGTCGTCTGGACCACCGGCTGGGACCGTGCCGACCCGGTCGCCTCACTGCTGATCGCGGTGCTGATCCTGCCCCGCTCGCTGGTGCTGCTGCGCGACTCGGCGGTGATCCTCCTGGAGCTGGCGCCCGCCGGCCTCGACCTGGACGACGTACGCCGCCACCTGCGCGAGGTCCCCGGGGTGGTCGACGTCCACGACCTGCACGCGTGGACGATCACCAGCGGGATGCCGAGCCTGTCGGCCCACGTGACGGTGACCGACGAGGCGCTGGACGACCGGGGAGTGGGGCCGATCCTGGACCAGCTGTGCGCCTGCATCGGCGAGCACTTCGACGTACGCCACGCGACCTTCCAGGTCGAGCCGCTCTCCCACGAGGACCACGAGGACCTCGGCGAGGTGCACTGACCGGGGCGGTCGCCTCAACTGCCCCAAGATTCACCGGGCACCCGGTGAATCTGGTGCCTCCCCCACGAAACTTCATGCGGGAGGCGTGAGTTTCACCGGGCACCCGGTGAAACTCGCGCGGCCGGCCCCCAGCCGGCCGGAGCCCCTCAGCCCAAGCCCGACGAGACGTCCTGCTCGGCGGCGTCCTTCAGCTTGACCAGGGTCGCGTCGATCGCCTTGCGGGTGCGGGAGGCGAAGACCGCGGACAGCCCGAGGCGCAGGGGCAGGGGGTAGCGGGTGAGGTCCCAGGTCTCGGTGACCTGGGTGCCGCCGTCGTCGGTGGGCTGGAGCTCGTAGCGCCAGCGGTGCAGGCCCGCGTGGCGCCACGCGATCAGCCGGTCCTCCTCGAACTCGACGACCCGGTTCTTGATCTTGTACGGCGCGCCCATCTTCATGTCCATGCCGAACTCCGAGCCCAGCGCGAGTCGCTCGGGCCCGGAGACGGTGTCCCGGACGGTGCCGGAGCCGTCGATGCGGGGGTGCTGTCGGGGGTCGGCCAGGATGGCGAACACCGCCGCGGGCGGCGCGTCGACGGTCGTGCGGGCGGTGATGACGGAGGGGGGCATGTCGTCCAGGCTAGTCAGAGGCCGCCCAAGTTGGCGACGCCGACGATGCCGACGGTAGGTTGTGCGAGCACCATTGTGTTCCGGGTCACAGGCGCACCACCCCCGCGCCTCGCGTCCGGACGACAAGCCCTCGGCCTCGCGGAGACCCCGTCCCGGCCGGTGACATCCGAAGGAGTGCACGTGACCCAGCAGACCCCCGGTGAGACCTCCGGTGAGACCCTCGGCGAGTCCGGCTTCGGCCCCGACCTCGTGGAGGTCTTCGGACCCTCCCAGCAGGACGGCGGCCCCGAGCTGATCCAGCTGCTGACCCCCGAGGGTGAGCGGGTCCACCACCCGGAGTTCGACCAGGACTTCTCCGCCGAGGAGCTGCGCGGCTTCTACCGCGACATGGTCCTGACCCGGCGCATCGACACCGAGGCCACGGCGCTGCAGCGTCACGGCGAGCTTGGGATCTGGGCTCAGCTGCTCGGCCAGGAGGCCGCGCAGATCGGCGCCGGCCGCGCGCTGCGCCCGCAGGACTACGTCTTCCCGACCTACCGCGAGCACGGCGTGGCCTGGTGCCGCGGCGTCGACCCGCTGCGCCTGCTCGGCCTCTTCCGCGGCGTCGACCAGGGCGGCTGGGACCCGGCGGCCAACAACTTCGGGCTCTACACGATCGTCATCGGCGCCCAGACCCTGCACGCCACCGGCTACGCCATGGGGGTCCAGCGCGACGGCGACGTCGGCACCGGCGAGCCCGACCGCGACACGGCCGTCGTCGCCCACTTCGGTGACGGCGCCTCCTCGCAGGGCGACGTCAACGAGGCCTTCATCTTCGCGGCGTCCTACAACGCCCCGGTGGTCTTCTTCTGCCAGAACAACCAGTGGGCGATCTCGGAGCCCATCGAGCGCCAGACCCGGATCCCGCTCTACCAGCGCGCGCTGGGCTTCGGCTTCCCCGGCGTCCGCGTCGACGGCAACGACGTCCTGGCGACGTACGCCGTCACCAAGGCCGCGCTCCAGCGCGCCCGCGACGGCCAGGGCCCGACCCTGGTCGAGGCCTACACCTACCGGATGGGCGCCCACACGACCACCGACGACCCGACCCGCTACCGCGTCTCCGACGACGTCGAGAGCTGGAAGCTCAAGGACCCGATCGCCCGGGTGGAGGTCTACCTGCGCCGCAACGGGCTGGTCGACGACGAGTTCCTCGAGAGCGTCCAGGCCGAGGCCGACGAGCTCGGCCACACGCTGCGCGAGGGCTGCAAGGCGATGCCGGACCCGCAGCCGCTGAGCATGTTCGACCACGTGTACGCCGAGCAGACCGAGGAGCTGGCCGCCCAGCGCGACGGCTACGCGGCCTACCTCGAGTCGTTCGAGGGGAGCACCCACTGATGGCCACGCAGAAGATCACCCTCGCCAAGGGCCTCAACATGGGCCTGCGCAAGGCGATGGAGGACGACTCGAAGGTCCTGCTCATGGGTGAGGACGTCGGCAAGCTCGGCGGCGTCTTCCGCATCACCGACGGCCTGCAGAAGGACTTCGGCGAGGACCGGGTCATCGACTCGCCGCTGGCCGAGTCCGGCATCGTCGGTACGGCGGTCGGCATGGCCATGCGCGGCTACCGCCCGGTGGTGGAGATCCAGTTCGACGGGTTCGTCTACCCCGCCTACGACCAGATCGTCTGCCAGGTCGCCAAGATCCACTTCCGCAGCCAGGGCCGCGTGAAGATGCCGATGGTCATCCGGATCCCGTTCGGCGGCGGCATCGGCGCCGTCGAGCACCACAGCGAGTCGCCGGAGGCGCAGTTCGCGCACACCCCCGGGCTCAAGGTGGTGGCCTGCTCCAACCCGGTCGACGGCTACTGGATGATCCAGCAGGCGATCGCCTGCGACGACCCGGTGATCTTCCTGGAGCCCAAGCGGCAGTACCACGCCGACAAGGCCGACCTGGACGAGTCGGCGACCCCGGAGCCGCTGTTCACCTCGCGGGTGGTCCGCGTCGGCACCGACCTGACGCTGCTGGCCTACGGACCCACGGTCAAGACCGCGATGCGGGCCGCCGAGGCGGCCGCCACCGAGGGGCGCTCGATCGAGGTCATCGACCTGCGCACGCTCTCGCCGCTGGACATGGGCCCGGTCTTCGACTCCGTACGCCGCACCGGCCGCGCCGTCGTCGCCCACGAGGCGCACGTCAACCTCGGCATGGGCGCCGAGCTGTCCGCGCGCATCACCGAGGAGTGCTTCTACTCGCTCGAGGCGCCGGTGCTGCGCGTCGGCGGCTTCGACACCCCCTACCCGCCGTCGCGGATCGAGGAGGACTTCCTCCCCGACCTGGACCGGGTCCTGGACGCCGTCGACCGCAGCTGGGAGTTCTGATGCCCGAGTACCTCCTGCCCGACGTGGGCGAGGGCCTCACCGAGGCCGAGATCGTGTC
Source organism: Nocardioides sp. cx-173 (assembly GCF_021117365.1). NCBI lineage: Bacteria > Bacillati > Actinomycetota > Actinomycetes > Propionibacteriales > Nocardioidaceae > Nocardioides > Nocardioides sp. cx-173. The sequence continues at coordinate 4,248,341 of NZ_CP088262.1, read as the reverse complement.
CTGGAAGGTCAAGGTCGGCGACGTCATCGCGATCAACGACATCGTCGTCGAGATCGAGACCGCCAAGTCCCTGGTCGAGCTGCCTTCGCCGTACGCCGGCGAGGTCAGCGTCCTGCACGTCGCGGAGGGCGAGATGGTGGAGGTCGGCACGCCGATCATCACCGTCGGCGCCCCGGCGGCTGCGGAGATGGAGATCGACCTGTCCAACCCCGCCGCGAGCGGCCGGGTGGAGGGCGAGAGCCTGGTCGGGCGCAACAAGGCCGACCGCGGCCCGCTGCGGCGCCCCCGCAAGGGCTCGGTCACGCCGTCGTCCGAGGCCGCCGCCGCCACGCAGATGCAGGTGCAGGGCGCCTTCGCCCCCGGCGGCGCCCAGTCGCCGGACGTCGTCGAGGCCGACGAGCCGGCCGTGCCCGCGGTCTCGGCCGTGCCGGTCGTGCCCGAGCCGGTCTCGGAGTGGGTCCCGACGCCGCCGCTCCACGTGCTGGCCAAGCCGCCGGTCCGCAAGCTCGCCAAGGACCTCGGCGTCGACCTCGCCGAGGTGCCCGCCACCGGTCCCCACGGCACCGTCACCCGCGCCGACGTGGAGGCCGCCGCCCAGGGCTCCACCGCCGTCTCGGCGGCCGAGCCGACCGTGCACCGGAGCGCCGGTGCGCAGACTCCACGCGAGACGCGCGAGCCGATCAAGGGCGTGCGCAAGATGATGGCGGCGGCCATGGTGGGCTCGGCGTTCTCGGCACCCCACGTCACCGAGTGGGTCACCGTCGACGTCACCAGGACAATGGACCTGGTGGAGCGGCTCAAGCAGCGCCGCGAGCTGCGCGAGGTCAAGGTGTCCCCGCTGCTGGTGCTCGCCCGCGCGGTGCTGCTGGCCGTCCGGCGTACGCCGGAGATCAACTCGTTCTGGGACGAGGCCGCGCAGGAGGTCGTGCTCAAGCACTACGTCAACCTCGGCATCGCCGCGGCCACCCCGCGCGGGCTGGTCGTGCCCAACGTCAAGGACGCGCAGGACCTCAGCCTGGTCGAGCTCGCCGACGCGCTCGCCGCGCTCACCGCGACCGCCCGCGAGGGCAGGACCCAGCCGGCCGAGATGAGCGGCGGGACGTTCACGATCACCAACGTGGGCGTCTTCGGTGTCGACGCCGGCACCCCGATCATCAACCCCGGCGAGTCCGCGATCCTGTGCTTCGGCGCGATCCGCAAGCAGCCCTGGGTGGTCACCACCGACGGCGTGGACGAGATCGTGCCCCGCCAGGTCACGACCCTCGCCCTGTCCTTCGACCACCGCCACATCGACGGCGAGAAGGGCTCGCGCTTCCTCGCCGACGTCGCCGGCATCCTCGAGGACCCCGCCTCCGCCCTCCTCTTCTAGCTGACCCGTCAGAAACTCTCTGACGGGTCAGCGGGTGGGGGTGACAGTTTCTGACGGGTCGGCCCCGGGTAGGAAGGGTGTCGTGAGCATGGCGGGGTACCCCGAGCCGGGGGAGATGGTGGGTCCCTACCGGGTCGAGCGACGGCTGGGCCTGGGCGGGATGGGCGTGGTGTTCGTGGCGCTGGACCCGGTGCTGGAGCGGCGGGTCGCGCTGAAGGTGATCGCGCCGCACCTGGCCGAGGACGAGACGTTCCGGGCCCGCTTCACGCGCGAGGCCCAGGCCCAGGCGTCGCTGGACTCGCCGCACGTCGTCCACGTCTACGCCCACGGCGAGTCCGGCGGCCGGCTCTACATCGCCACCCAGCTCATCGACGGCGGCGACCTCGGGCAGCTGATCCACAGCAGCGGCCCGCCGCCGCTGCGCGTCGGGCTCGACCTGATCGCCCAGATCGCGGGCGGTCTGGCCGCGGCCCACGCGCGCGGGCTGATCCACCGCGACATCAAGCCGGCCAACGTGCTCGTGGGCCGTCGCGAGTCGGGCCTGAGCGCCTATCTCGCCGACTTCGGCATCGCCCGGAGGGTAGACGGCCAGTCGCAGCTGACCACCGCCGGCGGCACGCTCGGCACCCCGACGTACATGGCGCCGGAGCTGCACCTCGGCGCCGAGCCCGGCGTGCCCAGCGACGTCTACTCGCTCGGCTGCCTGCTGTGGTCGGCGATGAGCGGCGAGGCGCCGTACGCCGGCACGTCGGACTACCAGATCATCACCGCCCACCTCGAGGGTCCGGTGCCGCAGCTGCCCGAGACCAGCCTGCTGGCCCGCGAGACCAACCGGGTCCTGCGCCGGGCGATGGCCAAGCGGCCCGAGGACCGCTACCCCAGCGCCGCCGCGCTCCGCGACGACCTGCTCGCCGTGCTCCGGCTCCCCGACCAGGACGCGGGTCCCGCACCGCAGTCACTGGGGCCACTGGGGCCACGCCGGCCTCGCCGACGCCTGCTGCTGGTCGCGGCCGCGGCCTCGGCCCTGCTCCTGGCCGGGATCGTGACGGCCTACGCCGTCACCCGCGACGACGACTCGGGCTCGGCCGACCCGAGCGGCCCGAGCGACCCGAGCGACCCGAGCGAGCCGAGCGGGTCGGCCACGCCCAGCGGCTCGGACGAGGACCAGGCGATCGCGGCCCTGGCGACCGGGTTCGAGCCGGTGGCGGGCGACTCCGCCCGCTGCATGGCCGAGCAGGTCGTCGGCTCGGTGGGCGTGCCCGCGCTGGTCGAGGCCGGGTTCTTCGACGAGGACTGGAGGTTCCTGGACCCGGACCTGGCCGGCCAGCCGCAGATCAAGCAGGCCCTCAACGCCGCCACCTTCGCCTGCATCGGTGAGGTCCTCCCCAGCATCACCCCCTAGCGCGGGGGCTGACTGGCCCGGTGGCCCACGTTGTCACGCGTTCTCGTGAGCGGCGGCCCGCGTCATCCGGTGCGCGTCCGCCAGGCCGAGAGCACCTCGGCCTCGCGATCGCGGTCGATCCCGCTCACCGGCGCGTCCGGGGTCGACCGGAGCCAGGCCAGCGTGTCGGCGGCGGTCTCGGCGAGCGGTCGCGGTCGTAGCCCGGCGGCCAGGGACGGCGCGGCGTCGTGGGCGAGCATGCCGTCGTACTCGGGGCGGGGCAGCCAGAGCGGCACGGCGTCGGTCCCGGCCCACGGCTCGACGCCCTGCTCGGCGAGGAAGCCCTGGTCCACCCAGGTCCACTGCGGCGCCGTGCCGACCCCGGCGGCGACGGCGGCGAGCGCGTCGGCCAGCGGCTGCGCCGGGCCGACGGCGTCGTAGTCGCCGGTCGTGCCGGCCTCGACCGCGTCCACGAGCCAGGCCGCCAGGTCCCGCACGTCGATGACCTGGACAGTGTCGTGCGGTGCGCCCGGGGCGAGCACCTCGCCCCCGTGGGCCAGGCGCGCCGGCCAGTAGCTGAAGCGGCCGGTGGGGTCGTCGGGCCCGGCGATCAGTCCCGGCCGCACGATCATCGACGAGGCCGCGCCGTCGCGCACGGCCTGCTCGCAGGCCACCTTCATCGGCCCGTAGGCGTCCATGTCCACGGCTAGGTCCGCGTCCTCGTGCCGCGGGTGGCGCAGGGGCAGCGTGCCGGGCCGGCCGCCCGGCGTGGACTCGTCGGCGTAGACGTTGATGGTGGACACGAAGACCCAGTGGAAGTCCGGGAGTGCCGCGACGGCGCGGCGCACCCAGGACGGCTGCCGGGCAACGTCCACGACGGCGTCGAACGGTGCGCCGGTCAGCTCGGCGGGAGGGTCCTGGCGGCGGTCCCACACGACCAGGCGCGCCCCGGCCGGCACCGAGCCGGACTCCCCCCGAGCGGCGCACACCACCTCGTGTCCCTTCGCCACGGCCGCCGCCGCGGTCGCCTTGGACAGGAACGCCGTGCCGCCGAGGACCAGGATCCGCATCCAGCGACTCTGCGGCAGGTCCCCGCTCCGCGCAACCGGCTCCTCAGGATCGCGGCTCCAAGAGGGACCGGAGCTCGGACTCCTCCGCGGTCAAGACGTCCGGAGCGTGGTTGCCGAAGCGGTCCAGCGGACAGATGTCGTAGGTGTGCCGGCCGTCCGGATCCAGCCAGCCGACCTCGTCGATGGACACGATCGCCTCGTGGCAGTGGCGGCACACCGAGCGCGGAGGCCGGCCCCGGTAGTACCTGAGGATCGCGGTCATCTGGTCATCGTGCGTCGCCGACCCGACGCCCCAGGAGGGCGCTTCGGCCCGGTCGCACCGGGCAGTTCGGTCTCCCCGCGGGCGCCGGGACGTAGAGCGACACCCCGGGCGGCGCGACGGGCGATCGGGTGGCCCGCACCGTGTCCCGGGGTGCCGCGGTCTTGGTCTCGTGGCCCAGCGAGCCGCGCCGGGCGCACGAGTGGAGCTCGGTCAACCCGCCCCGACCCGAGGGGGACGCGGCGGCACGAAGGCGGAGGCGTCCACGGGGTCGTAGCGCCCGCTGGGAGTCACGAGCGTGCCCGCCTCCCCTCGCAGGATCGCGATGGCGTCCTCGAGCCGTCCGATGGCGCCGGTGCCGCCGGTGAGCTCCACAAAGCGACAGACGGCCTCGACCTTGGGTCCCATCGAGCCGGCCGGGAAGCCCAGCGCCCGCAGGCCGCCGGGAGTGGCCTCGCGGATGGCCTGCTGATTGGGGGTGCCGTAGTCGCGCATCACGTTGGGGACGTCGGTGAGGACGAGCAGAACGTCCGCGTCGAGCGCCTCGGCGAGCACCGAGCTGGTCAGGTCCTTGTCGATGACCGCCTCCACGCCTGTCAGCTTGCCGCGCTCGTCGCGGATGACCGGCACCCCGCCACCCCCGGCGCACACCACCACCGCTCCGGTGTTCAGCAGGGTCCGGATCAGCCTGGTCTCGACCACGCGGTGCGGTCGCGGCGAGCCCACGACCCGTCGCCATCCGGTCCCGTCCGGCTTGACGACCCAGCCGCGCTCCGCGGCGAAGCGCATCGCCTCGGCCTCGGTGTACATCTCGCCCACGAACTTGGTCGGGTCGGCGAAGGCGGGGTCGGCCGCGGCCACCAGGGTCTGGTTGATGATCGCCGCCACCTGGCGTCCGGGCAGTTCGTTCTCCATCGCCTGGAGCAGCCAGTAGCCGATCATCCCCTGGGTCTGGGCGCCGAGCACGTCGAACGGGTACGGCGTGGTGAGCCGGGGGTCAGACGCGCTCTGCAGGGCCAGGACCCCCACCTGGGGGCCGTTGCCGTGGGTGAGCACCAGCTCGTGCTGCTCGGCGAGTGGAGCCAGGGCGGCCACCGCCATTCGCACGTTGGCCTCCTGGACCTCGGCGTCCGGCTTCTGCCCGCGCTGCAGCAGGGCGTTGCCGCCGAGCGTGGCCACGATCCGCACGTCAGTCTCCCAGCGTGGCGACGATGACGGCCTTGATGGTGTGCATCCGGTTCTCCGCCTGGTCGAAGACGATGGAGTGCTTGGACTCGAAGACCTCGTCGGTCACCTCGAGCGCCTCCATGCCGGTCTGCTGGTACAGGTCCTCCCCGACCGTCGTGTGGCGGTCGTGGAAGGCCGGTAGGCAGTGCAGGAACTTCACGTTGGGGTTGCCGGTCGCCTTCACCACCGCCATGTTGACCTGGAAGCTCTTGAGCATGTCGATGCGCTCGAGCCACAGCTCCTTGGCCTCGCCCATCGAGACCCACACGTCGGTGTAGAGGTAGTCGACGCCGGCGACGCCTTCGTCGACGTCTGCGGTGTGGGTGATCCGGGCGCCGGTGTCCTCGGCGATCCGGCGGGCCTCGGCGATGATCTCCGCGTCGTTCCACAGGTGCTCGGGTGCGACGATGCGCACGTCCATGCCCATCATCGCGCCGGTGACCAGCAGCGAGTTGCCCATGTTGTTGCGGGCGTCGCCGAGGTAGGCGAAGGCGATCTCCTCGTCGGGCTTGCCGCAGTGCTCGCGCATGGTGAGCATGTCGCACAGCATCTGGGTGGGGTGCCAGTCGTCGGTCAGCCCGTTCCACACCGGCACCCCGGCGTACTTCGCCAGCGTCTCGACGTTGCTCTGGGCCGCCCCTCGGTACTCGATGCCGTCGAACATCCGGCCCAGCACGCGCGCGGTGTCCGCCATCGACTCCTTGTGCCCGATCTGCGAGCCGCTCGGATCCAGGTAGGTCACGCGTGCGCCCTGGTCGAAGGCCGCCACCTCGAACGAGCAGCGCGTGCGGGTCGAGGTCTTCTCGAAGATCAGCGCGATGTTCTTGCGGTTGAGCCGGGGCCGCTCCGAGCCGGAGTACTTGGCCAGCTTGAGCTCGGCGGCGAGCTCGAGGAGGAACTTCCACTCCTTGGGGGTGAAGTCCAGCTCCCGGACCAGGCTGCGGTTCCTGAGGTTGAACGCCATGGCGTCTAGATCCCTTCTCGCTCGATGGGGCACGACATGCACCGGGGGCCGCCGCGGCCGCGTCCGAGCTCGTTGCCCCTGATGGTGATGACCTCGACGCCCTTCTTGCGCAGGTAGGTGTTGGTCGTGACGTTGCGCTCGTAGGCGACGACGACCCCCGGACGTACGGCCAGCACGTTGCAGCCGTCGTCCCACTGCTCGCGCTCGGCGGCGTGGACGTCCTGGGTGGCCGTGAGGACGTTGATGGCGTCCAGCCCGAGAGCCGCGGCGATGGCTCGGTGCATGTCCTCGGCGGGGTGCGAGGTCACCTTGAGCTCGGACTCGTCGTCGCCCGGCTCGATCGTGTACGACGGCAGCATGCCGAGGCCGACGTACTTGGTGAAGGTGTCCTCGTTGACCATCGTCATCACGGTGTCGAGGTGCATGAAGGCACGCGCGTGCGGCATCGACAGCGCGACGATCTTCTGCGCGCCGCCGTTGCGGAACAGCTGCCGGGCCAGGCGCTCGACGCCCTGAGGCGTGGTGCGCTCGCTCATGCCGATCAGGACCACCCCGCGTCCCAGGACCAGGATGTCGCCGCCCTCGGTCGTGGCCGAGCCGTTGACCGTCCCCTCGCTCCAGACGTTGAACGAGGTGTCGGCGAAGAGCGGGTGCCAGCGGTAGATCGCCTCGTAGTGGATCGTCTCGCGCATCCGCGCCCGCTTGCGCATGGCGTTGATCGAGACGCCGTCGAACACCCAGGCCGAGGTGTCGCGGGTGAAGAGGTGGTTGGGCAGAGGAGGGAGCAGCAGGTCGTCGAGGTCCAGGGCCTGGACGACGACCGAGGTCGGCTCCTCGACCCGCTCCAGCAGCTCGCGCTTGGTCATGCCGCCGATCAGGACCGTCGTCAGCTCGGTGTCGTCCATGTCGCCGAACGCCCGGTGCAGGCTGGGCAGCGCCATGGGCCCGTACACGAGCTCGTCCAGCGAGCGCTCCAGGATGAACTTCCTCGCCTCAGGGACGGCCAGCGTCTCGGCGAGGAGCTGGTGCAGCAGGTGGACCCGGACACCCTGGTCGCGCAGCGCCTCGGCGAAGGCGTCGTGCTCGAGCTTGGCCTGCTTGACCCACAAGACGTCGTCGAACAGGTACTCGTCGTGGTTGGAGGGCGTCAGGCGCTTCAGCTCCAGGTCCGGACGGTGCAAGATGACCTGCCGCAGCCGGCCGACCTCAGAGTCCACGTGCAACGTCATGGTGCGATCTCCTTCGTTGTCTGGAGATTTCAACCTGCGTGCTGGCCCACCGTCCCAGGAGGGCCGAAGGTCCCAGGGCCCCGATGACTTCCGGCACGTCAGGCCGGATGCCCGCCCAGGTTTCGTGTGAGGTGCCCTCGTCCGACGAGCAGAGGAAGTCTCATGGCCAAGCACGCGGCGCCCACACCCCCTGCGCAGGAAGCCGAGCCGGAGGCCCCCAAGCAGTTCCGGTTCCCGAGCGCGTTCACCGTGCTGTTCGTCGTGACCATCGCGGTGTGGCTGCTGGCCTTCATCGTGCCCACCGGCGCCTACCAGACCGGGGACGACGGAGCCCCCATCACCGGCAGCTATGAGCGCACCTCGGATCCCCTCACCTTCGGCGAGCGCCTGATGCAGCTGTTCCTGGCGCCGGTCAACGGCCTGTACGGCGTGCAGGGCTCCGACGGCTTCATCGGCCCCTACGAGTCCGGGGAGCTGTACGGCGCCGCCGGGGTGTTCCTCTTCGTGATCGCGATCGGCATCTTCATCACGATGTCGATGAGCACCGGTGCCATCGACAACGGGGTGGCCAGGGTCGCGCAGCGGATGAGCGGGCGCGGCCCGGTGCTGATCGCGGTGCTGATGGTGCTGTTCTCGATCGGCGGCACCACCGAGGGCATGGCGGAGGAGACGCTCGGCTTCTACGCCCTGGTCATCCCGCTGGTGCTGGCCCTGGGCTACGACCGGATGGTGGTCGCCGGGATCATCATGGTGGGCGCCGGTACGGGCACCCTCGCGTCGACCGTCAACCCGTTCGCGACCGGCGTCGCGTCCGACGCGGCCGGCATCTCGATCGGGGACGGCATCGGAGCCCGCCTGATCATGTATCTGGTGCTGGTGCCCATCTCGGTGTGGTGGGTGCTGCGCTACGCGCGCCGGGTCAAGGCGGACCCGAGCTTGTCGCGGGCCCCGGACGCGGAGGGCGACGAGGAGCTGCGCAGGCAGGGGCTGCGCGACTCGGCCGAGCTGACCGGCAAGCAGAAGCTGGTCCTCACGACCGTCGGCCTGACGTTCGCGTTCATGATCTTCGCGATCGTCCCGTGGGCGCAGGTGATCAACGGGCCGAACGCGGAGAGCTACGGGTGGCAGCTCGACTGGTACTTCCCCGAGCTGGCCGCTCTCTTCCTGGCGATGTCCCTGGTGATCGGGCTGATCGGCGGGCTGGGCGAGAAGGGTCTGACCGACACCCTGGTCCGGGGCGCCGGCGACTTCATCGGCGTCGGGCTGATCATCGTCCTGGCGCGCGGGGTCACGGTGATCATGAACAACGCCGAGATCACCGGGACGATCCTGCACTCGATGGAGGAGATCGTGCGCAACACCGACTCCGGGATCTTCGGTGCGGTGATGTTCCTGATCAACCTGCCACTGGCCTTCCTGGTCCCCTCCTCGTCGGGGCACGCCGCGCTCGCGATGCCGATCCTCGCCCCGCTCGCCGACTTCGCCGACGTGAGCCGCGCGTCGGTGGTCACCGCCTACCAGTCGGCGTCCGGACTGGTCAACCTGATCACCCCGACGTCGGCGGTGGTCATGGGTGGCCTGGCCCTCGCCAAGGTGCGCTACGACCAGTACCTCCGCTTCGTCCTACCCCTTCTCGGGATCCTGCTTGTCCTCTGCACCCTCTACATCGCCGTCATCGCCTCGCTCTGATGCGGTCCGTCGGCCCCTCCTCCGGAGAGGAGCAGGACCTCGACATGAGCACTCACCTCCAGCCGGTGCTGATCGGGGTGGACGACTCACCCGCCACCGACGCCGCGGTACGCGCCGGGATGGAGGAGGCTCGTCGACTCGACGCGTGGGCCCGGCTCGTGCACGTGGTGCCCGATCGCCTGGGCCTGGTCCAGGTGGGCCGGAGCGTCGGCCGCCGGCTGACCGACCGGGGCTCGGCCCTGCTGGAGCGGGTGGCGGGCGACGCGAGGCTGCTGGCGCCGGACATCGAGGTCGAGACCCAGCTGCGCTGGGGCGGTGCGGCGACCGAGCTGGCCGAGGCGGCCGCGGAGGCCGCCGTACTCTACGTCGGCCGGGACGGGCCGCTGCTCGAGCGGCCCCTGGAGGGCACCGCGGGCGCGGGCGCCGCCGCGCGTGCCAGCTGCCCCGTGGTGAGCGTGCCGACGGAGTGGTCGTCGCGGACCGGGCGCGGGGATGTGGTGGTCGCCGTGAAGTCGCCCGGCAGCGCTCTGGAGCTGTTGGCCGACGCGTTCGCGGAGGCCGTCGCGCGCCGGGCCCGCGTGGTCGTCCTCCACTCCTGGAGGCTGCCCGGCGTCTACGACGACATCATCGTCTCCCGGGTCGCCCCCGAGGAGGCGACTCGAGGGTCGACGGAGGCCATCGACGCGCTGCTGCGGGAGTCGCGTCTCAGCTATCCCGACGTCGACGTGGCGGTCCGGATCGTGCACGACCGGCCCGTCCACGCGTTGGTGGCGGCCTCCCGCTCCGCCGACCTGCTCGTGCTCGCCCGCCGCCCGCACGGCGTCGGGCTCGGCACGCTGGGCGGGACCGGGCGCGCGGTCCTGCGCGGCGCGGAGTGCCCCGTCCGCGTGATTCCGCCGGCGCGGTAGGCGGCGCCCCGGGCCCGCCGGCCCAGCGGCTCAGCTGAGGGGCACCGCCCAGAGCAGGCTGGTTCCCTCGCCCGGCGCCGAGGTGACGTGGAGGTGGCCACCGCGCCGCTCGGCACGGAGCCGGGCGTTGGCCAGGCCGCTCTCGACGATCGCGTCGGGCATCCCGGTGCCGTTGTCGGTGACCTGCACCCGGATCCCGTCCCGGACGCTCACCTCGATGGTGCAGGCCGACGCCGAGCCGTGACGGACGGCGTTCGACAGCGCCTCGCTCAGCACGGCCAGGATGTCGGGGAGCAGGTCACTGTCGATCAGCAGTGCCAGCGGCCCGCGGAACTGGATGGTCGGGCGCAGCTTCATGGTCCGGGCCGCACGCTCCACGATCTCGATCACGGCGGCCCTCGGGTCCGAGGAGTCGTTCGTCGGTCCCAGCGTGAAGATGGTGCGCCTGATGTCGCGGATCGTGTCGGCGATGTCGGCGATCGAGCGGTCCAACCGGTGCGCGATCGCGTCGGGATCCTGCAGCCACGACGTGCCCTGGAGCTCCAGGCCGACGGCGAAGAGCCGGGGCAGGACCACGTCGTGCAGGTCGCGGGCGATGCGGTCGCGGTCCTCGAGCACGGCCAGTCGCTGCTGGTCCTGGCGCGCCTCGGCCACCTGGAGCGTCACGGACGCCTGCTCGGCGAGCAGCGTGGGCAGCGCGGCGTCGTGGCAGACGTCGGGGGCCGCGCGGTCGCCGGTCCACCCCAGCGCGACCGCTGCGGTGCCGTCGTGGGTGGGCGGCAGCGGCACGACCACCCCTGGACCCGTCGGGCCGGTGCCCAGCGCCGCCCCGACGTCGACGGCACGGGGGTGCTCGGCGAGGCTGTGGGCCTTCAGCGCGCGACCGCTGACGGTGACGCAGCGCTCCAGCGACCGGTCGAAGTCCACGGCGGCCAGGGCCTCGGGAGTCGCGCCCTCGACCCCGGACACAGCCCACAGTCGCAGGTCGCCCGGGTCGGGTCCGCCGACCACCCAGGCGATGTCGGCGCCGAACAGCTCACGGGCGCGATCGGCCACGACCTGGTGCGCACTGTCGTCGGTCGGCTGCGGTGCGGTGGCCGACGCCAACCAGCTGGCTCGGCGTCCGGCCTCCTCACGCAGGAGCGCCGTCTCGATGAACCCGCCCGCGGCGACGGCCAGGGTCGTGACGACCTCCTCGTCGCCCGCGGTGAAGGCCGGCCGGCGGGTGCTGCCCGTCAGGTGCAGGGTGCCGAACCGCCTGCGGCGGACGTGGAGGGGCACCTCCAGGAAGGTGCGCATCGGCAACAGGGTGGAACCGTGGTCCCCGGCCGGGAGCGGGTCCACGAGATCACCGGGATCCACAGACGCCTCCCCGTGGATCAGCTGTCGCAGCAGTGCTGCCCCGGCCTCGTGGTCCTCCTCGGCTCCCGCGGCCTGGTCGGTCAGACCCCGGGTGTACAGCCGGTGCGGGGTGCTTCCGCGGGTGTCGGTGATGCTCAGCGCCCCATGACCCGCGCGCACGAGGTCGACGGCCAGGTCGAGGATCTGAGCCAGCAGGTCCTCGAGGGTCCCGTCCGCACTCAGGTCGGCCAGAGAAGAGAGCAACAGATGCAGACGGGCCAGCTCGTCGGCCTGGGCCTCTGCCTGTTCGGTGGCGGTGCGCATGAGCTCCTCGAAGGGCTGTCCCCCGCTCGCGCTTCGTGGGTCATCTGGTCCGACATCGCTCGACAACTCCCACATGCCCCGCTCCTCAAGGCCGATGTATCTACATCCCCCCAGATGGAAAACAGTGTGCTTCGTGGATGGAAGACCCTCGGGTCGGCTTTCTCACTCGACCGATGCCCGGTGGTCACGTTCGCAAACCTTCTAGCTCCTCCTGCTGTTCTCGTGAGGTGGCTCCGGCCCGTCAGGGGCTCTAGTGCTGCGGGTTCTCCAGCTGGGCGGCGATGATCGCGGCCTGCGTTCGCGACCTTACTCCCAGCTTGCCCAACACCGTCGAGACATAATTCTTCGTCGTCTTCTCGGCCAGTCCTAGACGAGTCGCGATCTGGCGGTTCGTCAGGCCCAGTCCGACCAGGCTGAGGACCTGTCGCTCCTTGGGAGTCAGGCGCTTGGTCAAGGGATCGACGGGCGGGCCGTCGCGCAGACGGGCGAGCACGTGCGAGGTGACGGCCGGGTCCAGCATGGACTGACCGGCGGCCACCCGACGGACCGTGTCGACCAGGTCCGAACCCCGGACCTCCTTCAGGACGTAGCCCGACGCCCCGGCCATGATGGCGGCGAACAGGGCCTCGTCCTCGTCGTAGGACGTCAGCATCAGCGCGGCGATGTTGGGGTCGATGGACCGGACCATGCGACATACCTGCACGCCGGTGCCGTCCGGGAGCCGTACGTCGAGGATCGCCACGTCCGGCTTGAGCGCCGGGATCCGGCGAGCGGCCTCCTTGGCGAGGCCGGACTCCCCGACGACCACGATGTCGCCGTCGCGCTCCAAGAGGCCTCGTACCCCATGGCGCACCAGCTCGTGGTCGTCGAGCAGGAAGACCTTGATGGGCCGGTCCGGCCCGAACTGCGGCCCCGAGGCCTCGTAGTCCATACCGAGACGGTACTTCCCCGGATCGAGGATCGGGGAGGTCGACGGCCACGAAAGGCCCGGGTCTTTGGCCCCTGTTCTCCGGACGCCGGACGGTCCTGACTGGGTGGATGGGCCGATCACCTGCACCACCGGGCTCGAGCACGATGGGCGGGCTGGCGGTGTGCACCCGGTGGGTCCCGGTCGTACCGGGCCGTTGGTCACTTGGCAGCGAAATCGGCCCACATCAGGCTGAGGGGGCGCCTTCATACCGACGAGGGAGACCCATCATGGACGCCGTCACGCACCGCACCGAGATAGCCAGGCTCGCCGAGCAGTTCATGACCGAGTTCGCGGGCACGATGCCTCCCGGACAGATCCTCAGGGTCGTGCACCAGGCGGACCGGCTGGTGCTCCGCTCGGCCGGGACCGCGGAGAACTCGGTCTCGTTGTGCGAGGCCATCGCCCGAGGGCTCATCGGCGTGCGCGTCGCCGAGGCGACCAGGCGTGGCCGAGCGGTCACGGCCCGGACCGAGCGGCGTCACGGGACCGGCCCCAGCTCGAAGGTCGAGTAGGGGCCGCCACCTGACCGCCCAGCCCGGTGGGCACACGAACGGCGATCACCGGACCGTCCGGAGACGCACAGAGGGGCCGACGCCGCGAGGCGCGCCGAGCGCGGCGGTCACCGACCACATGAGGAGAGCGACATGGCAACGTTGACCGTCTGGAAGTTCGAGACTCCCGAGGGCGCGCAGCAGGCCGAGGACGCCTTGTCCCGGCTGCAGAAGCAGGAGCTGATCACCGTCCTGGACGCGGCGACCGTCTCGTGGGAGGAGGGGAAGAAGAAGCCCAAGACCCGGCAGGCCAACAACCTGATCGCGACCGGGATGCTCGGAGGCATGTTCTGGGGCCTGCTGTTCGGGGTCATCTTCTTCATCCCGCTCATCGGGCTGGTGGTCGGGGCGGCGTCGGGGGCGGTGTTCGGGTCGCTGACCGACATCGGCATCGACGACGACTTCATCGCCGACGTGCGAAAGCACGTCACCCCCGGCACGTCGGCGCTCTTCGTCCTCTCGACCGGTGCCGTCGTCGACCGGGTGCACCAGTCGCTGCGCGAGCAGGGCATCAAGGGCGAGCTGATCGAGACGAACCTGTCGTCCGACCAGGAGGCCAACCTGCGGCGGATGCTGGAGGAGAGCGAAGCATGAGCATCCAAGCCAACCGGGACCGCCACTCCGTGCTCGCCGACCTGATGGACTGGATGGGTGCGCCGGGCATGGAGCCGCAGGTCCGCGTCGAGGAGTGGGTGGAAGGCGACCGGAGGATCATCCGTGCCGACATCCCGGGCGTCGACCCCACCAAGGACATCCAGCTGACCGTGGAGGGCGGGATGCTCCATCTGCGCGGTCAGCGCCGGGCCGAGACCCACGACCAGCACCGCAGCGAGATCCGCTACGGCAGCTTCGCGCGCGTCATCGCCCTCCCCTCGGGCACACGTGCCGAGGACGTGGCGGCCGACTACTCCCACGGCGTCCTCACGGTCTCCATGCCGGCGGGCCGAGGCGGCGGCTCGCAGAGCATCCCGATCACCAGCGGTGAGCAGAGCTCGTCCTCCGACGGCTCGTCCGCCAGCTAGACCCGATCTTCGCCCGCCAGTCGGCGGGCGGTGCACGGGCGCCGCGCGATCGCCGCGCGCGGCGCGTCCGGCCGTGGCGTCCTCCCCGTGTGGGAGGGCGCCACGTCCCTGTCTGGGCGCCCGGCCGGCGACAGGTCCTCGGTCGGCCCGGGACGGGTGGGCCGTTGGTCCCGATCGCGGAGAGCCGACGTGCCCTGAGCGGTGACCGCACCTGCGCCGAGCGTGGTCTTCATGACCACGACTCCCCGCCCCTTCTCGACGGTCGGGTTCCTCGAGCGGAACCGCCGCATCGGCACCACCCTGACCCTGCTGCTGCTCGTCGGCCTGGGTCTCGCCCTCGGCGCTGCCCTCGGGCTGGTGCTGAGCGAGACCGTCGGCTGGATGCTGGACGCCGTCGCCAGCGCCGAGTGAGCACCCGGACTGCGGCCGCCGTCAGTCGCGCGGCGGCGTCTCCCTGCCGAGCAGCCAGGCCTCGAGGAACGACGACAGCTCCTCGCCGGTCTGCTCCTCGATCCAGGGCAGGTAGTCGTCGCGCCCGGTGCTCACGTCGGCACGCTCCTCGGGCCAGGCGCGGATGAGCTCGAGGAACGCCTCCTCGCCGATGCGCTCGCGCAGCTCGTGCCACATCAGCGCGGGGCCGTAGTAGATGTTGCCCGAGCCGAAGGCCTCGCGCGAGTAGGCCGCCGGCGGCCCGGCGAACGCGCGCTCGTCGTCCTCGAACTCGGCCCACTCGTCCATCTGCTCGTCGACGGTGCGGCCGTCCTGCTCGGCCTGCCACATGCCCTGCAGGTACATCGCCATGCCCTCGTTCATCCACACGTCGCGCCAGTCCTCGGGGGTGACGCTGTCGCCGTACCACTGGTGCGCGAGCTCGTGCAGGATCACCGCCTCCGAGGTCGTGTAGTCGGTGTTGCCGAGGGTGACCAGCGTCTGGGTCTCCATGCCGCTCTCGGAGTCGACGACGACCGTGCCGAAGGTCTCGAACGGGTAGGGGCCGAGCCGCTCCTCCAGCCACGCCATCGCGGCCGGCGTGGTGCGCAGTCGCTCGAGGACCTCGGGGGACTCCGAGCGGTTGACCCAGTAGGTGATGGGGATCCCGGACTCCGACTCGTCCTCGGTCATCTCGAAGTCGCCGAACGCGACGGTGGTGAGGTAGGAGGCTGCCGGGGAGTCCAGCGAGAAGACCGTCGTGGTCGTGCCGCCCTCGTCGTTGCGGGACTCCAGCGCGCCGTTGGCGACGCCGACCCAGGGGGTGGGGACGGACAGGGTGAAGTCGTAGAGCGCCTTGTCCGAGGGCTGGTCGTTGACGGCGTACCAGGTGAAGGCGCCGAACGGCTCCTGCATCGTCCAGGTCTCGTGGGTGTCGGTCACCGTGAAGCCGGTGCCGCTGAAGTCGCCGCGCTTGGTCGGGACCGGCACCGGACCGGGCTGACCGTCGTACTCGAGGGCGAGCTCGTACTCCTGGTCGGCCTCGACGCCCGCGGTGACGACGAGGTCCTTGCCGCGCTCCTCGAACTCGACCTCCTCGCCGTCGAGGGTGAGCGAGGAGATCGTCATCGGCTCGCTGAAGTCGAGCTGGAAGGTGTCCGCCGTGGCGGTCGAGCGGAACGTGAGCACCTCGGAGCCGGTGAGCGTGTCGGTGTCGGGGTCCCAGTCGAGCGTGAGGTCGTAGTGGAGCGCGTCGACGCTCGGGTCGCCGGCCTCGGGGTAGACCGAGTCCTCCCGCGGCTCGCTCACCGCCGGCTCCAGTGCCGGGTCGCCGGCCGTGCCCGTGTCTCGCTGGGTCGCGCGGTTCCAAAAGGGCTCGCCCGTCCGGTCCCCGGTGGGTGCGTCGTCGGAGTCGCCGCCGCAGGCGGACAGGGCGCCCCCGGCCAGGAGGAGGGCGCAGGTGAGCGCTCCCAGTCGGTTCACGGGTTGCCCCTCAGCAGTGGACGGGCCAGCTTGCGGCCGTGATGGATCTGGGCCTTGACCGTGCCGAGCGGGGCACCCACCTGCTGGGCGATCTCCTCGTAGGACAGCCCGTAGACGTCGCGCAGCAGCAGCGGCTCGACGAACTGCGGGTGGTCGCGCTCGATGATCTCCATCGCCTCGAGCAGGTCGAGGCGGGTGCCGGCGATGACGCTGGTGGTGCGGGGGTCGGGGGTCTCGAGGTGTGACGGCAGCTCCGCGGCCACCGCCTGGTTGCGCATGCGGCGGTACGTCGACCGGGCCGAGTTGACCGCCACGACGTGCATCCACGTGGTGAACCGGCCGCGCCCGCCCCACGAGCCGATCCTGGTCGCGATCTTGAGCAGCGCCTCCTGGCAGGCGTCCTCGGCGTCCGGGGTGTGCGGCAGGACGCCGCGGCACACGTGGAGCGCGCGGGGACGCACGGCGGCGAGCAGGGCCTCGAGCGCGTCGCGGTCGCCGTCGCGGGCCTGCCGCGCCAGCTCGTCGATCTCGTCGGGCGTGAGCCCCTCGCTCGTCATGTCGCTCATCTCGTCTCGTGTCGTTGGAACATAATGCAGGGTGTCCATACCGAGCCGCATCGGCCGCTACGTGGTGCGCCGGCGCATCGGCGCGGGCGGCTTCGCGACGGTCTGGCTGGCCTACGACGAGCAGCTCGACTCCCCGGTGGCGGTCAAGGTCCTCGCGGACAACTGGACCGAGGACTCCCACGTGCGCCAGCGGTTCCTGGAGGAGGGGCGCTACCTGCGCCGCGTGGAGTCGCCGCACGTCGTCACCGTCTACGACGCGGGCGCGCTCGACGACGGCCGCCCCTACCTGGTGATGACCTACGCCGACCAGGGCACCCTCGCCGACCGGCTCGAGATCGAGGGCCTCACGACCCGCCAGGCGCTCGAGGTGGTGCGGCAGGTCGCGCTCGGGCTCCAGGCGCTGCACGACCGCGGCATCCTGCACCGCGACGTCAAGCCGGCCAACGTGCTGTTCCGCACCGCCGACCGCGACATCCGCGCGATGGTGGGCGACCTCGGCCTGGGCAAGGCGCTCGACATGTCGTCACGACTCACCATGGTCGCCGGCACCCCGTCCTTCGTCGCGCCGGAGCAGGCGCAGGCCGAGCCGCTCGACGCCCGCGCCGACCAGTACTCCCTCGGTGTCCTCACCTACGTGCTGCTCGCCGGCCGACCGCCGTACACCCATGCGGACCTGACGGCCGCCGCCTCGCCCGGGCCGCCGCCCCCGCTGTCGACGCCGGAGCGCCCGGTCCCGGCCGAGGCCGAGGCCGTCGTGGCACGGGCGCTGGCGCGCGACCGCGAGGACCGCTTCGGCTCCGTCGCCGAGTACGCCGCCGCGCTGGCCGCGGCGTACGGCGACGAGGCCGGCGACCCCGGGCAGATCGCCGAGCCGTGGCTGCCGCTCGACCCCGAGCTGACCCAGCCGGGCGTGCGGCCGACGGCGTCGCCGGCGGCGGCGGGCGGGACCACCGAGCCGGTGCCGCCGCCTCGCCGGCGCCGACGTGGGGTCGCGGCGGCGCTGGCGGTCCTGGCGCTGGCGGCCGGTGCGGTCGCGGGGCTCGGCCTCGGGCTGGGCCTGCGCGACGACGAGGTCGAGGTCACCGACGACACCGGATCGCTCACCGCGCGCGTGCCCGACGACTGGGACCGCGCGGTCGCCGCCGACGGGTGGGTGCCGCCCAACGTCGAGGAGCGCACCTACCCCGCGCTCTCGGTCGGGACGGCGGCCGCCTGGACCGACCCCGCCTCCGCCGCCGAGGGGGTGTTCGTCGGGCTGTTCCCCGGGGAGTCGCTGCCCTCGCTGCTGCCCCAGCACGCCGAGTGCGACGACCACGACGACCCCGTCACGGAGTCCAGCGGCGACCCTTCCACCACCGTCGTCCACACCGGCTGCCCCGGCGGTGTCACCGTCGAGCGGGTCGTCCAGGTCGCCGCCAACCGGCTGCTGTGGGTCCAGGTCCGCAGCGCCGACCGCGGCACCGCCAACCGGGTGCTCGACAGCGTGGACACGCACGGGCTGTGAGGGGGTCGTTCAGCCGGCGGTGGGCTCCGCGCTGGCACTGACCCGCTCCAGCAGGTCGAGCAGCCCGTCCCGGTCGCCGAGCCGGCCGATGACGACGACGGTGACGTCGGCGATGCCGTCGCCGTCAAGCTCGAGGAAGCGCTCCATCGTGAGCCGCCGGTAGCCGCCGAGCACGTACGTCGCCACGAGGGTGTCCTCGTGGTCGACCTCGAGCTCGAACTGCGTCACCGTCGACTCCAGCGCGCCGAGTCGCTGCGCCAGCGCCTGAGCGACCGTCTGTCGCTGACCGGTCAGGGACTTGATCCGCAGCAGGTAGCTGTTGACGGGAGCCTTGTGCGGCTCCCACTTGGTCTCGACCAGGTCGCTGTCGGTGCGCACCCAGCCCACCGGCACCGACAGCCACGCCCCGAACTGCCGGTTCCCGATCCGCCGCGGCACCAGCGCGAGCCCGGCCTCCAGCGCCGGCGTCCTGGGGTCGGGGAGCACCTCGACCTCGGGGTCGGAGGGGTAGGACGGCGACCGGCCCGGCACCGGCTCGGCGGCGCTCAGGCGCGCGGGCTCGTCGTCGGTCGCCGTGACCGCCCAGTAGCCACCGGCGACCCCGAGCGCGGCGAGCAGGGCCGCCACCCCGAGTGCCCGCGCGTCCATGGCCTCACCGTAGCCACCGCAGGGCGCCTCACCTGGGCAGGACAGGCCGGGGGCTGCGATGACTCGACCGGTGGGCTGGGGTCTGTCGTATCGGCGCCCTCCCGTTCGTGGACACCACAACCGCCCCCACTCCCCGAGGACCACCGATGACCGAGCTCCCCGACCGCAGCCGCTGGCTGGCCCTGTACGTCCTGTGCCTGGGTGACCTGATGATCGTGCTCGACTCGAGCATCGTGAACGTCGCGCTGCCCTCGATCCAGGCCGACCTGGGCTTCTCGCAGTCCGCGCTGGCCTGGGTGGTCAACGCCTACCTGCTGACCTTCGGGGGCTTTCTGCTGCTCTCGGGGCGGCTCGGCGACCTGCTGGGCAACAAGCGGGTCTTCCAGGGCGGCGTGGTGTCGTTCACGGTCGCCTCCGTGGCCTGCGGCCTGGCTCCGTCGCCGGAGCTGCTGGTCGTGGGGCGCGCGGTCCAGGGCCTGGGCGGTGCCGCCGTCTCGGCCGTGGCGCTGGCGCTGGTCATGGGCCTGTTCTCCGAGCCGGCGGAGCGGGCCAAGGCGATGGGCTTCTTCGGGTTCGTCATGTCCGGAGGCGGCGCGGTGGGCGTGCTGCTGGGCGGTGTCCTGACCGGTCTCCTCTCCTGGCACTGGATCTTCCTGGTCAATGTGCCGATCGGCGTCGCGGTGTGGGTCGCCGCCCGGCGGGCGCTGCCCTCCGACGAGCTCGCGCCGCAGACCTCGCGCCTGGACGTCGTGGGCGCGGCCCTGGTGACGATCGCGTTGATGGTCACGGTGTACGCCGTCGTCGGCGGCAACGAGGCCGGTTGGACCAGTGCCCGCACCCTGCTCCTGCTGGCTCTGGGGGCCCTGCTCCTCGTCGCCTACGACGCCCTCGAGGTCGGGCTCGCGTTCATCCCGACCAGCGTGGTGATGGCCTACTGCTCGCTGCGGGTCAGCGACCGGCTGGTCCTGCGCTTCGGCATCCGTCCGCCGCTGGTGGCCGGGCTCGCGCTCGCGGCGACCAGCCTGGCGCTGTTCTCCCGGGCCCCGGTCGACGGCGCCTTCGCGATCGACGTGCTGCCCGCGATGCTGCTGCTGGGCGCCGGCGCCGGAGTCGCGTTCAACCCGGTGCTGCTGGCGGCGATGGGCGACGTGGAGCCGGACGAGGCCGGCCTGGCCTCGGGCGTGGTCAACACCAGCTTCATGATGGGCGGAGCCCTCGGGCTGGCCGTCCTGGTCAGCCTCTCGACCGCCCGCACCGAGAGCCTGCTGGACGGCGGCGCGTCGCCGGTGGCGGCCCTCAACGGCGGCTACCAGCTGGGCTTCGCCGTCGGGGCCGCCTTCGCGCTGCTGGCGGCCGCGGTCGGCGGGCTGCTGCTGCGGCCGAAGCCGATGGTCGACGCGCACCCGCACGAGCCGACCCCGGCCGGTGAGGCGACGGCGGCGGGCAGTCCGTAGCGTGGGCGGGGTGATCGTCCGCGACGCCCGCCTGGTGCCCGTGACCCCCGGCCGGGACGTGCCCGACGACCCGGTCGACGTCCTCGTCGAGGGCGGCCGCGTGGTGGAGGTGGGCCCGCGCCTGGCCCGGCCCGATGGTGTGGAGGAGATCGAGGCGGGCGGGCGCTGGCTGATCCCCGGCCTCTGGGATCAGCACACCCACCTGGGCCAGTGGTCGCTGAGGTTCACCCGCCTCGATCTCAGCGGCGCGGACTCCCCGGAGCATGCGCTCGACCTGGTCCGGTTCTGGCTGGCCGAGCACCCGGGCCGCCCGCTCGTCGGGTTCGGCCACCGACCGGCCGTGTGGGAGCGCCAGCCCACGGTGGCCGAGCTCGACGCCGTCGCCGGTGAGACGCCCGTCGTCCTGATCGCCGGCGACGCCCACCACGCGTGGCTCAGCAGCTCCGCCCAGCGCGCCCTGGGCCTGGAGGTGCGCGAGGACACCATCTCCGAGAACGAGTGGTTCGCCGCCTACGCCGACCTGCCGGGCCTGGTCGGCAACGACGGCATCTCCCCGACCGGCTACCTCAACTCCCTGAACCGCGCGGCCGCCAAGGGGGTGGTCGGCCTGGTCGACTTCGAGTTCGGCGGCGGCCCGAGCGACTGGGTCGAGCGGTGGACCGAGGGCTGCGACGTGCTGCGGGTGCGCGTGGCGACGTACGCCGACCGGCTCGACGAGGTGCTCGCGGCCGGGCACCGGACCGGCGACCTGCTGCTGCCCGGCGACGACCGGCTGACCATGGGCCCGCTCAAGATCATCAGCGACGGCTCGCTCAACACCCGCACCGCCTGGTGCTGCGAGCCCTACGCCGACGGCGGCCTCGGCGCGGCCAACCAGAGCGCCGACGAGCTGCGCGCGCTCCTGACCCGGGGGCACGCCGGCGGCCTCGAGGTCGCCACCCACGCCATCGGCGACGCGGCGGTCGCGCACGCGCTGTCGGTCTACGCC
The DNA here is from genome assembly GCF_021117365.1 of Nocardioides sp. cx-173. NCBI lineage: Bacteria > Bacillati > Actinomycetota > Actinomycetes > Propionibacteriales > Nocardioidaceae > Nocardioides > Nocardioides sp. cx-173. The sequence continues at coordinate 4,226,966 of NZ_CP088262.1, read as the reverse complement.
GCGACCGGCGCCCGAGGCTCGATCGAGCACGCCCAGCTCGTCGCCCACGCCGACGTACGGCGCATGGCCGCGGTCGGCGTGCGCGCCAGCGTCCAGCCCGCGCACCTGGTCGACGACCGGGTCCTCACCGAGCAGATCTGGCCGGGCCGCAGCGAGCGCTGCTTCGCGTTCCGGTGGATGCTCGACGCGGGCGTCCCCCTGGCCCTGGGCTCGGACGCTCCGGTCTCACCGCTGGACCCGTGGCTGGCGATCGCCGCCGCGGTCCATCGCGGCGCCGACGACGAGGAGCCCTGGCATGCCGAGCAGGCCCTCACCCCGGGCGAGGCTCTCGCCGCGTCCGTCGACTTCCAGCCGACGGTCGGTGCCGGCTCCCGCGCCGACCTGGTCCTGCTGGAGCGCGACCCGCTGGCGTCCGGGGCGGATGCGGCGGAGGTCGCCCGCCAGCTCCGCTCGATGCCGGTCGCGCTCACCGTCGCCGCCGGGCGGGTCGTGCACTCGGCGCTGTAGCGGACGGCGCCGCTACGCGATGGCCGCGAGCACCAGGTCGGCGACGGCGCGCTGGCCCTCGGCGAACGGGTGCAGGGCGAGGGCGCGCTCAGGGTCGGTCTGGATGCCGTTGACCCAGGGCTCGTCGGCGCAGATGTCGTGGCCCTTGCTCGCCTTGAACACGTCGACGACCTCCGCGCCGCCGGCCTTGCCGCCGAGCCGGACGGCGTCCGAGAGCGCCTTGTTGACGCGGACGACGTAGGGGTAGTCGCGGGCGGCGATCGGGATGAGGTCGGGGCACGAGCCGCGGTCCGGCAGCAGCTGGGGGTAGTTCGCGACGATCACGCGGGCGTTCGGTGCCCGGTCCCTGATCCCGCGGGTGACGGCCTCGACGCGGGCCCGGATCTTCGCGGCCTGCTCGAGTGGCCGGTCGCCGTTGCCGGCCTGGGCCTGCTGGCAGGAGGCGCCGCGCTGGTCGCCCTGACCGGCCTGCAGGCAGGCCACCAGGAGCTGGGAGAACAGCCCGAAGTCGTTGCCGCCGATCGTGACGGTCACCAGGTCGACGTCCGCGTCGAGCGCGTCGAACTGCGGGAGGCTCTGGGTCTCCCCGCTGACCTGGGCCCCGACCATCGAGGTGCTGGACGCCGCGACGCAGCTGACGTCGACGAGCTCGTAGCCGGCCTCGGCCGCCACGAGGTGGGGGTAGTTGCCGTCCGAACGCTGACAGCCGTCGTCGGGGTCGGTGTCCGGCACCAGCGGCGCCGCCACGAAGGAGTCGCCCAGGGCGACGTAGGTCCCTGCCGCAGCCCCCGACGGGTCGCCCGACGCGCCGCCCGCGGCGCCACCCGAGGCATCGGCAGGCGGGGTGGGACGCGGCGTCGGGGTGGTGTCCAGCGGCGGGTCGTCGCCCGCGCACGAGGCGAGCGTCAGCAGGGCGGGCACGACCACGCCGGCGAGCAGGGCGCGGGCGGTCCGGGGGGTGGGCATGGGCTCTACGGTACGGAGGCCCCGAGCGCGATCGTCAGGGCGAGTACCGTCTCCGGGTCCTCGAGCCGGTCGCCGTACAGGTCGCGGAGCTGGCCCATCCGGTAGCGCACCGTCTGCGGATGCACGAACAGCGCCTCGGCGACGTCGTCGCGGCGACCCTGGTGCAGCAGCCACGCCCGCAGCGTGTCGGCGAGCTTCTCGGCGACGCCGGGCCGCAGCCCGGCCAGCGGCGCCAGCGCGTCGGTGCGCAGGTCCGCGAGGGCGTCGGCGTCGGCGGTGAGGACCAGGCGGACCAGGTGTGCCTCGGTGTCGCCGTCCAGGCCCGAGGCCCGGGCCCGCATCGCGCGGTCGTACGACGCGCGCACGTCCAGCCAGGGCCGCGCCGGTCCGGCCACGCAGCTGCGGTCGGCCAGCGTGCGCAGCAGGGCGCCGCGCGCGCGGCCATGCGCGTCGGGGACCAGCAGCAGCGCGACCTCGTCCAGGTCGGGCAGCTCGGTCTGCAGGGTCTGGGCCGAGAGCTCGGCCAGCACCGGGCGGACCTGGGACTCCGGCACGATGACCGCGGTCAGGGTCTCGGGCGGCCCCCAGCCGGCGCGCTCGGCGGCGCTGGTCACGGTCTCGGCCGGCGACCCGACGAGCAGGTGGTGGGCGATCCGCTCGAGCAAGCGTTGGCGCACGCGCCCCGAGGTCGCCAGCTCGTCGGTGTGCCCGGCCACGCTCGCGGCGGAGAGCTCGTCGATGTAGGCGAAGACCAGCTCGGCGAAGGACACCAGCGTCTCGGCCGACAGTCCCGCTGCGACGGCGTAGGTCGACATCTCGCGCCAGGACACGCGGGCCCCGATCCGGTACGCCGCCAGCAGGGCGTCGGTCGAGCGGCCGCTGCGGGCCTCGCCGCGGCCGAGCTGGTAGGCGCCGTCGACGGCGGGCGCGGCGGGGGTGCGCGGTTCGGCGCCGGGGGTGCCGCCGGCCAGGGAGAGGAATCCGCCGAGCGCGAGCTGGACGGCGTTGCGGATGGTCTCGCCCATCCGCCCGCCGAACGCGTCGGCGTAGCTGGGGACCTCCTCGATGATCGCGGCCACCACGTCGTCGGCCACCGACGGCAGGTGGGAGCGGATCTCGGCGACCGCCTCGACCGGGATCAGCAGGTCCTGGCCGGCCGTGGGACGACGGGAAGGCGACACTGTTGTCTCCTCCGAACAATTGTGACCTGAGTCTTCACGTCCTGAGGTCATGACTTTACCCCGTGAGGTGGAGGAGGGTAGGGACATGTCCTCCGTAGCTCTCTTGCGCGCCTCGAGCGGCCAGCCCGCCCGGCGCTCCCGCGCGCTGCGAGACCGGCTGATGCGCGTGGCCGAGGCCGCCGTGACGCCGCTCGTGCCGGCCGACGTCCTCGACATCTTCTCCCCGCTCCGCTCCGGCGCCGACCTGCGCGCGCGCATCGTCTCGATCGTCCCGGAGACCGCCGACGCCGCGACGATCGTGCTCAAGCCGGGCAAGGACTGGGCCGGCCATGTGCCCGGTCAGTACGTCCGGGTGGGCGTGGACGTCGACGGCGTCCGCCTGTGGCGCACCTACTCCCTGACCCACGGCCCCCGGGCCGACGGCCACATCAGCATCACCGTCAAGGCGATCCCCGACGGCGCGGTCTCCACCCACCTGGTGCGCCATGCGCGGGTCGGCCAGATGCTGCAGCTCGGCCAGGCCGAGGGTGACTTCGTGCTCCCCGACCCGGTCCCCGCCAAGCTGCTGCTGGTCACGGCCGGCTCCGGGGTGACGCCGGTGATCGGGATGCTGCGCAACCTGTTCTCGCGCGCCGAGCGGCTCGACGCCGACATCGTGCTGCTGCACTCCGCGCTGTCGCGCTCGGAGGTGATCTTCGGCCAGGAGCTGCGCCAGTACGCCGAGGAGGGCCGGGTCCGCCTGGTCGAGATGCACACCGACGTGCACGGGATGCTCGACGTGCACGACCTGGACACCATCGTCCCCGACCTCGCCGAGCGCACGACGTACGCCTGCGGGCCGGTCGGCCTCCTCGATGCGCTCGAGGAGCACCACACCGCCCGCGACCTGCCGCTGCACATCGAGCGGTTCCGCACCGCGGTCGTCGCGACCGGCGAGGGCGGCAGCGTGTCGTTCACCAAGAGCGACATCACCGTCGAGGGCGACGGGGCCACCCCGATCCTCGACGCCGCCGAGGCCGGTGGCGTCCTGATGCCGAGCGGCTGCCGCATGGGCGTGTGCTTCGGCTGCGTGCTGCCCCTGCGCGAGGGCGCCGTGCGCGACCTGCGCAACGGCGAGCTCACCGTCGCCGCCCCGGGCGACGGCGTCGTCATCCAGACCTGCATCAACGCGGCCGCCGGCGCCTGCGACATCGACCACTGACCGATCGACCACCACGAGGAGATCGACATGACCGTCCTTCAGAAGAAGACCGAGAGCACGAACCCGATCGCCCACCTGACCCCTGAGGAGATCGAGCAGATCGGCGTCGAGCTCGACGCCATCCGCCAGTCGATCCTCGACACCCGCGGCGAGCGCGACGCGGCGTACATCCGCAAGGTGATCGACGCCCAGCGCAAGCTCGAGCTCGCCAGCCGGGCCGTGCTGCTCGCCAGCGTCTTCCCGCCGGCCTGGGTGCTCGGCACCGCCGGCCTCAGCGTCGCGAAGATCATCGAGAACATGGAGGTCGGGCACAACATCATGCACGGCCAGTGGGACTGGATGCGCGACCCGAAGATCCACTCCACCACGTGGGAGTGGGACAACGCCTCGCCGTCGGACCAGTGGAAGCACTCGCACAACGAGCTGCACCACACCTACACCAACGTCGTCGGCAAGGACAACGACCTCGGCTACGGCATCATGCGCGTCGACGAGGACCAGCGCTGGTACCCGCTCTACCTCGCCCAGCCGGTGTGGAACTTCATCAACGCCTGCTTCTTCGAGTACGGCATCGCCGCCTACGACCTCGAGCTCGGCAAGAACCTCGCGAGCGAGAAGCGCCGCAAGGACCCGGCGTTCAAGGCGCGGGCCAAGCAGACGCTGAAGAAGATCCGCAACCAGGTGACCAAGGACTACGTCGTCCACCCGGCGATGTCGCTCCCGACCGGCTCGTTCCTGCCGACCCTGGCCGCCAACTTCACCGCCAACGTCGTGCGCAACCTGTGGACGCACTCGGTCATCATGTGCGGCCACTTCCCCGAGGGCGTCGAGACCTTCGAGCGCTCCTCGATCGAGGGCGAGACCCGCGGCGAGTGGTACCTGCGCCAGATGCTCGGCTCGGCCAACATCTCCGGCAGCAAGGCCATGCACTTCATGACCGGCAACCTCTCGCACCAGATCGAGCACCACCTGTTCCCCGACCTGCCCAGCAACCGCTACGCCGAGATCGCCCCGCAGGTGCAGGACCTCTTCCAGCGCTACGGCCTGAGCTACCACATGGCCCCGCTCCCGAAGCAGGTCGCGAGCGCCTGGCACAAGGTCGTCCGGCTCTCCCTGCCCAACGACTTCCTGGCCACCACCAACGCCAAGAACCTGCCCAGCCAGCTCAAGGTCCTCTACGCCATGACCACCAAGGGCCCCAAGGTCCGCCGCGCCGCCCAGGCCCGCCTCACCCAGCAGGCTCGCCGGCTCAAGGTCGGCCGGGCGGCCTGAGCCGTCACCGGCGCAGCCGGGCCGCGAGCACGCGGAGGTCGGGGAGGACCTCGGTGGCGCCGGCGGCGGCCAGGACGGCGTCGTCGTGGGTCGTGGTGACGCCGACGACCTGACCGACGCCGGCCGAGACCGCCGCGCGTACGCCGGCGGGCGAGTCCTCGGCGGCCAGGCAGTCGGCGGGGGAGACCCCCAGTCGCTCGGCCGCGAGCAGGTAGCCCGCGGGATGGGGCTTGCCGTCGGTCACGTCGGCGGCGGTGACCACGAGAGCGACGTGCTCGAGGACGCCGAGCGCTCCCACCGCCCGGGCCACCCACGGCGCCCCCGCCGAGGTCACGATCGCGACCGGCACCGCGGCGCGTGCCGCGGCCAGCACCAGGTCTCGGGCGCCGGGCACCTCGTCGGGCAGCGAGTCCTCGGGGAAGTGGGCCACGACCGCCTCGTGCAGCACGCGCGGGTCCTCGCCGGCCCACGGCCCCGGCTCCGCGGCGAAGACGTCGCTCGCGCGACGGCCGGTGAAGACCGTGAGGTCGGCGACCTCCCAGCCCCGGCTGGCGAAGTACGACGCGTAGGCGGCGCGCTGCAGCGGCTCGGAGTCCACCAGCGTCCCGTCGAGGTCGAGGAGCAGCGCCGCGGGTCTCACGTGGAGACGGTGAAGAGGAGGTCGCCGGCGACCGCGCGGGCGTCGTCCGCCGGCGCGGCGACCGAGCCCTTGGGGCGGTCCATCGCCACGACCGGCACCAGCGCCGACATCGCGTCGGTGAGCGCGGCCGGGTCCCACCGGACCATCGGGGCGCCGGCCTCGACGGTGCTGCCCTGCTCGACCAGCACCTCGAAGCCGCGGCCCTCCAGCCGGACCGTGTCGATGCCCAGGTGGACCAGGACGCCGACGCCGTCGTCGGCCAGGACCACGAAGGCGTGCGGGTGCACCTTGACCACCCTGCCCGCCACGGGCGAGACGACCGTGACCTCGCCCGGGTCGGGGTCGATCGCGACGCCGGGGCCGACCATCTCCGAGGCGAACACCGGGTCGGGCACGTCGGTCATCGCCACGACCCGCCCGGCCAGGGGCGCGAGCACCTGGGTCACATCAGGTCCTCGATGTCGTCGGCGAGGTTGTCGGCCTCGGGGCCGACGACGACCTGGACCACCGTGCCGGACTGCATGACGCCGTGCGCGCCCGCGGCCTTGAGCGCCTTCTCGTCGACGAGCGAGGCGTCGTTGACCTCCGTGCGCAGGCGGGTGATGCAGGGCTCGATCTCGACGACGTTGTCGGCGCCGCCGAGGCCCGCGAGGATCTGCTCGGCCTTGCTGCTCATCTCTGCTCCTTCGGTGGTGGGGTCACGAGTGTGGGTCGGTCGAGGTGACCTTGGCCAGCCCCTGGGGGCGATCGGGGTCCAGGCCGAGGTCGCGAGCCAGCCCCTCGACGATGCGCTGGCCGGGCACGATGGCGCCCAGCGGTGCGGCGGCCTCGGTGAGGTCGGGGCCCGCGACATGGACGGCACACGCCCGCGCGAAGGCCGCGTCGCCGCCGATGCCCACGACCCGGGCACCGCGCGAGGCCAGGTCGTCGGCGAGGTCGACCAGCGGCTCGAGCAGCGGCCCGTCCGGCGCGGCCAGCAGCAGGGCGGTCATGCCCTGGGTGACCACCGCGATCGGGCCGTGCCGCAGGTCGGCGTAGGAGTAGCCGCGCACCGGGCGCTGGCAGGTCTCCTCGAGCTTCAGCGCGGTCTCGAGCGCGGTGCCCATCATCAGCCCGCGCCCCGACACGACCGTGTACGCCGTGTCGCGCAGGGCCGCCACCGCCTCGTCGACGGGGACGTCGAGCAGCCGCTCGATCTCGCCGGGGACCCGGTCCAGCGCGGCGTCCAGCGGTCCCGGATCCTCGAGCACGGAGGCGGTCAGCACCGCCATCGCCACCAGCTGGGTGAGGTAGGTCTTCGTGGCGGGCACGGCGACCTCGGCTCCCGCCTGCGTCACCAGGGACAGGTCGGCCGCGCCCGCCAGCGGGGAGTCGGCGACGTTGGTGACGGCGAGGGTGGCCGCGCCGCAGGAGCGGGCCCACTCCTGGGTCGCCACGATCTCCTCGGTCGCTCCCGACTGGGACACGCTGACCACCACGCAGTCCGACAGGTCCAGCCGCGACCGGTAGTGGGTCGCGACGCTGGGCGAGACCAGTCCGCCGGCGACACCGGCCTGGGTCTCGAGCAGGTAGCGGCCGTAGATCGCGGCGTTGTCGGAGGATCCCCGGGCGGCGAACAGGACCCGGCGCCGGCCGCGCAGGAGCGAGCGGACCGCGTCGCGCTGGGGACGCAGCGCGGCGAGCGTGCGCCGTACGGCGTCGGGCTGCTCGGCGATCTCCCGGGCCATCTGTGTGCTCATCGCGCTCCCGCCCTGGTCCCTTGACAACCCCGGTGAGGGGGCTCACACTCCCAACTGGTACGGACCAGACCGTACCAGTGTCATCTGGCTCCGTCGAGAGGCTCTCGTGTCCACCAGTCCCCGTGACCGCACCCTCATCGAGGGACCGCTCACCAAGCACGCCCAGCTCAGCGACGCGCTCGCCGAGCTGGCCGCCCGAGAGCTGGGGCCGGGGGCCGCGATCCCCTCCGAGCGCGACCTCATGGCGACGTACGGCGTGTCCCGTGCGACGGTGCGCAAGGCCATCGACGGCCTGGTCTCCGACGGCCTGCTGCGGCGCGTGCACGGCAAGGGGACCTTCGTGTCCACGCCGCGGCTGGAGAGCCGGCTACACCTCGCGTCGTTCAGCCAGGACATGCGCCGCCGGGGGCTGGAGCCCTCCACCCGGCTGCTGTCGGTGGAGCTGGACGAGCCGCCGACCGAGGTCGTGCACGCGCTCGGGCTCGACGGCGACGGCACGGCGTGGCGGGTCGACCGGGTGCGTCTCGCCGACGGCGAGCCGATCGCGCTCGAGCACGGCTGGTACCCCCGCGCCCTGCTCCCCGGCCTGGACCGTCACGACCTCGGCGGCTCGCTCTACGAGCTGTTCGCCGACGTCTTCGACGCCCCCATCGACGCCGCCGAGCAGACGCTGTGGGGGGAGACCGCCGACGCGGCCACCGCGCGGCGCCTCGACGCACCGCTCAACACCCCTCTGCTCGTGTTCCGCCGCGTCTCGTCCAGCGCCGGGCGACCCATGGAGCACGTCGTGTCCCGCTACCGCGGCGACCGCTACCAGATCCACATGTCCCTGGGCCGTGACGACCTGGGCCAACGCCGCAACACCGCCGAGAGGAAGAAGAAGCGATGAGCACAGCAGACGCGTCCGTGGACGCCAACGAGAAGCGGCGCCTCAACCTGGGGCCGCTGCAGAAGTTCGGGCGCAGCCTGATGCTCCCGATCGCCGCCCTGCCCGTGGCCGCCCTGCTGCTGCGCTTCGGCCAGGCCGACGTACTCGGCGCGGACGGGCTCGGCTGGGACCGGGTGGCCGCCGTCATCGGGGCCGCGGGCGACGCGCTGTTCGCCAACCTGCCGTTGCTGTTCGCGGTCGGCGTGGCCATCGGCATGGCCCGCAAGGCCGACGGCTCCACCGCCCTGGCGGCGGTGGTCGGGTACCTGGTCTTCAAGTCCGTGGGCGACGCGATGTCCCCGTTCGTCCTCGGGCTGCCCGCCGAGGACGCCGAGCAGCAGCTGATCAACTACGGGGTGCTCGGCGGCATCGTCATGGGCCTGGTGGCGGCGTGGCTGTGGCAGCGCTACCACCGGATCAAGCTGCCGCCGTACCTCGCCTTCTTCGGCGGGCGCCGGTTCGTCCCGATCATCACGTCGTTCGCGGCCATCGGCATCTCGGTGCTGATGAACCTGGTCTACCCGGCCTTCGACGACGGGATCACCAACCTGGGTGAGTCGGTGACCGACAACGAGGTGGCCGGCGGCTTCATCTACGGCACGCTCAACCGGCTGCTCATCCCGCTCGGACTGCACCACATCCTCAACAACCCGCCGTGGTTCATCTTCGGCAGCTACGAGGCCGACGGCGAGGTCTACCACGGCGACATTGCGCGGTTCCTGCACGGCGACCCGACCGCGGGCGCGTTCATGACCGGCTTCTTCCCGATCATGATGTTCGCGCTCCCCGCTGCCGCCCTGGCGATCTGGCACGAGGCGAAGCCGCAGAACAAGAAGGTCGTCGGCGGCATCATGGCCTCCGCCGCGCTGACGGCGTTCCTCACCGGGGTCACCGAGCCGCTGGAGTTCGCGTTCATGTTCGTGGCCTGGCCGCTGTACCTCATCCACGCGGTGCTGACCGGCACCTCGCTGGCGTTGGTCAACGCGCTGGGGATCAAGGACGGCTTCGGGTTCTCGGCCGGGCTCTTCGACTACGCGCTCAACTTCAACATCGCCACTGACCCGTTGCTGCTCATCCCCATCGGGCTCGGGTACGCCGCCCTGTACTACGTCCTGTTCCGCTTCGTGATCCGCCGGTGGAACCTGCGCACCCCGGGCCGCGAGGAGGAGGGCGAGGAGTCCATCGTGTCGGCGGACGCTAGCGTCTGAGCATGCTGATCTCGGCCGGACGGGTGGTCACCCCGGCGCGGGTCTTTGCGCCGGGGTGGGTGCTCGTCGAGGGCGACCGGATCGCCGACGTGGGATCCGGAGTGCCGGACCGCCCCGCCGACGTCGACCTGCCCGAGGCCACGCTCGTCCCCGGGTTCGTCGACGGGCACGCGCACGGCGGGGGTGGTGCCTCCTACGACACCGGCTCGCGGGAGGACGCCGCCGCCGTCACCGCCGCCCATCTCCAGCACGGCACCACGACGATGATGGCCAGCCTGGTGACGGCGACGCCGGATCGCCTCCTGTCCTCCGTCGCCGAGCTCGCGGCGGCCGCCGACGAGGGCGTCGTGGCCGGCATCCACCTCGAGGGCCCGTGGCTGAGCCCTCGGCGGGCCGGCGCCCACGACCCCGCGCTGCTGACCGACCCCGAGCCGGCCCTGTTGGACGCGCTGGTCGAGGCCGGGCGCGGCCACCTGCGGATGGTCACCCTCGCCCCGGAGCTGCCCGGCGGCCTGGACGCGATCCGCCGGCTCACGGCCGCGGGAGTCGTGTCGGCGATCGGCCACACCGAGGCGACATACGACGTGGCGCGGGCGGCGCTGGACGCGGGCGCGAGCGTCGGCACCCACCTGTTCAACGCCATGCGGCCGCTGCACCACCGCGAGCCCGGCCCGATCGCGGCGCTGCTGGAGCACCCCGACGCCTACGTCGAGCTCATCGCGGACGGCGTGCACGTCCATCCCGCCGCGCTGCGGCTGGCGGCCGAGGCCAAGCCGCACCTCTTCGTCCTGGTCACCGACGCGATGGCGGCCGCCGCCGCCGCCGACGGCGACTACCGGCTGGGGCGGATGACGGTCACCGTCCGTGACGGCGTCGCCCGACTCGCCGAGGGCGGCGCCATCGCCGGCTCGACGCTCACCATGGCCGCGGCCGTGCAGTACGCCGTCCAGGTCGCGGGGCTGCCCATCGCCGACGTGGTCCGCGCCGCCACCTCCACCCCCGTCGCCCTCCTGCACCTCGACCGCGTCGGCGCCCTGCGCCCCGGCTACCGCGCCGACCTCGTCGTCCTCGACCAGGACCTCGCCGTCCAGCGCGTCCTCCACTGCGGCCGCTGGGTGACCTGATCTCCGGGCCGTCCAGGCCACTTGGTGTGCACGGGCCGGCGTTAGGTCGGCCGGTATCCACAGACGCTCGATTGCCGGAGGACCGATGTCCCCGGCGAGGCATAGGATCGAACACATGTTCGACACCCTCATGAGACAGCTCGACGAGACGGCCTCCGTCCTCGTCGACTGCCCGCGTGACCTCTCGGACGCTCAGCGCATCGACCTCATCCGCAAGATCGAGGAGCTGCACTGCATCGGCAGCGCGGCGCAGGCCACGACCGCGGCGGACCTCGACGAGTCCCAGCGCGCCGCCCAGGTCGACGCGGGGGTGCGTGCCGAGCGCGTCGGAGAGGGCGTCGCCGAGCAGCTCGCCCTGGCCCGGCGGGAGTCTCCCCACAAGGGCTCGCGCCTGCTCGGGCTGGCGAAGGTCCTGGCCGGCGAGATGCCGCACACTCTCGGCCTGATGCGGCAGGGCCGGCTCAACGAGTGGCGCGCCACCATCCTGGCCCGCGAGACCGCCTGCCTGTCGCTGGAGCACCGGGCCGAGATCGACCGCCGCCTCTGCGCCACCGGCGAGGCCGCGACCATGAGCGACACCGCCCTGGCACGGGCCGCCAAGAAGCTCGCCTGCGAGCTCGACCCCGCCGCGATCGTCGCCCGGGCCCGCAAGGCGGAGACCGAGCGCCACGTCAGCATCCGCCCCGCCCCGGACACGATGTGCTGGGTCACCGCCCTGCTCCCGGTCACGGCCGGTGTCGGTGTCTACGCCGCCCTCCTGGCCGCCGCCAAAGCCGCCGTGGCCAGCGGTGACGAGCGCGGCAAGGGCCAGGTCATGGCCGACACCCTCGTCGCACGCGTCACCGGCGCCTCCGCCGCGGAGACCCCGCGGGTCGAGGTGAAGCTCGTGATGACCGATCGGTCCCTGCTCGGCCAGGCCGACGACGCGGCGCACCTGGCCGGCTACGGCCCCGTGCCCGCCCCCTGGGCTCGCGCCCTCGTCAAGGACGCGACGGCACAGGCGCGGGCCTTCATCCGCCGCCTCTACGTCGCCCCCGCCACCGGCGAGCTGGTCGCCATGGACTCCCGCGCCCGCCTCGCCCCCCAGGGCCTGGCCGACCTCGTCGCCACCCGCGACCAGGACCTCTGCCGCACCCCCTGGTGCGGCGCCCCGATCGCCCAGACCGACCACGCCCACGCCTTCCAGGCCGGCGGCGAGACCTCCGCGGCCAACCTCCAGGGCCTCTGCCAGCGCTGCAACCTCGCCAAGCAAGCCCCCGGCTGGTTCGCCACCCCCGTCGTCACCCAAGCCCGCCACACGATCGAGACCACCACCCCCACCGGCCACCGACATCGCTCCCGCGCCCCGGCTCAGTTGGTCGGACGTTGAGGTTGGCCGCGGCGGACGAGTGCTTCACCGGGTGACCAGTTCGGTGAGACGGGCGCGGCAATGGCGGGGATATGACGCGCTTGTCGGCGGCGATCGGGATCGGTGCGGCGGGGAGCCGGTGCGCCGACGGGCTCGGCAGTTGCGCTATCTCGGAACCGGGAGTACGAGCGGATCGTCCGGATCGCGTCCCTTCCAGGTGACGAGGATCTCGTTAGGCACTGGGGCTCCCATGGCGCCGATCATCAGGAACTCGACTGACTCTTGTGGTCGTAGGGTCGCGGACTGAGGCAATCCACGACTGATCGGCGCGGCGCCCTCGGCGGGGATGCGGACCTCTTCAGCCACGTCTGTTCCGACGTTTCTCAGCACGAACGCGTTCTTGGATTTCCGATCCAGAGACCAACGCACGTTGGGTTCCTGCGCGTCGCCTGCGTCGAGATCAGCACCCTGTGCGGGCGTGACAGGCTGATTGTTCGCAACCTCGTGCAGCATCCGCTGCTCGGTGAGCCAGTTGGCCCGCTGTGCTGCCTCAGCGGAGATGACTGCCGCACGGCCGCTCTCTTTCTGGATCGCAAGCGAACGCAGCGAAATGATGACAGCGATCGCGGCAAGAACACCGCTGACCGCGACGCCCACGTAGATGGCAACCACTTCCGGATCAGTGATCAATGGACTGTGAGTGGTCACGAGCACGAGAAGGACACTAGACCGCTGTCCCGCCTCGGACGGTTAAGCGCCGCTGTCGATTGCTGACAGGAGCCGGAATGACGTCGACAGCTCCCGCCGACGCCTGATCCTGGTCCGAATGAGGATCCTGCAACTAGAGCACCGCCGGCCTCAACGGCACGACCGGCTGGCGCTGGATCCTCATTCGCGACGGGCGCTTGATCGCCTCCGGCATCGCAACCAGCAACGGGGCCCGCGCAGCACCCTATGCCCGCTGAGACACCCCCACGGAAGCCCCCGCTACGGCGGGGGCCTTCCGTGCGTTCAGAGCACCCGGTTCAGACCACCCGCAAGTGGACCACGGCCGGTTGTCGGTGCGTATGGATAGCCTCCGCGTCATGACCGTCGTGATGCCTATTGACCCCGAGGACGAGACCCCCGAAGACCCGCTCGAAATTATCGGATTCGAGGAGGTCATCGTGCCCATCGAGCATCCTGCTCGTGCCCGCACGGAGGTTCGTGTCACCTTCGCGTTGTCGCGACCCCCCAGCGCCCGGGAGGTCTTTTTGGCGGACCAGCGGAACTGGCGCTGGGGGATGTCTGAGGGTGTGGCGCGGCTGCATGTTGGTGGCTTCCACATTGGGGATGTCGCGCACTCGGTGGAGTCGGCCAAGGCGCGGTTGGCCGAGATCAGCCAGCAGGCTCGTCAGCTCGACCTGAGGGACGCCGAGACATTGAGGACGGTCACCGAAAAGCTGCGTGCGGAGCTCTCAGAGGTCTGAACCACCCCGAACCGGCCGCAAGCGCATGGGAAGCCGCGATGGTTCCTCCGCTCACGACCGCCAACAGCGGTACCGACAGCGCGTAGGGCGTGGCCCACTGGCCGGCCAGTGCGTCTGGCTCGCGGCGCAATGACGCACTTGCGCCCGGAGATGCGCTGGGAACCGCATAGCTGCCACTCGGAACCGGCGCCTGCTTGGCTGCCCGTCTACGCGATCGGTGGGGCCACTCGACCCCGCATGCAAGAACGCTCGCAGGCCCTAAGAATCCATCTCGTCTTCTGCCTCGCACCAATGTTCGCCCTCATGCCCCGGCTCCAGACGACAATGGACTCCGCCATACCGGCGTCGGCCGTGGGGGAAATACAACGCGTCGCACCATTGTTCCGGGCCAGGCATGGGCACCCTTTCATTGCTGTCGGCGGCTTCGATCACGTGGAAGCTCAGGGGGTCTTGATGCAGGAGCCAGACTTGTGACTTCGCGCGAACTCCGCGGTGAGAGCCCCACGCCGCGTCACTCAGGCCTGCCTAACCCTGCCCGGTTTCGACCATGTTTTCCGTTCCGCAGTGCCGACAAATGCAGTAGGCCTCAGGATTGTTCCCGTCCGCCCAGGCAGGGGTGAAATCGCTTCCCGCCAGGTCCTGCTGACAGTTGATGCAGTCGCCCATGGTTCCTCCTGCTGTTGAACCCTTGACGGTACAGATCGATGCGCTCCGCCGTCTCCGCGGTGGGAAGGCGCGTCCGGCGGGCGGCGCAATCACGCGCGCCTCGGCCGGGCGAAGAGCTAGATCCATGCTCCCTCCCGACAACTGTGTCCTGAATCAGGATCCGTGTCCTGTGCCAGGATGGCACTCGCGACAGGAGGTCAGGACGCATGGGGAATCCAGCATGGGGACACGGCTATCACAAGGGCTTCAGCGACGGCGCGAAGCAGGGCGGGGTAGTCGGCAGCCTCGTGACTCTGGGTGTCGGCGCCATGATCACCGGCGGCGTTTGGGGGGTCCGCAAGCTTCGGGACCGGAGTGAGGCAAAGATTGCAGAACTCGACCGTCTTGAAGCAGACGAGCCAGAGACGCCTAGGGGCGACCCGAAGAAACCGACGCCGAGTGAGTCGGGTCCTGTCGAGTGGGCCCATCCCGAGTGCCTCTAAGCCTCTCCCTGGTTCCTCAAGTGGCCTGCGCCGTTCCCCAGGTTCGCGCACTCACGCGCTCGTCGGCATGTCCACACGTTCGAACTCACGCACTAGCCGGATGGCGGGAAATGGGCTAGTTCGACCGACTTGAACTCGTGCAGACCCCGTGTCAGAGATGACCGTCGGCCTCAGGCCCTACTCTGCTGGGTATGGTGTGGGATCCAACCGAGGAACCTCCGCGAAGAGCTGGAACCCGTCTACTACGACGTGCCCAAGCACCTGAAGCAAGAACTTTGGACGTGGACCAACCATCACCTGAATAGCGCCATTCAGGGACACGGCAGTCAACCTGCCTCGGTCGTAGCCAGTGCCCTACGTATGGACGTGACGCGCCTTCCCGAAGGCGGCCCGCCATACGAGATCCAGGACGCCATCGAGACGTTGTGCAAGAAGCCCACGTTCCAATTGAGCGTCGTTCGCGCCCTCCTGAAGCACGTCCCCAACGATTCCAAGGCCGGCGAGCTCGAACGCCGACTGAGCGAGGCAATTCGGGCTACGCCGTCACAGCGGACTTGCGCGGCTTGGAGTTTCGGGTCCCGCCCGCCGCGCGGCAAGAGATCGAGTTCGCTGTCGCCGAGGCACCCGAGGCGGTGAGCCAACTGCTGACGAGGGCTTGGAACGCCGCCTACGGCGTCGACGCCCGCCCTGACGACGCGTTCCAGTCGGCGTTCAAGGCTGCGGAGGCCGCCCTGCGGCCGGTGATCACGCCAAGTGACTCAAACACGAGTCTTCTCAAGCTGATTGAGATCTTCGATGCCAAGCCGTCGAAGTGGGAGCTAGTGATCGAGGAATCGCGCGCGACTTTCGACCCAAGCAGGCACCACAAATTAGACGGCGCGCAGACGATCATCCAGATGGCCCGCACCATCGCGTACGGGCAGAAGGCCCGCCACGGCCAGGACGAAGAATCGAACTCGGTGACCGAGGCGCGGACGGCGGTCCACCTCGCGATCAGCATCTCGATGGCGGTGAAGGAGGAAGCCTTCAGACGCGCATGCGCGTAGCGGCTTGTGGCGTCCTGAAGGACCCCTCCGCGTGCAGCCCGAGTCCAGGTCATGCAACCCCGCCGCGAACGCCTCTGACGCGGCGGAACGACGCTGGTACTTGCGCACGTGGGGAGTGGGTAGTGGAGGCCCTCCGCGCCGAGCCAGAGTGGCGACTGGACCCTGCGTCTGAGAAGACGCTGTATCCGCCGCAGGGAGCGCGAAGGCTTGTCGCTACTCCGACCGTGGATGTCCTCGCCCTTCGCGGAAGCGATCCACTTCTACAACGCACCAGGTGCAGTTCCAGTAGGTTGGCTGCGTGTCTCAGGTTGAGCCGGATGAACCCCCGAGTGGGACCGACGATGACCTGAAGGAACAATCTACGAAAGCCGTCGATACGGCGCTCGCGGACGCCGCTCGTCGTGCGGCGGCAACTCCGGATGTCACGTCCGCTATTAGGGCTGCTATTCGGCGCGACATTGACGGACTCGGTGGCCTATCCGGCCTCGCGGGCTTCAGTAGCCCCGCCATCACGAACGCCGTCGATACCGCTCTCGCGGATGCTGCCAAGCGTGCCGTGCTTAGCCCCGACGTCACATCCGCGATCGCTGAGGCGGCCCGGCGTAACGTCACCGGGATCGGTGGCCTTGCGGGGCTGAGCGGCTTCGGTTCCCCAGCCATCACGAACGCCGTCGATAATGCTCTCGCGGATGCTGCCAAGCGTGCCGTGCTTAGCCCCGACGTCACATCCGCGATCGCTGAGGCGGCCCGGCGTAACGTCACCGGGATCGGTGGCCTTGCGGGGCTGAGCGGCTTCGGTTCCCCAGCCATCACGAACGCCGTCGATAATGCTCTCGCGGATGCTGCCAAGCGTGCCGTGCTTAGCCCCAACGTCACATCCGCGATCGCTGAGGCGGCCCGGCGTAACGTCACCGGGATCGGTGGCCTTGCGGGGCTGAGCGGCTTCGGTTCCCCAGCCATCACGAACGCCGTCGATAATGCCCTCGCGGATGCTGCCAAGCGTGCCGTGCTTAGCCCCAACGTCACATCCGCGATCGCTGAGGCGGCCCGGCGTAACGTCACCGGGATCGGTGGCCTTGCGGGGCTGAGCGGCTTCGGTTCCCCAGCCATCACGAACGCCGTCGATAATGCCCTCGCGGATGCTGCCAAGCGTGCCGTTCTCAGTCCCGAGGTCTCGTCGACGGTCAGCGCGGCCGCTCGGAGGCAAGCAAACTGGGCGGGAGCCCTCGGTCCTGATCCGGCGCTGAGGATTGCTCTCCAGCGCGAGCGTGTCAAGCCCGAAATTGCCGTCGAGCCGACCGCGCCGACCGCGCCGGACGCGCCGGACGCGCATCGAGCCATTCCATCGGAAGGTACGTTCTCGCCCGAGTATTCGGGCCCGGGCAGTTTCTTCGGTGCTCATGAGGTGGTGATCGAGTCGTTCGCCGGGCTGACCAGCGAGGTGCAGGCGCTGGCCGCCAAGAATCACGATTTACGTTTCGTATGGCGTGGACAGCAGGACGCCAATTGGGGTTTGCACAGCAGCCTGTACCGGCGACTCATGGCCCACCGACTCGTGGTGGACTCGCCCAGTCCCGGCGAGGACTCATCCATTCAGAGGTTCCCTGACGAGGAGGCCATGCTCGCTGCTGAGCTGGGAGTGCTCGACGAAGCGGTTGAGTGGCGGATGTCCGAGACTTCGGCGCTTGAACTCTTCGCTCGTCTGCAACACCACGGCGGGCCGACCCGGCTGCTCGATGTCACACGAAATCCGCTCATCGCCACGTGGTTCGCTGTCGAGGCTGGCATCGCCGACGCCTCTGATGCGCGTCTGTTTGCATTGGCAACCGGACCCGTGACTGAGGGAGCCGAGTCTCCCGCCGGCCAACCGGTGATCAGCGAGGTTCTCGCCGGTAGTCGCTATCCGTTTTGGACGTATGGCTCGGCGGAGGAACGTGCCGCAGCAGATTGGGGTACCGGGTCCAGGCGAAGGATCTGGATTCCCCCTGCCTATGACGCACGGATCGCGGCGCAGAACGCGGCCTTCCTGCTTGAGGGCGTGCCGATGTTGACCCGAGAGACCCTCCTGTTCCGATCGGGGACAAATGGGCGTCATTGGAGCGCGGTGGACGTCGCCGCATCGATGTCGATCTACGCGAGGCCAACGCATCCGCACAGTCGTCCGCGAGCGACGAACGCCAGACTGGCTCCGCTGTTCAGTTTCCGGATTACCGCAAAGGCGAAGGCGGAGATCAGGGAAATGCTCGACCGAACGTACGGCTACACGGCAGCGCTGCTATACCCGGACATCCAAGGAATGAGCAATCGACTCCGGACGCGATCCGACTGGCTCGACCCGCCCACCAGCTTGGTCGCTGACATAGATGGCTAGCGCACCCGGCGGGCACGGCTCGTCCAGTGTGGACGATGACGGTGCGCCGTGGCGCTGGGTCGGCCTACCTTTCCGGGCGCTGTGGGGCGCCCATAGTGGGCGGTAGGACGCGCCCTATAAGGACAGCCGACGAGCGCCCAGAGACGCCGACGGTCAGGCTCCGGCAGCGATCATGGCGGAACGATGACGACGGATGTCGGAGCCCCCGGAGCTTCTACGGGTTGGCTCTTGTGGAGGCGAGCATCGAGCGAGAACCTAGCGTCCACCAGCGCAACTGATAGGAGCCCATGATGGACCTGTCACCGTTCGGTGTCCGCGCGACAGCAGGGAGCCTGCGTGCGGAACGTGGCGTGGTGCTCGCCCACGCCTGGACCGAGGAGGGCGTGGTGGCGGGCCCGGCGGCGAATGGCGCGCAGGTGATGCACCTGTCGGTGGCGCTGTGCGTCCTCAACGACACCTACCGTGAGGCCGAGCGGCTCGGGGTGCGGGTGGATGGGATCGTCGTCGAGGCCGACGGCGGGTTCGACGAGGAGTGGCGCTCGACGGGGGTTACCTACGCGGTGACGCTCGAGTCGCCGGCGTCGGAGGCGGACCTGGCGCGGCTGGCTGCGGTGGTCGACGAGGTGGCCGAGATCCCACGCGCGCTGCGCGGCGGCGTACCTGTCGGGCGGTTCGGCCGTTAGGCCTCTCGAACCCCTGGAGGACACCCATGCACCGACGTCTCGTCGCCCTCGCCTCGGCGCTGCTGCTGCCCCTCGTGGCCGCGCCCGTGCTCACACCCGCCGACGCGGCGCCGGCCCCGGCGCCGACGACAGCCGTGGCGCACCAGGACCGGTCGGGTACGCCGCTCGCGCGCGCGGCGCAGCGCCGCAAGCTGATCGTGCGGGTGCTGTCCAACCGCGCCGACCTGGTCTCCGAGGGTGACGCGCGGGTGGCGGTCACGGCCGCCAAGGGGGTCCGGCTGCGCAGCATCCGGGTGTTCGTGGGCCGCCGCGAGGTCACGAAGCGCTTCGCCGTGCGCCCCACCGGCCGCTACGAGGGGATCGTGCGCGGGCTGCGGGTCGGCCGCAACGTCGTCACCGCGCGCTGGCGCGGCCACCGGGCGCGGGCGGTCGTCACCAACCACCCCGCGGGCGGACCGCTCTTCTCCGGGCCCCAGCTGAAGCACTACCGCTGTCAGGCGACCGCGCGCGACGCGCAGTGCAACCAGCCGGCGACGTACTCGCTGCTCTACCGGTCGACGAACCCCCTGGCCGCCGCGCTGCAGCCCTACGACCGGACGAACCCGCCGAACGACGTGGCGACGACGACCACCGACCGCGGCGTGCGGGTGCCGTTCATCGTCCGCCGCGAGGACGGCTTCCAGGACCGCGACCGCTACACGATCCTCACCCTGTGGCAGCCCGGGAAGCCGTGGGCGCCCTGGCGACCGCAACGGCAGTTCAACGGCAAGGTGCTGGTGACCCACGGCGGCGGCTGCGGGGCGTCGTACTCGCCCGGGACGCCGCCGCTGGAGGACTACTCCGGCACCATCCCCGCGGAGACCCCGGGCTTCACCCAGAGCTACGTGACCGCGCTCGGCAAGGGCTTCTCGGTCATCTCGACCGCGCTCGACAACACCGGCCACAACTGCAACGTGGCGATGAACGCCGAGTCCCTGGTGATGGCCAAGGAGCGCTTCGTCGAGCGCTACGGGACGATCCGCTACACGATCGGCACCGGCTGCTCCGGCGGCTCGATCGCCCAGCACACGGTGGCCAACGCCTACCCCGGCATCTACCAGGGTCTGATCACCACCTGCTCCTACCCGGACACGCTGACCGCGGGCGCGCAGTTCGCCGACTACCACCTGATGCGCCGCTACTTCGAGGACCCGAGCCGCTGGGGTCCGGGCGTGGCCTGGCTGCCCACCCAGATGGCCGACGTCGAGGGCCACCTCACGCATCTCAACGCCGTCGTCGCCGACGAGGGTCTCTTCAAGTCCGCGCTCAACCCCGAGGACGAGTGCGGCGGTACGACGGCGCCGGTGGCCGGCGACCCGGCGACGCGCTACGACTCCGAGATCAACCCGGGCGGCGTGCGCTGCTCGGTGCTCGACCTCATGGTCAACCTGATCGGCCCGCGCCCGTCGTCGGTGTGGACCCCGCAGGAGAAGCGGGCCGGGCGGGGCTTCGGGGGCATTCCGTTCGCGAACGCCGGGATCCAGTACGGGCTCGAGGCGCTGAAGGCGGGCCGGATCACGACCGCGCAGTTCCTCGACCTCAACGAGAAGCTCGGCGGGCTGGACGTCGACAGCCAGCCGATCGCCGGGCGCACCGTGGGCGACCCGGCGTCGGTGGCGCGCGCCTACCGCACCGGCCTGGTCAACCTCGCCACCAACCTCGACCAGGTCGCGATGATCAACTTCGGCGGCCCGGACCCGGGCCTCGCCCACGACTACGCGCACGCCTTCTGGACCGAGGAGCGGCTGCGGCGCGACCAGGGCCACACCGACAACCGGGTGATGTGGTTCGGCGCGGTCCCGCTCATCGGCGACCTCGGCTGGGCCAACGACGCGCTGGTGCAGATGGACCGGTGGCTCAGCCGGGTCGAGCGCGACGGGCGCGCCGTCCCGCTCGCCCGCAAGGTCGTCCAGGACAAGCCCGCCGACCTCACCGACCGGTGCACCAACGTGCCCGGCGTCGGCGAGGTGCCCGGCGCGGGCGACGAGGTCGACTGTGTGCTGCCGGAGTCCCTTCAGCTGCGGCTGAGCACACCGCGCGAGATGGCCGGCGACGACGTCCACAACGACCGGCTCTCGTGCCGGCTCACGCCGCTGGAGCGCAGCGCCTACGGCTTCCTCCTGGTGCCGCTGACCGACGCCGAGTGGGCCCGGCTGCAGGCGGTCTTCCCGCGCGGCGTCTGCGACTACTCCCGGCCGGGCCTGGGCTCCCAGCCCGCCCAGACCTGGCTCGCGTACGCCGACGCGCGAGGCCGGGTCGTCCACGGCGGCCGCAACCTCCCCAGCGTGCCCGCAGCCTCGGGCGAGGGCTGGTCGAGCCCGTCGTTCCGCGGCCTGCTCCACCGCTGAGGACCCCGCCGGCCCACCTCCGGGCAGCGGGGGAGATCGGGGGTGGCGGCACAATGCAGGCATGGTGGAGCAGAGCGCGTGGATGCGGAAGGTGGCCGCGGACCCGGGCCACTCGTCCTGGTACGTCGAGCGGATGCGCGGCATGGCGGCCGCCGGGGAGGACCTGGAGGGCGAGGCCCGCCTGGTCGACGCGATGGTGGGGCGCGGGTCGCGCATCCTGGACGCCGGCTGCGGACCGGGTCGCGTGGGTGCCGCACTGCACCGCCGGGGGCACGACGTGGTCGGCGTCGACGTCGACCCGGTGCTGATCGAGGCGGCCGTCGCGGACCACCCGGGGCCGCGCTGGATCGTGGGCGACCTGGCCGAGCTGGACCTGCCCGCCCATGGGATCGAGGAGCGCTTCGACGCGATCGTCTGTGCCGGCAACGTGATGACGTTCCTGGCGCCGAGCACCCGCGTGGACGTGCTGCGCCGGATGCGGG
This sequence comes from Nocardioides sp. cx-173, assembly GCF_021117365.1. Classification (NCBI taxonomy): domain Bacteria; kingdom Bacillati; phylum Actinomycetota; class Actinomycetes; order Propionibacteriales; family Nocardioidaceae; genus Nocardioides; species Nocardioides sp. cx-173. The sequence goes on along the minus strand of NZ_CP088262.1, from coordinate 4,205,266 downwards.
CGCACGTCCTGGACGAGGGGCGGGTCGTGGTCGGCTTCGGCGCCGCCCGCGGCTACGACTTCGCCGACTTCCTGACCGATGCCCGCGCCGCGGGACTGCCGCCCGACCTGCTCCTGTCCTCGTGGGACCTGCGTCCGTGGTACCCCGGCTCGAGCTTCCTGGTCGCCGTCCTCAAGCCCGACTAGCGGCGCGAATGGCGCCGCGGTGGGACATTTGTCGGCGTCGTTCGCCCACATCCGGCTCTGCCGCACCGGGGTCCGGGGCTCCTAGCGTGGACCCGTCGCCCAGGACCGGGCGCGGGACGGAGGCAGGCGATGCGTGCGGGAGTGCAGGACCAGGCGGAACCGGCGCGCGGCAGGTGGCGTGACGACTGGCCGGTGGCGGCGGTCGCCGCGGTGGCGGCGGCGTTGGTCTGGGCCGTGGCGAGGGTGGCCGGGGTGGAGATCGAGGTCGGCTCCGGCTCGGACGCCCAGGAGGTCGGCCCCGTATCGGTGGTCGTGACCGCGCTGGTGCTGGCCGTGGTGGGTGCGGCTCTCCTGCGCCTGCTGGAGCGTCGTACGCCGCGGGCGCTCGGCGTGTGGACCGCCATCGCACTGGCCGTGTGCGCGGTGTCCTTGGCGGCCCCCGCCGGTGCCGAGACACCGGCCGCCGGGCTGACGCTGGCGGTGATGCACGTGGCGGTCGGGGCCGTGGTGATCCTCGGTCTGCGCCGCCGGCGTGCGGGCCGCGTAGCGTGAGCACCATGCGAAGCCGGCTCGGTTGCTCGTGGCGGCGCAACGCCTCGGTGCTGGTGTGGACGCCGGTCCTTCTCCTCGGCCCGCTGCTCGACCTGCACGGCAGCGTCGGCGAGGTCGTCCTCCAGGCGACCCTGATCGTCGTGATCGCGGCCTCGGCGGCGCTGGCGGCCATCACCGGCGGACCTCCGTGGCGCGATCCGCGGCCCTACCTCGCGCTGACCACGTTGGTGGCCGCGACCTGCGCCGGCGCGACCTACGCCAGCAGCCAGTGGCTGCCGGTCTGGGTGCTGCTGGCCAACGCCCTGGCGGCGGTGCTGCGCGGGCGCTGGCTGGTGCTCGCCATCCCGGTCGTCGCCGCCGCGTCGATGTGGGCGGCGTGGGCGGTCACTCCGCACCAGTCGAGCCGCATGCTCGCCGAGGGCTTCGTCGTGCTGCTGGCGGGGGCGGCCAACGCGGCGTTCGTCGCGCTGCTGGACACCGTGGCCGAGCTCAAGCGCACGCGCGCGGAGCTGGCGCGGGCCGCGGTCGCGCAGGAGCGCGAGCGCTTCTCCCGCGACCTGCACGACCTGCTCGGCCACACGCTCTCGGTCATGGTGGTCAAGGCCCAGGCCGTACGCCGCCTCGCGGGGCGGGACCCCGACGCGGCGGCCGAGCACGCGGCCGACATCGAGCAGATCGGGCGCCAGGCGCTGGTCGACGTACGACAGGCGGTCGACGCGATGCGCACGCCGACCCTCGCCGAGGAGCTGGACGGCGCACGACGCGCGCTCGGCGCCGCCGGGATCGCGACCACGGTCGACGACTCGGTCGCGCCGCCGGCGGCCGCGGACGAGGTGCTGGCGTGGGTCGTGCGCGAGGGCGCGACCAACGTGCTGCGGCACTCCGGCGCGAGTGCCTGCCGGATCACGCTCGCCGACGTGGGCGGGCGCATCGCGCTCAGCATCGCCGACGACGGCGTCGGAGCTCCGTCGGGGCCGTCGTCGCGCACCGGGGGGCTGGAGGGACTGCGCGGCCGCGTGGTCTCCGCCGGCGGTGCGTTGGTCGTGGACCCGGGCGACGAGGGGTTCCGGCTGGTCGCGACGGTCCCCGGGGGCGGGTCGTGATCCGGGTGCTCCTGGCCGAGGACCAGGCGATGATGCGCGGCGCCCTCGCCGTCCTCCTCGGCCTCGAGGACGACCTCGAGGTCGTGGCGCAGGTGGCCGACGGCGCCGACATCGTGCCGGCGGCGCTGGAGGCGAGGCCCGACGTGGCGCTGCTCGACATCGAGCTCCCGCACGTGTCGGGGATCGAGGCCGCCGCCGCCCTGAGGGAGGCGCTGCCGCAGACCCGGGTGGTGATCGTGACGACCTTCGGGCGCCCGGGCTACCTCCAGCGCGCGATGGCCGCCGGGGCGGCCGGGTTCCTGGTCAAGGACGGGCCGGTCGAGGGGCTGGCCGACGCGATCCGCCAGGTCGCCGGCGGCGCCACCGTCGTCGACCCCCAGCTCGCCGGCCAGGCCCTGCGGACCGCGGTCAGCCCGCTGACCTCGCGCGAGCGCGACGTGCTGGCCGCGGCCGAGGACGGCTCCACCGTCGCGGACATCGCGGGGCGACTGCACCTGTCGGCGAGCACGGTGCGCAACTACCTGTCCGACGCGATCGGCAAGACCGGCACCCGCAACCGGACCGAGGCGGCGCTGCTCGCGCGCCACAACGGCTGGCTCTGAGCTTGGTCAGACCTTCGTCAGCGGGAGGCTGACCCGGAAGGTGCTGCCCACCCCCAGGTGACTCTCGAGCGTCACCTCGCCGTCGTGGGCGGCGACGATGGAGCCGACGATGTCGAGCCCGAGACCGGTGCCCGGGATGTGCCGGTCGCGCGCCTGGTGGCCGCGGAAGAACCGGTCGAAGACCTGGTCGACCTCGTCCCTCGCGATCCCGATGCCGGTGTCGCTCACCGCGAGGAGGACGGTGCCGTCCTCCTCCCACAGCGTCACGGTGACCGAGCCGTCGCGCAGCGTGTACTTGACCGCGTTGGAGAGCAGGTTGTCCACCACCTGGCGCATGCGCTGCTCGTCGACCACGGCGTCGAGCCGGTCGGGCACGTCGACCTCGAGGGACACCCCGGCCTCTTCGGCGACGGCCGCCACGGCCTCGACGGCGTGGCGCGTCAGCGACGCGAGGTCCGCGGGCCCGCGGCGCAGCGGCAGGCTGCCCTCGTCGGCCTGACCGACGTGGAGCAGATCCGTGACCAGGGACTCCAGCCGGAGCGCGTTGCGCTGCACGACCCGCAGCTGGCGCACGACCTGGGCCGGAAGGTCGCTGCGGGAGCCGAGGATCTCCAGGTAGCCGAGCACGGAGGTGAGCGGCGTACGCAGCTCGTGCGACACCGAGGCCACGAACTGGTCCTTGACCTGGATCGCTCGCATCAGGTCGGTGATGTCCTGGTAGGCGAGGGCCGCGCCGAGCCTCTCGCCCGAGGCGCTGCGCAGCTGGCGGGCCGAGGTCGAGAAGGCGGCCCGCGTCAGGGGATCTTCGCCCGCCCAGTACGCGTAGTCGTCGAACTCCTCGCCCATCGCGGCTCGCTGCGACGGCATCTCCTCCTTGGTGAGCGGCGTCGTGCCGTCCAGACGGTAGACGTGGCCGAGCTGGCCGGCGTGGCCCTCGTGGCCGTCGGGGAACGGCAGCCACATCGTCTCCTCGTGCCGGCGGTTCATCCGCTCGTACCGGCCGTCCGGCCCGATCAGCAGCAGACCGACCCCCACCGTCTCGAAGATCGCCTCCAGCGCCTGGCGCTCCCGCTCGAGCTCGGCGTTGGCCCTCCTGAGCCGCTCCTCCTGCTGGTGCTGGTCGGTGACGTCGAGGATCTGTGAGATGAAGTGCAGCGGGGTGCCGTCACGGCCGCGCACCAGGGCGGCGGACAGGTCGCCCCAGATGACCTGGCCCTGCGCATGCAGGTAGCGCTTGCGCAGCCGGAAGGAGTCGATCTCCCCCGCCAGGGTCCGGGCCACCAGCTCGAGGTCGACGGCGAGGTCCTCGGGGTGGGTGATCTCCTGGAACCCGCGCGAGGTGAGGTCGTCGACCTCGTAGCCCAGCATGTCCGCCAGGGCGCGGTTCGCCATGAGCAGGCGCCCGTCCGGCGCGACCAGCGCCATGCCGATCGGGGAGTGCTGCAGGGTGAGGTTCCACAGGTCGGAGCTGCCGGAGGACTCAGTCACCGCGGGCCCCCTCTTCGTCGACGCCGGGCGAGGACAACCGTAGGGGAAGCGGCGACGCGTCGGCACGCGGCCCGCTGGCGTCAGCCCGGTCACGTCAGCGCGGTGACGTCAACCCAGTGCCGCGGACACCACCTCGCGCGCCTCCTCCTGCACGCGGGCCAGGTGCTCGGGACCCTGGAAGGACTCGGCGTAGATCTTGTAGACGTCCTCGGTCCCGGAGGGCCGCGCGGCGAACCAGGCGGACTCGGTCGTCACCTTGAGGCCGCCGATCCTGGCGCGGTTGCCGGGCGCCTCGGTGAGCTTGGCGGTGATCTCCTCGCCGGCCAGCTCGGTGGCGGTGACGGCGTCGGGGGAGAGGGCGGCGAGCTTGGCCTTCTGCGCGCGGTCGGCGGGGGCGTCGATGCGCGCGTACGCCGGGGCGCCGTGCTGGGCCACCAGGTCGGCGTAGTGCTCACTGGGGCTGCGGCCGGTCCTCGCCAGGATCTCGGAGGCCAGCAGCGCGAGGATGATGCCGTCCTTGTCGGTGGTCCAGGTGCTGCCGTCGGTGCGCAGGAACGACGCGCCCGCCGACTCCTCGCCGCCGAAGCCGAACGAGCCGTCGATCAGGCCGGGCACGAACCACTTGAACCCGACCGGCACCTCCACCATCGGCTTGCCCAGCGACGCGGCGACCCGGTCGATCATGGAGGACGACACCAGCGTCTTGCCGATCCGGGCGGCCTCGGGCCAGCCGGGACGGGCGCCGCCGAAGAGGTAGCCGATCGCGACCGCCAGGAAGTGGTTGGGGTTCATCAGCCCGCCGTCCGGCGTGACGATCCCGTGTCGGTCGGAGTCGGCGTCGTTGCCGGTGGCCACGTCGTACTCGTCCTTGCGTGAGATCAGCGACGCCATCGCGCTCGGGGAGGAGCAGTCCATGCGGATCTTCTCGTCCCAGTCCAGCGTCATGAAGCGCCAGGTGGGGTCGACCAGCGGGTTGACGACGGTCAGGTCGAGGCCGTGCCGCTCCGCGATCGCGCCCCAGTAGTCGACGCTGGCGCCGCCGAGCGGGTCGGCGCCGATGCGCACCCCGGCCTCGCGGACCGCCGCGAGGTCGAGCACCTGTGGCAGGTCGTCGACGTAGGTGCCCAGGAAGTCGTAGGACGACGCCGCCGCCCGGGCCCGCGCGAAGGGGATCCGCCGTACGCCGTCCAGCCCGGCCGCGATCAGCTCGTTGGCGCGCGCGGCGATCGCCGAGGTGGCGTCGGTGTCGGCCGGTCCGCCGTGGGGCGGGTTGTACTTGAAGCCGCCGTCGCTGGGCGGGTTGTGCGAAGGGGTGACGACGATGCCGTCGGCCAGCCCCGAGGCCTTGGCGCGGTTGGCGCGGATGATCGCGTGCGAGACGGCCGGGGTGGGCGTGTAGCGGTCGGCGGCGTCGACCAGGACGGTGACGTCGTTGCCCGCGAGCACCTCCAGCGCCGTCGCCCACGCGGGCTCGGACAGCCCGTGGGTGTCGCGGCCGATGAAGAGCGGGCCGTCGTAGCCCTGCTCCTTGCGGTAGTCGCAGATCGCCTGGGTCGTGGCCAGGATGTGGGTCTCGTTGAAGCTGGTGCGCAGGCTGCTGCCGCGGTGCCCGCTGGTGCCGAACGCGACCTGCTGGTCGACGTCCTCGGGGTCCGGCACCCCGGTGTAGTACGCCGTCACCAGGTGCGCGACGTCGACGAGGTCCTGGGGCTGGGCGGGCGTTCCCGCGCGAGACTCGGCCATGGCGCCCATCATGCATGGTGGCCCCGCCCTACGATTCACCCATGAGCCACGTGACCTGCACGATCGAGGACGGCATCGCGCACGTGCGCCTGGACCGGCCCGAGAAGCTCAACGCGCTGACGCTGCAGATCCTCGACGACCTGGTCTCGACCGCGCAGATGCTGCGCAAGGACCGGACGCTGCGCGCGGTGGTGATCTCGGGGGAGGGTGACTCGTTCTGCGCGGGGCTCGACTTCGGGCACGTGCTCAGGCAGCCGGCGAAGGTGGTCACCAGCTTCCTGCCGCGGCCGTGGCGCGGGACCAACACCTTCCAGGAGGCCTGCTGGGCCTGGCGCCGGGTGCCGGTGCCGGTGATCGCGGCCGTCCACGGGCACTGCCTCGGCGGCGGGCTGCAGATCGCGCTGGCCGCGGACTTCCGGATCGCCACCCCGGACTCGAGCTGGTCGGTGCTCGAGGGCAAGTGGGGGATCATCCCCGACATGTCGGGCATCCGCAGTCTCGCCGAGCTGGTCGGGATCGACGTGGCCAAGAGACTGACGATGACCGCCGAGACGGTGTCCGGCAAGGAGGCCCGCGACCTGGGCCTGGTCACCGACCTGGCCACGGACCCGGTGGTCGCCGCGGTGGACCTCGCCGAGCGGCTCAAGGCCCGCAGTCCCGACCAGCTCGCCGCCGCCAAGCGGCTGTTCAACGACACCTGGACCTCGAGCCCGCGCCACACGTTCGCGCGCGAGCGGGTCGAGCAGGCCTTCCTGCTGTTCGCGCGCAACACCTTGGTCGCCCGCGAGGCGGCGTTCGCGAAGGTCTCCCCGCAGTTCGTGCGCCGCGGGCGGTGAGGCTCCAGCGCTCCGCCGCACTCCTGGCGTTCGCTGTCCTCCTCTGGGCGCTCGGACCGCTGGTCCTCCTGCTCGGCCTGGGCGCGCTCGCGGTCCCGCGCGTGCGCGGCTGGCTGCGTCCCACCTGGCGCGTCGTGGCGGCGTGGGCCGGCGCGGTCGCGGTGCTCGCCGGCGTCGTGGTCCTGGTCCCCGACGGCTACCTCCCCGTCCCGCCCGGCGCGGGCGCCCTCGTGACCCCCGCCTACACCGGCCGCCCGGCGACCCCCACGCCCCTGGACCTCCGGCTGCCCCAGCACCCCCGCCTGGCGCCCAACGGCAGCAGCTCGATGCACAACGACGGCTGGGCCTCCGACGCGTACGCCGGTCCCGGCCCGGTGGGAGAGTCCCCCGAGGTCGACACCGCCTGGTACGGCGTGAAGGAGTGCGCGACCCTCGCCTTCGACAGCCGCGAGCGGCTGATCGCGCTGTGCGGGACCGTGCGGGGCCCGGTGCTGCACGTCATCGACCCCGAGTCGATGCGCCCGCGCGACACCCTCGAGCTGCCGGCGCGGCGCGACAACGGCAACGGCAAGCGCCCGTGGGAGAACCTCTGCGGCGGCTCGTACTTCTTCCTCGACGACCAGGACCGGGCCGTCACGGCCACCACCGACCGCAGGATCGTCGCGGTCGCGACCGCCGACGGCGCCGGCGAGCCCGACCTGACCGTCCAGACGGCCTACGACCTGACCGAGCAGATCCCCGAGGACGACTGCCTGATCGCGCTGATGCCCGACTGGGAGGGCCGGATCTGGTACGTGACCGAGGACGGCCGGGTCGGCTTCGTCGACCCCGGCACCGGGCGGGCGACGGTGCTGGACCTCGGCGAGGAGATCGCCAACTCCTTCTCGGTCTCTCGGGACGGCGGCGTCTACGTCGTCACCGCCCACGCGCTCTACGAACTCGGCGTCGACCGCGCCCGACGGCCGGTGGTCCGCTGGCGTACGCCGTACGACCGCGGCACCGACGTGAAGCCCGGGCAGCTGAGTCGCGGCAGCGGGACCACGCCGACGGTGCTGCCGGGCGGGCTGGTGGCGATCACCGACAACGCCGAGCCGCGCATGAACGTCCAGCTCTACGACACCGGCGACGGCTCCCTGGTCTGCCAGCGTGCGGTCTTCGGCGACGATGCCAGCGCCACCGACAACTCCCTGGTCTCGGTCGGCGACGGGGTGATCGTCGAGAACAACCACGGCTACCGCAACCCGCTGAGCACCGTCCTCGGCTTCACGCCGGCGGGCGGGTTCGCCCGCGTCGACGTCGCCGGCGGCGAGTGCGAGCTGGTGTGGACCTCCGAGGCGATCGCGCCCACGTCGGTGGCCAAGGTGTCGCTGGAGACCGGGCTGGTCTACGCCTACACGAAGCGCTCGAGCCTGCTCGGCGTCAACGCGTGGTACCTCTCCGCCCTCAGCGCCGAGACCGGGCGCACCCTGTGGTCGGTGCGCACGGGCATCGGCTCGATGTTCAACAACCACTACTCGGCGGTGACCCTCTCGCCCGACGGGTCGGTGTACGTCGCCACGCTGGCCGGCCTGGTCCGGGTGCGCGACCGGCGCTGACTACTCCGCGTCCCGACCCCGATCCCGAGCCCGAGCCCGCAGCTCGTCCTGCTTGCGGCGCCGGGCGATCTCTCGCCGGGCGAGCACGTAGGCGATCACGATCGGCAAGACGTACTCGGACTTGTCGAGGACCTCGCGCACCCACCCGGGCAGCGAGATCTCGAAGTTGGGCAGGTCGGGGAGCGGCACCGACGGCAGCGACGGCAGGTCCGGCAGGTCCGGGAACGGGACGCGCGGCAGATCCCAGTCGGGCCAGGCGATGGAGAACGCCAGGCGCGCCAGCAGCACGGTCACCAGGATCGGCACGACCACGGCGGCCACGCCGCCCGCGGTCTCGATCAGGGCGTAGCGGCGGGGGTGCGCGCGCACGCGGTCCTCGTAGGCCGCCGCGGGGGATCCCGGCTCCGGGTCCAGGTCGATGCCGGCGAGCTGCCCGGGGGCGACGACCGTGGCGCGCCGCGGCTTGCCCAGGCCGCTGAAGCGCAGGGTCAGGCTGCCGAGCTCGGGGCGCTCCTTGAGGCTGAAGCGGGGCTTGTCGTCGGCCGACCTCCGCTCGAGGACCAGGTCGCCGTCGACCCACCACTGGATGCGGCGCGAGACCGAGCCGTAGACCTCGACGCGGTGCGAGCGCCCCTCGACGCGGAGCTCCCAGGTCTGCAGCGGGTCGTCGGAGGCCATGGGCTCGACGCTAGGCGGCCCCGCTGGGCGCCACATCGGTCCGCGGTCGGGCCGGCCCCGACTTTGGTCAGGGGTAGCTGATGCCCGTGGTCTGCTCGCTGATCTCCCAGAGCCGGCGCTGGGCGTCGGGGTCGCGCGCGGCCCTGCTGGCGGTGACCACCTGGGGCGCACCGGCGATCTCGCCGAGGCCCCCGGGCCCGCAGTAGGTGCCGCCGGGCAGGTCGGCCGTGGCCGCCATGAGGCTGGGCCAGGCGCCGGCGGCCGCGGACTGCGACACCGCGCGGATGGTCGCGTCGAGGATCGAGGCGACGCCCCCGGTGGACCGGCCGTACTGCCCGTTGGCGGCGAGGTGGGTGCCGGCGAAGCCGGGGTGCGCGGCGTAGGCGCGCAGCGGGATCCCGGCGGCCGTCGCGCGGCGCTCCAGCTCGTAGACGAAGAGCATGTTGGCGAGCTTGGAGGCGGCGTATGTCGGCCAGCGCGAGTAGCGGCCCTGCTGGACCAGCGGGTCCCCCAGCGGGGCGGCCTTGGCGAGCCGGTGGAACTGCGAGGACACGGTCACCACACGCGCGTCGCCGCTCGCGACGAGCTGAGGCAGCAGCAGCCCGGTGAGCAGGAACGGGCCGAAGTGGTTGGTGGCCATCTGGAGCTCCAGCCCGTCGGCCGTGCGGGAGTACGGCGTGCCCATGACGCCGGCGTTGTTGACCAACACGTCGATCGTGCCGAGCCGCGCCGCCGAGGCCGCCGCCCGGCGTACCGAGCCCAGGTCGGACAGGTCCACGGTCAGCCGCTCCAGGAGCGCCTCGGGCAGCTCTGCGCGCACCGCCCGCTCGGTCTCGTCGATCTTGGCCTCCGAGCGCCCGGACAGGACCACCCGCGCACCGCGGCGGGCGAGCTCGAGGGCGGTGTGGTGCCCGAGCCCGCCGACCGTCGTCCCCGTGACCAGGACCGTCCGGCCGGTCTGGTCGGGGATGTCCTCGAGCCGCCATCCGCTCATGGCGTCGTCGCCATCGCGTCGACCACGCGCTCGCCCAGCTCTCGGTCGCCGACGACCTCGACGGCCCCGGGTGCGGGCGGCCGCCGGCCGCCGGCGAGGACGACGAAGGTCTCGCGATCCATGCGCAGGCAGGTGGTCGGATCCGCCGGGGGCGAGGGCAGGCGCTCGCCGCGCCCCGAGCCGCTGACCGTGAAGGCGAAGGGCTCGCTGCCTGCCATCTCCAGGACCAGAGTCGTGCCCTGCGGCGCGCCCACCTTCTTGGCGAGCACGTAGCCCAGGCTCTCGGCGAGGTACTCCGCCGTGTGCCGGGCCACGGCGAGGTCCATCCCGCCGGGTCGTCCGACCGCACGCCGGATGTCCTGCGCGTGCATCCACACGTCCAGTGGGCGATTGCGCAGGAGCGTCTCCCAGCTCCAGGGGACGCCGCCGAAGACCACCTCGGGGCGGGCCTGGGCGTCGGCGGGCGGGTCGGCCAGCAGCGCCGTGTGCCGGGTGGTGGCGGCCTCGCGGATCTCGTTGATGATCAGGTCGGGGTCGGCGTCGCGGCGGTTGACCACGCCGATCTCGGTGTAGAGCCCCATGGGCGCGGTGACGTGCGGCGGCTGCCCCACCTCGGCCGTCTCCTCCGGCCCGCCGGCGAGCACCGCCTCCAGGTGGGCCACGTGCGAGGCGACCGCACGCACGTCCCAGCCGGGCAGGTCGGTGGGCCTGTCCCACTCCTCGGGCGTGAGCTCCTCGAGCACCCCGGTGAGGTCGTGGATCGCCTCCCACCACACCTCGACGTACCCGGCAAGTCGCTCCTGGTCGCTCAGCATGCCGCCTAACCTAGGCCAACCAGGGGGGCGACCCTCACTCCCGCTGACCCGTCACAAACTCGCGCAAATCACCGCTGACCCGTCAGAAAGTTTCTGACGGGTCAGCGGTGGGTGGATCAGAAGACGGACTCGTCGAGGTCCATCAGGGAGAGGTCGGTGGCCTCGGCGATGGCCCGCTCGGCGGTGAGGCGCGGCAGGTTGGTCTGCGCGAAGAACTGCGCAGCCGCGACCTTGCCCTCGTAGAAGGACTTGTCCTTGGCCGAAAGCGCGCTCTCGTCGGACAGCTTCTCGAGCGCCACCTCGGCGCCCTTGAGCAGCAGCCAGCCGCAGACGACGTCCCCGAGGGCCATCAGCAGGCGGGTGGTGTTGAGGCCCACCTTGTAGATGTTGCGGATCTCGCCCTCGGCCGACATCAGGTCGTTGATCATGTGCCCGACGATCGCCTGGGCGTCCTCGAGCGCGGTGGCGAGCAGCGCGCGCTCCACCTTGAGCCGCCCGTTGCCGGACTCGGCGTCCAGGAAGCCCTGGATCTCGCCGGCCAGGTGGCCCAGCGCCTTGCCCTGGTCCTTGACGATCTTGCGGAAGAAGAAGTCCTGGCCCTGGATCGCGGTCGTGCCCTCGTAGAGGGTGTCGATCTTGGCGTCACGTACGTACTGCTCGACGGGGTACTCCTGCAGGAAGCCCGAGCCGCCGAAGGTCTGCAGCGACTCGGTGCCCAGCAGGACCCACGACCGCTCGGAGCCGTAGCCCTTGACGATCGGCAGGAGCAGGTCGTTGACCTTCTCGGCCAGCTCGTCGCGCTCGCCGGCGTGCTCGGCCAGCATCACCTTGTCCTGCCAGGACGCGGTGTAGAGCACCAGCGACCGCATCGCCTCCGAGAACGACTTCTGCGTCATCAGCGAACGCCGGACGTCGGGGTGGTGGGTGATCGTCACGCGCGGCGCCGTCTTGTCGCCGGACTGGGTCAGGTCGGCGCCCTGCTGGCGCTGCTTGGCGTAGTCGAGGGCGTTGAGGTAGCCGGTGGACAGCGTGGCGATGGCCTTGGTGCCCACCAGCATCCGGGCGTTCTCGATGACCTGGAACATCTGCGCGATGCCGTTGTGCACCTCGCCGAGCAGCCAGCCCTGGGCCGGCTCCTTCTCGCCGAAGGTGACCTCGCAGGTGTTGGAGACCTTGATCCCCATCTTGTGCTCGACGTTGGTGACGTAGGCGCCGTTGCGCTCGCCGGTCAGCTCGCCGGTCTCGTGATCGAAGTGGAACTTCGGGACCAGGAACAGGCTCAGGCCCTTGGTGCCGGGACCGCCGACGCCCTCGATGCCGACGGGGCGCGCCAGCACGAGGTGCATGATGTTCTCGCTCATGTCGTGCTCGCCCGAGGTGATGAAGCGCTTGACGCCCTCGATGTTCCAGGAGCCGTCGTCGTTGAGCGTGGCCTTGGTGCGACCGGCGCCGACGTCGGAGCCGGCGTCGGGCTCGGTGAGGACCATGGTGCAGCCCCACTGGCGGTCGACCATGAACTGCGCGATCTTCTTGTCGCGCTCGTTGCCGTTGCGGTACACGACGTTGGCGAACGCCGGGCCGGCGGCGTACATCCAGACCGGCGCGTTCGCGCCGAGCACCAGCTCCGCGGTCGCCCAGACCAGGCTGGAGGGGGCCGGCTGGCCGCCGAGCTCCTCGACGACCTGCAGGCGCCACCACTCGGCGTCCATCCAGGCCTGGTAGCTCTTCTTGAACGACTCGGGCAGGTCCGCGGTGCCGGTCGCGGGGTCGAAGACCGGCGGGTTGCGGTCGCTGTCCACGTACGACGCCGCGAGGTCCTCGCGCGAGAGGCGGTCGACCTCGGCGAGGATCGAGCGGGCGGTGTCGCCGTCGACCTCGGCGAACGGGCCGGTGCCCAGGACCTCGTCGCGGCCCAGGACCTCGAAGAGGTTGAACTCGATGTCGCGCAGGTTGCTCTTGTAGTGGCTCACTGACCCACCATTCTGTGTCTCGGGTGTCCGGCCTGGAGGAGCAGCAGTCGCTACTGACCGGTAACTTAATGATAAGGAGCCGGTGGTGGCCACGCAAGCGGGGGGCGGAGCCGGGTGACCGGGGTCTCCCGCCCTTGTCCGTGGGCCCCTTGTCCAGTGTGTGCATCGGGATATCTGACACACTCGCCCTATGCGTGTCTCCGCGAAGTCCGACTACGCCCTCCGAGCGCTGATCGAGATGTCCCAGCGCGCCGACGGTCGCGCGGTGAGCGCCGAGGAGCTGGGCAAGCTGCAGGAGATCCCGCACGGCTTCCTCCAGGCGATCCTCGCCGACCTGCGCCGCGCCGGCATCGTGATGTCGCAGCGCGGCCAGTCCGGCGGCTGGCGCATGGGTCGGTCGCCGAGCGACGTCTCGGTGGCCGACGTCATCCGCGCCGTCGACGGCCCCCTGGTCTCCGTCTACGGGCTGCGCCCCGAGGCGGTCAGCTACAACGAGTCCGCCGAGGTCCTCCAGCACGTGTGGATCGCCGCCCGTCGCTCGCTGCGCGACGTCTTCGAGCAGGTCTCGATCCAGCAGCTCGCCGACCAGAAGCTGCCCAAGGCCGTCACCTCCCGCACCGCCGACGAAGACGCCTGGCAGCCTCACTGACCGAGCGAGCAGCGCCGCGCGAGGAACGAGCGCGGCGCGTGGGCGAGCGAAGATTGAGCAAGCGACGCGACTGAGGAACGAAGTCGCGCGAGCGCGCCGAAATCCGGTGAGGTGTGCAGGGCGAAGGCCCCAGACCGCAGGCCGAAGGCCGCGGGACTAAGCCCTAAGGCCGCCGGCCACACGCAGATCCGAGCGACGAAGCCCGCTCATGCGCTACGCCCCCACCGCCGCCTGACCGCGCGCAGCTGGGCGACCCTTGACTCCAACGTCTGGTTGCGCCGCTCGAGCCGCTCGACGGTGCGCAGTGCCTCGGCGAGAGCGGCATCGGTGGGGCCGAGCAGGGAGACCGGGTCGGGCGCGGGCGCGACCTGCGGCACCAGGTCGGCCAGGTCGCCGCGCACGTCGAGACCGCGGCTGACGAGCTGACCGGCCCAGCGGCGGCCGAGGTCGCGCAGGGCCTCGTGGCGCTCGGTCGAGACCAGCCGGGGTGGCCGGGCGAGGGTCGGGACCTCGAGGCCGTCGACGGTCAGCGACGCCGTGCCGAACCCGACCACCTTGCCGAAGGCCCTCCACGTGGTCGCCGGGCAGCGCACGGGCGGCGAGACGATGACGTGCACGCGCTCGGGGCGACCGAGCGCCGTCACCCAGCGGTCCAGCATCGGGCCCAGGTCGAGGTCGCCGGCGGTCCAGGTGTCCGGGGCGGCGAGGGTCAGTACGACGTGCCGCTGGAAGCCGCGCAGGGCGTCGAGGAGGAGCTCGACCTGGCCGGTCGTGGCCTCGGCCAGCATCGGCTGGGAGACGACCAGGGTGCCGGTGCCGCGGTGGCCGCGGCGGCAGATGTCGGACCAGACGCCCTCGACCTCGTCGCGGCGGTAGCCCCAGGTGCGGTGGGTGCGCAGGATGTCCAGCGCGGCCCGGAACAGCTCCTCGCCCGAGTCGCCCGGCGCCTGGACGCCCAGGGCGGCCAGGGGGTGGGAGTGGTGCCGGAGGGCCACGTCAAGCACGTCGCCGGACCGGTCGTCCAGGCCGACGTGGAGGAAGGCCGCGCGCTTCGCCATGCCAGCAGCGTGCCCGCCCGGGGCGAGCGGCAGGTGAACCCCGGGTGGCCGGGCACGGGAGGCCGAGGGAAGGCTTGCGCACTAGAACGTGTTCCAGTGCAGGCCTACGATGCCCCCATGATCACGTCGGACGCCATCACCTGGAACGCCCCGAACGACCCGCACCCCGCGCGGACCGCCTCGCAGCGCTCGTACTCCGCGGTGGCCAACGGCGACCTGGAGGAGTGGCTGACGGTCTACGCACCCCACGCCGTGCTGGAGGACCCGGTGGGTCCCTCGATGTTCGACCCCGAGGGCAGGGGCCACCACGGCCACGCGGGGATCCGCGCGTTCTGGGAGCAGGCGATCGCCCCGATCGCGACCTTCGAGTTCACGATCACCGACTCCTTCGCCAACCCGGGGAGCAACACCTGCGCCAACGTCGGGTCCATCCGCACGGCGTTCCCCGACGGCAGCCACACCACGACCGAGCTGATCATGGTCTACGTCGTCGACGACGACGGCGCCGTCGCCTCGATGAAGGCCTACTGGGAGCCCGAGCGCACGATGGCGACGTTCACGAAGGCGTGACCCGCGACGCAGCCCGGACCCGGGAAGAGCGAGCGCTCAGTCGGCCGCGGCGAACGCGCGCTCGAGCCACGCGACCAGCGGCTTGAGCGCGCGCCAGTCCTCGCGGACGTGGTCGAGCAGCACCGCGGTGTGGATGAAGTCGGCGAAGCCGTAGGACTTCCCGGCGGCCAGCGTCTTGTGGCGCAGCAGCTCGATGCGCGGGTGGTCGGCGTCGTAGCCGCGCGGGGTCGTCTTCAGTCGCTCGCCGCTGATCTCGAAGTCCGCCTTCTCGAGCGTGGTGAGGATCCGCTTGAGCGCCGGTCCGGTGCGGTCGTCCGCCATGGCCTCGCGTACGGCGGCCAGGCGCGGGCCCGACGCCTCGTAGAAGCCCGCGCCGACCCGCATGCCCCGCGGCGCGATCTCGACGTACCAGCCGGTGGCCGGGCCGGAGGCCACGAAGGCGCTCTGATGCGTCTTGTAGGGCGTCTTGTCCTTGGCGAAGCGCACGTCGCGGTAGGGCCGGAAGATCTTGGCCGGCCCGAACTCCGGCTCCAGCGCGGCGGTCAGCGCTTTCATCGGTGCCAGCACCGCCTCGTCGTACACGGCCTTGTGGGCGGTCCAGTAGGACCGGGTGTTGTCGACCTCGAGGTCGTCATAGAAGTCGAACGCCGCGACGGGGAAGCCGGAGAACTGCACCCCGGAAGACTAGGTGGAGCGGACGACGAGACTCGAACTCGCGACATCGACCTTGGGAAGGTCGCGCTCTACCAACTGAGCTACGTCCGCACTGACCCGGCGGACCGGGTCGGCGGCCAGACTATATCGAGGTCGCCCGGTCCGGTGCGCCCACCCGCCCGAGAGTGGGGTGGCGCGGCGAGACGGTGTCGCCCGAGGAGCGGCCGGTGAGCCGCCGGTGCACCCACGGTGCGGCCGAGGTGCGGACCCAGGCGGCGTGCTCGCGCAGCTGCTCGCGGCGCCGCAGGGCCGCGGACTCGCGCAGCGTCAGCGGCGCCAGGTCGTGCTCGACGCCGAGCACGTCGAGGACCGCCATCGCCATGCGCTGGTGGCCCGCCGGGCCCATGTGCATGCGGTCGTCGTCCCACAGGCGCCAGTCGCGGTACTCGCGCATCCGCCAGTAGTCGACGATGTCGGCGCCGTGCCGCTCGGCGCTCTCGCGGACCAGCTCGTTGTAGATCGCGAACCGCCCGCGCAGCATCTTGTACGTCGCGGAGTCGCCCGGGTCGAACGCGGTGAACACCAGCAGCCGGGCGCCGGTGGCGGCGAGCTCGCCCAGCGCGGCGTCGTAGCGTCCGACGAGCGCGTCCAGGTCGACCCGGGGCCGCAGGATGTCGTTGGCGCCGGCGTAGATGGTCACCAGGTCGGGCTCGAGGGCCAGGGCGGGGCGCAGCTGCTCGGCGAGGACCGCGTCCAGCTTGCGGCCGCGGATCGCGAGGTTGGCGTAGCCGAAGTCGTCGCTCTGGCGGGCCAGCACCTCGGCCACCCGGTCGGCCCAGCCGCGCAGCCCGTTGGGGCGGTCGGGGTCGGGGTCGCCGTACCCCTCGGTGAAGGAGTCGCCGAGGGCGACGAAGCGGGAGAAGGCCATGTGACCATCCTGCCTGGAGCCTGGGCGAGGTCCGCCCTCAGGCTCAGTCGAGATGCGTGAAGGCCGCGTCGGCGCGGCCCACCTCGTGGCGGACCTGGGCGGCGGCGTCGGTCAGGTCGAGTGTGCCGCCCGTGCGCAGGGTCGACTCGATCGACCCGCACACCGCTGCCAGCGTGACCGCGCCGAGCGCGGCGCTCGAGGAGCGCAGGCTGTGCACCACCGCGCTCACCCCGTCGGCGTCGTTCGCCGTGGCCGCGGCGTCGAGCTGCTCGAGCTGGTGACGCGACTCGCGCCGCCACGCGGAGACCAGCGACTCACGGAAGTCCTGGGCGTTGGCGCCGACGTGGCGGGTCAGGGAGTCCAGCGCGGACGGGTCGACGGCCCGGTCCTCCGCGGAGGGCGGGTCCGCCGGCGCGGCGAGGTCGGAGCGTCGGGCCGGGACCCGGCTGAGGACCGTGGCCAGGTCCTCGGCGCGCACCGGCTTGGCCAGGTGGTCGTCCATCCCTGCGGCCAGGCTGGCCTCGCGGTCCTCGACGAGCGCGTTGGCCGTCATGGCGACGATCCGCGGCTGTCGCTCGGGAGCCAGCTGGCTCCGGATCTGTCGGGTGGCCTCGAGCCCGTCCATCAGCGGCATCTGCACGTCCATCAGCACCAGGTCGTACGCCGCGCCGCGCACCGCCTCGAGCGCCTCGCGTCCGTTGCTCACCACGACCGGCCGTTGGCCGAGCCGCTCCAGCATCATCACGGCGACGCGCTGGTTGACGGCGTTGTCCTCGGCGAGCAGGATCCGCAGCCGTCCCAGCGGGGCCGGAGCGGGGGCGGCGGCGTCCTCGCCCTCGGGGGAGCCCAGCACGCGCGCGACGGTGGTGCGCAGGGCTCCGGCCTTCACCGGCTTGGTGAGGTGCACGAGGTCGGGCACCTCGGGCACCGAGATCCGCTCCCCGAGCGAGGTGAGCAGGATGATCGGGACCTCGGACCACCCCTCCAGCTGGCGCAGCGCCGCGGCGAGACTGCCGCCGTCCATGCCGGGCATGTCCATGTCCAGCAGCGCCACGTCGAACGTCGTGGTCGCCTGTCCGGCGAGGGAGAGCGCCGAGCCCGGGTGACCGTGCTCCTCGACCGACATGCCCCAGGCCTCCAGCTGAGCGCGCAGGATCCGGCGGTTGGTGGCGTTGTCGTCGACGATGAGGGCGCGCTTGCCGGGCAGCTCGGCGGGGGCGATCCGGATCCGGTCCTCCACCTCGCGCCCGAGCCGGAACGGCGCCACCAGCGTGAAGGTCGACCCGCCGCCGAGGATGCTGCTGACCTCCAGCCGGCCGCCCATGGCCTCGGCGAGCCGCAGGCTGATCGCGAGGCCGAGCCCGGTCCCACCGTGCGTGCGGGTGGTGCTGCTGTCCACCTGGCTGAAGGGTCGGAACAGTCGGCCCATGCGCTCTGGCGGGATGCCGATGCCGGTGTCGCCGACCGCGAACGCGAGCATCCGTCGGCCGTCGCCCGGGTCGCCCTCGGCCGCGCTCACCGTGAGCAGCACCTCGCCGGCGTCGGTGAACTTGACCGCGTTGCCGAGCAGGTTGACCAGCACCTGGCGCACCCGGGTCACGTCGCCCACCAGGACCGGCGGCACCTCGGGGTCGATCTGGCAGACCAGGTCGAGCCCCTTGGCGGACGCCTGTGCCGCCACCAGGTCCAGCGAGCTCTCCACGCAGTCGCGCAGCACGAAGTCGTGCTCCTCGAGCTCGAGCTCGCCGGACTCGATCTTCGAGAAGTCGAGGACGTCGTTGATGATCGTGAGCAGCGAGTCGCCGCTCTGGCGGACGGTCTCTGCGAACTCCCGCTGCTCGGGGTCCAGCGGCGTGTCCAGGAGCAGCCCCGTCATCCCGATCACCGCGTTCATGGGCGTGCGGATCTCGTGGCTCATCGTCGCCAGGAACGCCGACTTCGCGGCGTTCGCCGCGTCGGCCTCGCGACGGGCCGAGATCAGCTCCTCCGAGCGCTGCCGGGTCGTGGCGCGCTCACGCTCCAGGGTCTCGGCCATCTCGTCGAGGCCGTGGCCGATCGCCCGGAGCTCGGCGGGCCCCTCCCCGGTGCTGCGCGAGCCCAGCTCGCCGTCGCGCAGTCGGCCGATCGTCGTCAGCAGGTCATCGACGGGGGTCACGACGGACGCGTTCAGCGCCCGCCCCTGGCGCCGGAGCACGACCCAGCCGGCGAGCAGCAGCAGCACCTGGATCGCGACGGTGGCGCCGACGGCCCGCCCCTGGAGACGCTCGGCCGCGGTGCGCAGGTCGTCGGCGGCGTCCTCCGCCAGGTCGTGCGCCGCCCGGTAGTCGTCGAACAGGATCCGCCCGGCGTCCATGAACTCGCGCTTGTCGGCGCCCGGCGAGCTCGTGGCGATGGCGCGGCCGTCGTTCAGCGCCCGCTCGGCCCAGTCCGTGTGCCAGCGCTCGATGGTCTTGTCGCGGGCGTCGATGAGATCGAGGAGCTCGGGCTCGTCGTCCAACAGCTCCCGGACGCGCGTGCGGTGCGTCTGCAGGCTCGCGCCGCCACGCTCGTACGGCGCGAGGTCGGCGTCGTCGCCGGTGATCAGGTACGCGCGCAGGCCGGTCTCCTGGTCCAGCATCGCCAGGTGGCCCAGGCGCAGCTCGCGCCCGGCGTCGGACGCCCTGGCCGTGACCGCGTCGGCGTGGAGGCCGAGGTAGGCGAGCAGCAGGAGGTTCACCAACGTCGCGCCGGCGACCACGAGGATCGCCGTCAGGCTGGCGCGACCGACCTGACGGGAGAGTTGCACGGGTGCAGGCTTTCACGGATGGCGGCTGCCCGGACCACCTACCCACTAAGGTCGTGCCCGTGCTGCTGAGCGACCGCGACATCCTGGCCGAGATCGACGCCGGCCGGGTCGCGATGGACCCCTGGGACCCCGCCATGCTCCAGCCGTCGTCGATCGACGTGCGGCTGGACCGGTTCTTCCGGGTCTTCGAGAACCACCGCTACCCGCACATCGACCCGGCCGCCGACCAGTCCGACCTGACCCGCGAGGTGGAGCCCGAGGGCGACGAGCCGTTCATCCTGCACCCGGGCGAGTTCGTCCTGGGGTCGACCTACGAGGTGGTCTCGCTGCCCGATGATGTCGCGGCCCGCGTCGAGGGCAAGTCGTCGCTGGGCCGGCTCGGCCTGCTGACCCACGCGACCGCGGGGTTCGTGGACCCCGGCTTCTCGGGGCATGTGACCCTCGAGCTGGCCAACGTCGCCACGCTGCCGATCAAGCTCTACCCCGGCATGAAGATCGGCCAGTTCTGCTTCTTCCGGCTCACCTCGCCCTCGGAGCACCCCTACGGCTCGGAGAAGTACGGCTCGCGCTACCAGGGTCAGCGCGGACCGACCCCCTCGCGCTCCTTCCAGAACTTCCACCGCACCTCGATCTGACCGCGGCCCCTGGTGGCGCGACTCGTGTAAGGTCGTCCTAACTTAGGACTGCCTAATCGAGGACCGCCGATGACGACCACCGCTTCTGCCACGCTGCCGATGCTGCTCGAGCAGGTCGAGGTGGTCGGCGTGGAGCGGCTTTCGCCCAGCTTCGTGCGGGTGGAGCTCGGCTCGCCCGCCCTGGCCGACTTCGGCGTGGACGGCCCGCTCTACGACCAGCGGATCAAGCTCGTCTTCCCCGGCCTCGACGGGCTGCCGGACGTGACCGGCCTGGACGAGGTGGCGATGCAGGCGTGGTTCGCGCGGCCCGCCGAGGAGCGCGGCCACATGCGCACCTACACCGTCCGCGACGTGCGCGGCAGCGGCGTCGACACCCGCCTGGTGGTCGACATCGTGCTCCACATCGGCGACGGCCCGGTCGGTCCGGGCGCCGCGTGGGCCGAGGAGGTCAGCGTCGGCGACCGCGTCGTCATGATGGCGCCGCGCCGCGGGAGCGCGTTCGGCGGCATCGAGTTCGTCCCCGGTACGGCCGACCGGCTGCTGCTCGCCGGCGACGAGACCGCCGTGCCGGCGGTCGCGAGCATCCTCGCCGACCTGCCGCCGGACGCCCGCGGGGCGGCGTACCTCGAGGTGCCGCTGAGCGCCGACGTGCAGAGCCTCGCCCACCCGGACGGCGTGAGCGTGACCTGGCTGCCGCGTGACGGCGCCGCCCGCGGCGCCGCCCTGCAGCAGGCGGTGCTTGACCACCTCGGCGCGCCGCTGGTGCTGCCCGAGGTCGAGGAGGTGGACCCCGACCTGTGGGAGACGCCGACGTACTCCTCCTCCGGAGAGGACGTCGCGGAGGCCCCGAGCGCCGTGGGCCACGAGCTGGGCGGGCTCTACGCCTGGATCGCCGGCGAGTCCAAGGTCGTCACGGCGCTGCGCCGCGCCCTGGTCAACGACCTCGCGGTGGACCGCCGACAGGTCGCGTTCATGGGCTACTGGCGCCTCGGCGTCGCGATGAAGTCCTAGCTCGACCGTCGCACCTGCCCGGCCGAGGGGTGTTCCTCAGGAGTCGAGCCGGTCCGCGATCGCCCGCAGCGAGCGAGCGGTGCGGCGCGCGCGCCGCGAGGGCAGCGACGGCGTGGACGCCTTGGCGACGCGCTCGGCGATGCGGTGCCGGGCTTCGGTGTCGATCTGGTGGTGGAGGCTCATCATGGCGGTGCTCCTTGCATAGTGGTGGGGCTCGAGGGGATGGGTGAATGCTCAGATCTCGGTGAGGACGACGTCGCCGCTGACGACCTTGGCGCGTACCTCCACGTGGTCGGCGCCCTCCTCGGGCTGGCCGGCTCCCTGCAGCGTGGAGTGGATGCGCCCGGTGACCGTGGAGATGTCGGTCCAGACCGGGACGCCGGCGGGGATGCCGATGCGGACGTCGCCGGAGGCCCCCTTGGCGGTGAAGCGGCCGCGGGTGGCGGTGCTGATGAGCAGGTCGCCGCTCCCGGTCGACATCGACACGTCGTCGGTGGCTTCGACGACCTTGACGTCGCCGGAGCCGGTCTTGACGATGGCCGGCCCGTTGTTGGAGCCGACCTGGACGTCGCCGGAGCCGGTGGAGACCGCGACCGCGGACGAGGTGTGCTCGACGTGGACGTCGCCGGAGCCGCTCTTGACCCGCAGCTCGGCGCCGGCCCGCTCGACGCGGATGTCGCCCGAGCCGGTCTCCACGCTCGCGGGTCGGCCGAACTCCTCCACATGGACGGCGCCGGAGCCGCTCTTGACCTGCCCGCTGCCGAACGTGCCACGGCAGTCGACGTCGGCGCTGCCGCTCTTGACGGCCACGTCGCTCTCGCTGGGCACGGTCACGACGACGTGCAGTGCGGAGTCGCCGCCCAGGAAGCCGCCGCGCTGGCGGGGGGCGACGACGTTCAGCTGGTCGCCTGCCTGCTCGACCAGGACGTCGTCGGCGTCGCGGCCGGTGATCTCGACGTGGGACTCGGTGGTGTCGGTGCCGATCACGCGCACCGAGCCCTTGCCGAGCTCGACGTACAGGCGCACGGGACGCAGAGTCTCGAAGTGGTGGACGGTCATGGTGGTCCTCTTCCGGGTGTGCTCGTCCGCGGGACCGGCCTGCCGCCGGACCCGGGTGGTGGGTGTGGTGCCTAGATCCAGCCGGTCATCCGCCGGCCGGGCTTGTTGCCACCCCCGAAGGGGTCCTTGCCGAGGAACGGGAGGCTGGACAGGTCGATGTCGACGTTGATCGAGCCGTGGTGGGTGGCCGAGCGCACGACGCCCACCAGCCAGGTGTTGAGGGACTGGCCGGCCTGAGCCGCGGCGTCCTCCGCGCGGGTCTTGACCGACTCCGGCAGCCGCAGCGTGATCCGCGCGACGCCGCCCTCCTCCTCGCCCTCGGCCGGGGCCGGCGGCACCGAGGCCGCGGGTGGGGCCGGGGCCGCGGGGGGCGCCTCGACCACGAAGTCGAGCTCGCGACCGTTCAGCCGCACGTCGACGCCGCCGTCCGGCATCTCGGCGGTGATCTCGGCCGCGGCCTGGGAGATGGCCTCCATCAGGGCGAGGCGGGCCGCGGGGTCCAGGGCGAAGCCCAGCCGCTCCGCGGCCTGGCGCGCCTCGGGGCCGGCTCCCTCGGCCGCCGCCAGGAGGTCCCGGCGGAGGCTGTCGACGTACGGAGTGATGTCCATAGACACCACTGTGACGTCATCATGGTGTCAAGTCAAGCACTAATGACATCACGATGCCGTCGGATGGCGTCGAGGTGGCGTCATCTGCGGGATCGCCGTGTTTCAGGGCGGGGTGGAGGGGGAAACGGTCCTCTGGTCTGTCCGGGCATCCACCACCGGAGCGGGAGAGAGAGGGCAGCTCGATGACGAGTTCGTGGCCCGCCCCCGTCGCACTGGCGAGCGACACCCTCATCTCGGCCAACTGGGTCGACTACCTGATCGTCTTCTTGTACTTCGGGGTCGTCCTCGGCATCGGCCTGGTCGCGCGTCGGCAGGTGTCGGACTCGGTCGACTTCTTCCTGTCGGGCCGCTCGCTCCCCGCCTGGGTCACCGGCCTGGCGTTCATCTCGGCCAACCTCGGCGCCGTCGAGATCATGGGCATGTCGGCCTCGGGCGCGGAGTTCGGCCTGCCGACGGTGCACTACTTCTGGGTCGGCGCCATCCCGGCGATGCTCTTCCTCGGCGTCGTGATGATGCCGTTCTACTACGGCTCCAAGGTGCGCTCGGTCCCGGAGTTCATGTACCGCCGGTTCGGCACCGGCGCGCACCTGGTCAACTCGATCTCCTTCGCCGTCGCCCAGCTGCTGATCGCCGGCATCAACCTGTACCTGCTCGGCAGCATCATCCACGCCCTGATCGGCTGGCCGCTGTGGGTGGCGCTCGTCGTCGCGGCCGCCATCGTGCTGTCCTACATCACCCTCGGCGGCCTCAGCGCGGCGATCTACAACGAGGTGCTGCAGTTCTTCGTGATCGTGGCGGCCCTGCTGCCGCTCACCCTGATCGGCCTGAACCGCGTCGGCGGCTACGGCGGGCTCAAGGACAAGATCACCGAGGCGGCCTCCGGCGGTGGCGACATCGCCCCGGCCGACCAGCAGCTCAACTCCTGGCCGGGCCAGGCGCTGTCGGGGTTCGACTCGCCGGTGCTCTCGGTGATCGGCATCGTGTTCGGTCTCGGGTTCGTGCTGTCGTTCGGCTACTGGACGACGAACTTCGTCGAGGTCCAGCGCGCCATGGCCTCCAACTCGATCTCCGCGGCGCGCAAGACGCCGATCATCGGGGCCTTCCCGAAGATGTTCGTCCCGTTCATCACCATCCTGCCGGGCATGATCGCGGCCGTCCTGGTCACCGAGATCGCCGACGTCAAGGCCGGCGAGACGGTGGCGGGGGGCGCCTCGGGCGAGGGGGTGGCGTACAACGACTCGCTGCTCTACCTCATGCGCGACCTGCTGCCCAACGGCCTGCTGGGGCTGGCGATCGCCGGCCTGCTGGCGGCGTTCATGGCCGGCATGGCGGCCAACATCTCGGCGTTCAACACCGTCTTCAGCTACGACCTGTGGCAGCGCTACTTCGTGAAGGACCGCGACGACGACTACTACCTGAAGGTGGGTCGCCTGGCGACCGTCGCTGCGACCTTCATCGCCATCTTCACCGCATCGCTGGCCAGCAACTTCTCCAACATCATGGAGTACCTCCAGACCCTGTTCGGGTTCTTCAACGCCCCGCTGTTCGCGACGTTCATCCTTGGCATGTTCTGGAAGCGGATGACCGCCACCGCCGGCTGGGTGGGCCTGGTCTCCGGCACGACGGCCGCCGTGCTCGTCGCCTTCCTCAGCGAGGACGCGTTCGGCTCCTGGAGCACCGGGACGATCCCGCTGGGCGGCCAGGGGGCCGCCTTCGTCGCGGCCGCCGCGGCGTTCGTGGTCGACATCGTGCTCAGCGTCGTGGTCTCGCTGGTGACCAAGCCCAAGCCGGTCGAGGAGCTCAAGGGTCTGGTCTACTCCGAGACCCCGCGCGAGGACCTGGTGGATGCCGACGAGGCGTTCTACCCGTGGTACCGCCGCACCCTCCCACTCGCCGGCGTCGCGCTGGTGATGGTCGTCATCTTGAACCTGGCCTTCTGAGGAGGACCCGATGCCCACCCCCCACGAGCCCGAGAAGTCGACCGCGTCCCGCAGCCGCCACCAGGCCGGCCTCTTCGACATCCGCAGCATCATCGGCATGCTGCTGGCGACGTACGGCGTGATCCTGACCTTGACCGGCCTCATCGCCGACCCGCAGGACGAGAAGACCGGCGGGGTCAACGCCAACCTCTGGGCCGGCCTCGCCCTCCTCGTCGTCGGCCTGGGCTTCCTCGCCTGGGCGCGCCTGCGCCCGGTGCTCGTGCCGGAGAAGAGCGAGAGCAGCGACTAGCAAGACCTACGGCTCGCCGACCGAGAGATCCACGGCGACGATGCGCGACGAGGCGTCGATGAAGACCTGCACGGCGGCGTAGTCCAGGCAGGTGCCCGCCTCGCGGCTCACGACGGTGACCGACGAGAGCTCGCTCCGCTCGGCGGGCAGGGGTGCGGCCGCCGGCAGGCAGGGGGAGTCGGGCGGTGCGGACCTGACGACGGCCCAGGGCATCCTCGCCAGTGTGGCCAGCGCCGAGAAGGGGCAGCCGAACCCCGCGTGATAGCCGCTGGGCGGGCACATGACCCAGGCCTCGGGGTCTGCAGCCGCCGCCGGGTCCAGCGTGGCCATCAGCTCGTGACGACAGGCGAGCCCGTGCTGTGGAAATGAGTGCGGTGGATCGCACGTACCAGGTACGTGCGATCCACCGCGTTGTGGCTCAGAGATCGAAGAGGGACCCGGAGTCGCTGATGTCGACGTCGGTCTTCGGCTGGTGGGCCGCGCCGGAGCTGGTCGGCTTCGGCTTCTCCTCGGCCTTCTCCTCGGGCTCGGGCTCGGCTGCGGGCTCGGGCTCTGCCTCGGGCTCGGCCTCGGGCTCGGTCGGCTCGCTCGCGAGGGAGGTCGCGGCCGCGCTGAGGGCGGCGCCCGGCGAGGTCGTCGGGGGCACCTCGTTCGCCGGCTCCTCCTCAGCCACCTCCGGCTCCGGCTCCGGCTCGGCCGCTGCCTTCGGGGCGGCGGCGGGCTCGGGCGCCTGGATGTCGAAGAGCGACCCGGACTCCGGGATCGCCGTCGCGGGCTGCGCGGCGGCGCCGGACGAGGCGGGCTTCGGCTCGGCCTTCGCCTTCGGCTCCTCCGCAGGCTCCGGCTCCGGCTCGGGCTCGGGCTCGGGCTCCGGCTCGGGCTCCGTCTCGGCCTTCGCCGCGGGGGCGGCCGGCGCGGGGGCCTCGAGGTCGAAGAGCGAGCCCGACTCGGGGATCTCGGTGGCGGGCTGCGCAGCGGCACCCGAGGAGGCCGGCGCGGGCTTCGCCTCCGGCTCCTTCGCCGGCTCGGCGACCTCCACCTTCGGCTCGGGGTTCGGCTCCGCCTTCGGCTGGGCCTTCGCCGCGGGGGCGGCCGGCTCCGGGGAGGCGATGTCGAAGAGCGAGCCGCCACCCGAGCCCAGGTCCGGGGCGGGCTTCGCCGCGGGCTCGGGCTCGGCCTTCGGCTCGGGGGTGGCCTTCGCCTCTGCCTTGGTGTCCGCCTTGGCGGCGGGCTTAGCCTCCGGCTCGTCGCCGCCGAGGTCGAAGAGCGAGCCGCCCATCTTCTCGACGGGCTTCTCGGTGGGCTCCTCGGCGGGCTTCTCCGCCTGCGGCTCCGGGTCGTCGAACAGCGAGGACTTCTTCTCCGGCTCGGCCTTGGCCTTCGGCTCGTCGGCGGTGGCCGCGTCCGGGTCGTCGAAGAGCGAGGAGCCGCCCGAGGCCTTGGCCAGTGGGCCCGCGTCCTCGGTGTCGACGACGGTGTCCTCGGTGATCGTCTCGTCCCCGGCCTCGGGCTCGGCCTTGGTGGCCTCGTCCTTGTCCGGGGCAGGTGCCGCCTTGGTGGCGGGAGCTGCGGCGGCGCCGGCGCCGGGGGCGAGCTTGGTGGCCTGCTCGCCCTTCACGGAGGCGAGCAGCATCTGCGCGACGTCGAGGACCTCGACCTCCTCGCGGGCGTCGCCCTTGGCCTGAGCCGCGGTGAGGCCGTCGGAGAGCATCACCCGGCAGAACGGGCAGCCGACGGCGATCTGGTCGGCGCCGGTGCCGACCGCCTCGTTGGTCCGGTTGACGTTGATCCGCTCGCCGGTGTTCTCCTCCATCCACATGCGGGCGCCACCGGCGCCGCAGCAGAAGGACCGCTCGGAGTTGCGCTCCATCTCGACGAACTCGGCGCCGGGCAGGATCTGCAGCAGCTCGCGGGGCGGGGAGTAGACGCCGTTGTGCCGGCCGATGTAGCAGGGGTCGTGGTAGGTGATCGAGCGCTTGTGCGCGCCGGCGCCGTCGTTGACCGGGGTCAGCTTGCCCTCGCGCACCAGCCGGTTGAGCAGCTGGGTGTGGTGGACGACCTCGAGCTCGATGCCGAACTCGGAGTACTCGTTCTTCAAGGTGTTGAAGCAGTGGGCGCAGGTCGACACGACGGTCTTGGCCTTCGCCTCCTTGAGCGTCTCGACGTTCTGCTGGGCCAGGCCCTGGAACACGAACTCGTTGCCGGCGCGGCGAGCCGGGTCGCCGCTGCAGGTCTCGCCGTTGCCGAGGACGCCGAAGCTGACGCCGGCGATGTCGAGCAGCTCCGCGACGGCGCGGGTGGTCTTCTTGGCGCGGTCCTCGTAGGCGCCGGCGCAGCCGACCCAGAACAGCCAGTCCACCTCGTCGAGCGACTCGATCGACTCGCCGACGACCTTGACCTCGAAGTCCAGGCCCTTGGCCCAGTCCATGCGCGCGTTGGGCGACATGTTCCAGGGGTTGCCCTTGTTCTCCAGACCCTTGAAGAGGCCGTTGAGCTCGGCGGGGAAGTTGGACTCGACGAGGACGGCGTGGCGGCGCATGTCCATGATGTGGTCGACGTGCTCGATGTCGACGGGGCACTGCTGGACGCAGGCGCCGCAGGAGGTGCAGTTCCACAGCACCTCGCTGTCGATGACGGCCGCGCCGCTGTCGGGCATGTAGAACCAGTCGTCACCGGTGTCGCCGACCAGCGGCCGCTCGACCTCCTTGGTGAGGGTGTCGTTGCCCTCGAGCAGGGCGGCGCGGGACTCCTCGCCGTCGGCCTGGAGGTACGGCGCCTTCGCGAACGCGTGGTCGCGCAGCGCCGTGATGAGGAGCTTGGGGGAGAGCGGCTTCTCGGTGTTCCACGCGGGGCACTGCGACTGGCAGCGGCCGCACTCCGTGCAGGTCGCGAAGTCCAGGATCCCCTTCCAGCTGAAGTCCTCGACCGCGCCGACGCCGAGCTTGGCGTCCTCGTCGAGGTCGTCGATGTCGTCGAGGGTGATCGCCTTGCCGTCTGAGGTGAGCGGCTTCATGGCGCCGAGCGCCGTACGGCCCGAGACCTCGCGCTTGAAGAGGATGTTGAACGGCGCGGTGAAGCGGTGCCAGGCCACGCCCATCGTGGCGTTGAGGCCGAGCACGATCATCCAGGTCATCGAGATGACGATCTTGACCATGGCGACGAGCCAGATCAGGTTCTCGAGGGTGCTCGGGTCGGTGTCGACGAACGCCTGGCCCAGCCACTGTGTCAGCGGGAAGTGCAGGGCGCTCTGGTACTTCTCGTCGGCCAGCCCGTACTCGAGCAGGCGCAGGCCGAGGATGCACAGGCCGACGGTGAGGATGACCCACTCGACGAAGTAGCCCTGCCACATCTTCGAGCCGTAGAGGCGCCCCTTCTCGCCGCGCACCCGCTCCTTGGGGCGCGTGGCCCGGTAGATCATGAAGGGGATGATCGCCGCGAGCATGCCCCAGGCGAAGGCCTCGGTGAGCCACTCGAACGGCGGGAAGTGCCCGATCAGCGGCAGGATGAAGTGGGCGTCGAAGAGCTGGCCGTAGGCGTTGACCAGGGTGAAGAAGAGCAGGCCGAAGCCGACCATGATCACCCAGTGGGCGACGCCCACCTTCGTCCACTGCAGCATGCGCGTGTGCAGCAGCATCTCCTTGAGCATCGTCAGCACGCGCGCGCCGAGCTGATCGGTACGCCGTGCGGGCTGCCCGATCCGGACGGTGCGGACGATGAAGGCGATGGTGCGGGTGAACAGCGCCAGCCCGACGGCGGTGAACGCCAGCGAGACGACGATGGCGACGATCTGCATGCGCGAGAGCTCCTCGACGGTTCGGTGCCCGCGCGAAGCCACGGGCCGTGGCGAGCCTAAGGCTCCGAGGGCCTCACGTCAGTGCTGCCTCTCGTGGGATGAATCTTACCCGCGGGTAACCAGTGCCGCGTCAGCGCAGCCGCACGACTCGTCCCGCGCGGTTGAACGTGACCGTCATGACGACCTTGCGCTTCGTCGAGGTCTTCGCGCAGAAGCGGTACGTCGCGCCGAGACGCTGGTAGGGCTGGCCGACGGCGCGCATCACGGCGCGCGTCGTCATGCCGGGGCGGACCAGGCGCTTCGCCTTCGCCACGCCCTTGCGCAGGCCCGGGTTGCGGCACGAGTCGGCACGGACGCCCTCGGCGCGCTCCCACATCTGCAGGTAGGCCTCGGCGCCGCGCGACATGTCGTCCACGATGGCCGATCCCTGTCGGCCGGCGACCTTGCGCAGGTCCTCGACCCAGTCGGGGTACAGGCCGTACTGCGCGACGCCGTCGCGGTTGATGTCGAAGACCCGCTCACCGGCCCGCTGGCGCTTGACGGTGACGCCGCCCAGCCCGCGGAAGGGGTAGCGCACCTTGTTGGCCACCGCCGCCCCACGTGGGGCGCCCTGCGCGCCGAGCCCGTTGATGTCGGCGCCGAAGCCGAAGCCGAAGTAGTAGCGCTTGTCGGCCCACCCCAGGTGGCGCCGCCACTTGCCGACGAACCCGGTGGAGTCGCCGGCGTACGGCGTGATGAAGCCCCCCAGCTTGTAGATGCGGGGGTAGGTGTCCGGCGTGGACCAGGAGTGGCTGGAGATGATGCCGGGGTAGTTCATCCGGTCGACCTGGTCGACCGCCGCCTTGCGGGCCTTCACGCTGAGGTGGTCGGGGTCGAAGATCATCCGGCGCTTCGCGAGGCCGGCGATGGTGTGCTCGCCGAGCGTGGTGAGGCCCCGCGCGTTGCAGTGGGCCGGCGGCCCGTACACCGGCACGGCGGGCAGGATGCCGCCGAAGACCTGCCCGATCGCGCCGAAGAGCGCGTCCTGCTGCTGGGCGTCGATCTCCGGGACGGCGTACTGGGCGTTGTCGTGGCTCTCCCCGTCCGCCGGCTCGCAGTGGCGCATGTTCCAGAAGGTCCCGGTCTCCAGGAAGTTGGCCGCGTTGACGATCACGCCGGTGGTGCCGGCGTCGCCGGCGACCCCGGCCAAGGCGTTGTCGAACTTGTTGACCAGCTCCATCTGGCGCACGCCCATCCGGTGGACCTCATTGAGCTGGCGGTCGATCTCGGCCGCGCTGCACGCGGCGACGTCCTGCGTGCCGACCTGCTTGAACGTGCAGCCGAAGGGGATGCTGGTCTCGATGCCCATGACCACCGCCATGCGCCCGGAGTTGATGACCTTGCGGGCCTGGAACGGGTCGGTGACGATCCGGTAGAAGCCCTTGCCGGGGCCGCCGTACTGCGCGTCGATGTAGTCCTGGAACTTGCGCATCTGGCGGGCCTGCAGGCGGATCGAGTCCATGTCGTCGCAGGAGTTGCGCTTGAGCGGGTAGATCTCGCAGAGCTTGTTGTTCTCGACCAGCAGGTTGACGAAGAGCCGCTGTCCGCCGCGCCAGGCGCGCTCCATCCACCGGTAGTAGGTGCCCTCGTGGGTCAGCGAGTCGGGGGCCGGCCAGTCCTTGAAGGTCGGCCAGCCGACCGGGTCGTGGCTGGGCTCGCCGGAGAGCACCGTCTCGAGCAGGGAGCCGTTGCCGCCGGTGACCCGGTGGTCCTCGCAGTCGACCAGCGCGTACGGCGCACCGTAGCGGTCCCAGGGCTTGCCGCAGTGGGCCTCGCCACCTAGGAACTCGAACGCCATGCCGTGGGTGTGGGCATCGACGAAGCCGCGCACCTCCTGGATCGAGGAGACGCCGCCGTGCGGGTTGCCGGTGATGTCGATGCCGGACTCGGGATAGGCCGCGCAGCCCTTGACGCGCTCGAGTCGGAAGCCGGTCGGAGCGGTGCCGACGTCGAGACGCCCGTCGGTGATGCGCAGGTGGCGGCCGCCGCCGAGCGAGAAGGTGAAGTGACGCCCCGGCCTGCGCACGGTCCAGTCGGCCTCGGGGCTGGGCGAGGCGGCCAGCCCGGCGCCCCCGCCGGCGACCCGGGCCAGGAAGTCGCGCTTGGCGCCGTAGACCAGATAGCTGCCCAGATCGGTGGCCTTGAAGTAGAACGGCGCCGCCTTGGCGCGCCGGACGTTGCGCAGCGCCAGCCCGGAGGACGTGCGCGTGACGTAGCGGCCGGTGACGGAGTGCATCGCGTAGCAGCCCCCGGCCATCGCGTAGCGCGTCTGCGGGAGCGGGGTGCGCTTGCCCATGAGGGAGACCCGGGTGAGCTTGGGGTCGGGCAGGCGGCGCTGGGCGGCGGCGTAGGCCGCGTTGGCGCGGCGCTCGTCGGCGGTGGTCGGGTCCTGGGTGTCCGCGCCGGCCTCACCGGCCCGGGAGACCGCGTTCTTCGTGGCCGGGTCGTCGTGCGAGTGCGGCGGGGTGCCCGGCGGGTCCACGTGCGGCAGCGACTCCAGCGCGGCTCGCAGGGCGCTCGCGCGCTGGGCGTCGTACTCCGCGCGCAGCGTGCCTTCCCGGTGCCCGAACGACGGCATCGACTGCAGTGCCCCGACCAGCAGCGCCCCGGAGGCCACGGCCGCGCAGATGAGCTGACGGCGAGATCGGGGATCGGTGCGGCGCATCAGCTCTCCTGGGTCGGGTGGCCACAGGATCACCCACGGGGCGGCTCCTGTCGAGGGACCAACGGGCGAGTCGGCGCGACGTCACGCCCGCCGATCCGGCGGGTCAGCGACACCGCGACCGACCGAACCTCCTCGCTGAGCCCCGCCCGTGCTCCGGGGTAGGTCAGGGCGACGGCGGCCACCGGGTGAGCGTTGTGGTCCAGGACGGCGGCCGCCACGCTGGACAGGCCCAGCGTCACCTCGCCGTCCTCGGTCGCGTGCCCGGCCCGGCGTACCTCGCTCAGCAGCGAGCGCAGCGCCGCGGGCGTGCGCGGACCGCGGCCGGTGCGGTCGACGAAGTCGGCAGCCCCCGGATACAGGGCACGGACCTGGGCGGGCGGCAGCGCGGCCAGCATGGCCCGGCCGCTGGCGGTGAGGTGTGCGGGCAGCCGGACGCCGATGTCGCTCACGAGCGAGGGCCGGGCAGGGGCGCGCTCCTCGAGCACGTAGAGCACGTCGCGGCCGTGCAGGACCGCCAGGTGGGCGGACTCACCCGTCCGGTCGACGAGCGCGGCCAGCGGGTGCCGGGCGAGGCGCTGGAGCGGGGCCTGGCGGGAGTAGCCGCTGCCGACCTCGAAGGCGGCGAGGCCCAGGCCGTAGCGCCGCTCCTCGGGGAGATGGACCACGAAGCCCTCGGCCACCATCGCCGCCAGCAGGTGGTACGCCGTGCTGCGCGGGAGGCCGCAGGCCCGGCTGATGTGCTCCAGAGGGACCGGGTCGGGCTGGCTGGCGAGGTAGCGCAGGACCCGCAGCGTGCGCGTGGCTGCGGGCACCTGGGGCATGCCAGGAGTCTGCCCGACCTGGCGCGCCGGGTCGGGCAGACTCGGGGTCAGCGGCGGATCTGGAGCTCGGCGACGCCCAGGTCGATGACCGCGCCGGAGCCGTCGAGCAGCGTCAGGCGGGCGCCGACGACCGCGAGGCCGTTCTTGATCCGGCGCACGACGCCCCGCTGGATCTTGAGCACGCCCGGGATCTCGATGACGCCGGACTCGGGGAACTCCTGAGCCTCGCCGTTGACCACCAGGTTGCCGATGCGGCTGCCCTTGGCGTTGCGGATCAGCCGGTCGCCGACCCGGGTCACGTTGGCGCGGCCCACCACGCCGTTGAGGATCACCGCGCCGTCAGCCGCGACCACGCGCCCGACCGTGCCCTGCTCGTAGGCGGTCGCGCGTCGCTGGGTCTGGCGGCCCATCTGCCGGGTGCTGAGGGTCCGCGCGCTGAGCACGTCGGGGATGCCGACCCGGGCGGTGGAGTTGCCCAGCTGCTTCCCCTTCGTGCCGGGGCAGGGCAGGATCGCCAGCGGCGTGCGCCCGACCTTGACGGCTTCGTCGAGGCCAGTGGCGCGGATGCCGGCGGAGAAGCCGCGGAAGGTGCCGAAGTTGGCGCCCCCTTGGATCTTGGCCCTGGCGTGGGCGATCGTCGTGCGGGTGGCGGTGGGCAGCACCGAGATGTCGATGCCGTCGGTGGTGGCCTGGACGCCGTTGGCGAGCCTCTTGGTGACGCCGCTCCCGATCCGGATCGTCGCCAGGCCGGGGATGACGACCGGGTCGCCGGGCGCGGGCAGGTCCAGGACCTGCGGGTCCCCGGCGGCCGGCGTGAAGACGATCCTCGCCACGCTGGACCGGGTCTCGGTGCGATAGCGGCGGCCGTCATGGAAGGCCCGCGCCTGCGAGCGCACGCCCTCCAGGGTGAGCGAGCCGAGCCCGCCCTGCGCGATGACCACTTCGGCGACCCGCTGGGTGGCGTACGACGAGACGACGCGGCCCTTCTTGGCCGTCCAGAGTCGGGTGCGGATCCCGCTGAGCGTGCCGAGGCCGGGCAGGGCGGTGTCCTCCACGAAGTTGCCACGGGCGACGCCGGCCCGGTTGGTGCAGCCGATGACCGAGTACGCGGTGGCGTCGCCGGAGCCCACCGGCACCTGCCCGCCGCTGGCCCGGCTGCCGAAGCCGGAGGCGAAGAGGGCGAAGTCGGTCGGCACCGGCTTGGCGGCCGCGGCGGGCGCCGGTGCGGCCGAGGTGGTCGGGCCGGCGGCGGTCAGGGCGGCCGCGAGGCCGAGCGCCACCACGGCGGAGGGAATGCGGAGGGATCGCTTCATGGGAACTCCTGAGGGGGAGGGGGGCCCCGTGCCCGACAACGGTTCAGGGGTCAACGAGCGTAACGAGGTGGAGTTACCCACGCCGTTGAGTGAACATGCGTACACCCACGTGGGTCTCGTCTCGGATCCGAGACGCTCGCACCTCGCCCGGGGCTGTCGCGGCGCCGGCGCCGGGCGTTGGATGGCGGCATGAGCAGCTCCCCGGTCGTGGTCGAGGTCGGTCCCCTCAGCATCGAGGACGTCGTGGCCGTCGCCCGGCACGGCGCCCCGGTGGTGCTCGGCGACGCGGCCCTGTCGGCGCTGGCTCGTGCGCGCGAGGTGGTCGAGCGCCTCGCCTCGGCGCCCACCCCCGCCTACGGCATCTCCACCGGCTTCGGCGCGCTGGCCACCCGACACATCCCGAGCGACCTGCGCGCGCCGCTGCAGCGCTCGTTGGTCCGCTCCCACGCGGCCGGGTCGGGCCCGGAGGTCGAGCGCGAGGTCGTGCGGGCCCTGATGCTGCTGCGCCTGTCCACCCTGGCGACCGGCCACACGGGCGTCCGGGTCCAGACCGCCCGGCTCCTGTCAAACCTGCTCAACCACGGCATCGCACCGGTCGTGCACGAGTACGGCTCGCTCGGCTGCTCCGGCGACCTGGCCCCGCTGTCGCACTGCGCGCTGGCGCTGATCGGCGAGGGCACGGTGCGTGACGCCTCCGGCGTACCGATGCCCGCGGCGCAGGCCCTGGCGGCGGCCGGGCTGGCGCCGGTCGAGCTGGCGGCCAAGGAGGGTCTCGCGCTGATCAACGGCACCGACGGGATGCTGGGGATGCTGGCGCTCGCCGTGTCGGACCTGCGCCTGCTGCTGCGTACGGCGGACATCGCGGCCGCCATGTCGGTCGAGGCCCAGCTCGCGACCGACCGGGTCTTCGCCCCGGAGCTCCAGGCGATCAGGCCGCACCCGGGCCAGGCGCGCTCCGCCGCGAACCTCCTGCGGCTGCTCGGCGGCTCCGGCATCGTCGCCTCGCACCGAGGGCCGGACTGCCACCAGGTCCAGGACGCCTACTCGCTGCGCTGTGCCCCTCAGGTCCACGGCGCCGCGCGGGACACCGTCGAGCACGCCGCGGTGGTCGCCGGGCGTGAGCTGGCCAGCGCCGTGGACAACCCGGTCGTCCTCGCGGTGCCCGGCGAGGAGGGGCGCGTGGAGTCCAACGGCAACTTCCACGGCGCGCCGGTCGGCTACGTGCTGGACTTCCTCGCGATCGTGGCGGCCGACGTGGCGGGCATGAGCGAGCGCCGCACGGACCGGTTCCTCGACCGGGCGCGCAGCCACGGGCTGCCGCCGTTCCTCGCGCACGACCCGGGCGTCGACAGCGGGCTGATGATCGCGCAGTACACCCAGGCCGCCGTCGTCTCGGAGCTGAAGCGGCTGGCGGTGCCGGCCTCGGTCGACTCGATCCCCTCCAGCGCCATGCAGGAGGACCACGTCTCGATGGGGTGGGCGGCGGCGCGCAAGCTGCGCCGCGCCGTCGACGGGCTGACCCGCGTGGTCGCCATCGAGGTCATGACCGCGGCCCGGGCGCTCGACCTGCGCGCCCCGCTGACGCCGGCGCCCGCCACCGCTGCCGTCGTACGGCTGCTGCGGGCGCACGGGGTCGAGGGGCCGGGTCCGGACCGGCACCTGTCACCCGAGATCGAGGCCGCCGTGGCGCTGGTCGGCTCCGGCGCGGTCCTGAGCGCCGTACATGACGTGATCGGAGAGCTCGCATGAGCGACAACCCCCGCCTGCCCGTCCGGGCCGCCCGCGGCACCGAGCTGACCGCGCGGTCGTGGCAGACCGAGGCGCCGCTGCGGATGCTGATGAACAACCTCGACCCCGACAACGCCGAGCGGCCCGAGGACCTCGTGGTCTACGGCGGCACCGGCCGGGCCGCGCGGTCGTGGGAGGCCTACGACGCCCTGGTGCGCACGCTGACCACGCTCGAGGACGACGAGACGATGCTCGTGCAGTCGGGCAAGCCGGTCGGGGTGATGCGCACGCATCCGTGGGCACCGCGCGTGCTGATCGCCAACTCAAACCTGGTGGGGGACTGGGCCAGCTGGGAGGAGTTCCGCCGGCTGGAGGACCTCGGTCTCACGATGTACGGCCAGATGACGGCGGGGTCGTGGATCTACATCGGCACGCAGGGCATCCTCCAGGGCACGTTCGAGACGTTCGCCGCCGTCGCCGACAAGCGGTTCGGGGGCACGCTGGCCGGGACGATCACCGTGACCGCCGGGCTCGGCGGCATGGGCGGTGCGCAGCCGCTCGCGGTGACGATGAACGACGGCGTGGTCATCTGCGTGGAGTGCGACCCCGAGCGCATCGCGCGCCGCATCGAGCACCGCTACCTCGACGTCCGGGCCTCGTCCATCGAGGAGGCAGTCGAGCTCGCGGTCGCGGCGCGCGACGAGCGCCGGGCCCTGTCGATCGGGCTGCTCGGCAACGCGGCCGAGATCCTGCCCCGGATGCTCGCGGCCGACGTACCGGTCGACATCGTGACCGACCAGACCTCCGCCCACGACCCGCTGTACTACCTCCCCGTCGGTACGTCGGTCGGCGACTGGGCAGCCGAGCGGGCGGCGGACCCCGCCGGCTTCACGGCGCGTGCGCGCGAGTCGATGGCGGCGCACGTGCGCGCGATGGTCGGCTTCCAGGACCGGGGTGCCGAGGTGTTCGACTACGGCAACTCGATCCGCGACGAGGCCCGCAAGGGCGGCTGTGAGCGGGCCTTTGACTTCCCCGGGTTCGTGCCGGCCTACATCCGGCCGCTGTTCTGCGAGGGCAAGGGGCCGTTCCGCTGGGCGGCGCTGTCGGGCGACCCCGCCGACATCGCGGCCACCGACCGCGCCGTCCTGGAGCTGTTCCCCACCAACGAGCGGCTGCGGCGCTGGATCACGATGGCCGGCGAGCGGGTCGCGTTCCAGGGGCTGCCCGCGCGGATCTGCTGGCTGGGCTACGGCGAGCGGCACCTGGCGGGGCTGCGCTTCAACGAGATGGTCGCGTCGGGCGAGCTCTCCGCCCCGGTGGTCATCGGGCGCGACCACCTCGACTGCGGCTCGGTCGCCTCGCCGTACCGGGAGACCGAGGCGATGCTCGACGGCTCGGACGCCATCGCGGACTGGGCCGTCCTCAACGCGCTGGTCAACACCGCGTCGGGGGCCAGCTGGGTGTCCTTCCACCACGGCGGTGGCGTGGGCATGGGCCGCTCCCTGCACGCCGGTCAGGTCTGCGTCGCCGACGGCACCGACCTCGCCGCCGCCAAGATCGAGCGGGTCCTCACCAACGACCCCGCCATGGGCGTCATCCGCCACGTCGACGCCGGCTACGACCGCGCCGTCGACGTCGCCGCCGACCGGGGCGTCCGCGTTCCCATGGCGGAGCCGCGGCGGGCGTCGGGGCGCGGCTTGTAACTCACCGTGACGACCTCTACCGCACCCTTGCAAGGGTGCGGTAGAAGCACGAACGGTGAGTTACAAGCCACCGCAGCGACCGGCCGCCCGTGACAGAGTGACGCCGTGACCTCTCAGCCGGCCCGGTCGCGGGCGACTCTGACCGACATCAGCTCCCGGGCGTGGGAGCACCCCGCGGACCAGGGGGCACTGGTCGCGCTGCGGCGGCTCAAGGGGTTCGACACCGTGCTCAAGGCGGTGTCCGGGATGTTCAACGAGCGGGCGTTCCGGCTGGTGTTCCTCGGGTCGTCGGTGCGCGTCGACGAGCGGCAGTTCCCGACGCTGCACCACCTGCTGCTGGACGTGGCCCGGGTCCTCGACGTCCAGGAGGTCCCCGAGCTGTACGTCGCCGCCAACCCGATCCCCAACGCGATGACCGTCGGCATGAACAAGCCGTTCATCGTGCTCAACTCCGGGCTGGTCGACCTGCTCGACGAGGACGAGCTGCGCTTCGTCATCGCCCACGAGGTCGGTCACGCGGTCAGCGGCCACGCGGTCTACCAGACCCTCCTCCAGCGGCTGCTGCAGCTGACCGGGGTGCTCAACAGCCTCCCGCTGGGCGCGCTCGGCGTGCGCGCGATCGTGGCCGCGCTCTACGAGTGGTCGCGCAAGGCCGAGCTCTCGGCCGACCGCGCCGGCCTGCTTGCCACGCAGGACCCGGCGACGGCGTTCCGGGTGCACATGCAGCTGGCCAGCGGCGGTCACCTCGACCAGCTGGACACCACCTCGTTCTTCGCGCAGGGCCAGGAGTACCTCGACGCCGTCGACCTGCGCGACTCGGTGCTCAAGCTGCTGCTCGTCGAGAACCGGACCCACCCCTTCGCCGTCGTCCGCGCCGCCGAGCTCCGGCGCTGGGTGGACTCCGGCGAGTACACCCGCTTCCTCGCGGGCGACTACCCGCGCCGCAGCACCGACGACCAGGCCAAGGTCAGCGACGCCGCCAGGGCGGCCGCGGCGAGCTACGCCGAGGCCTTCCAGCAGACCCAGGACTCCCTGGGCAAGCTCGTCCACGACCTCGCAGGCGTCGCGGGCAGCGTCAAGCTGTGGCTGGACGAGAAGCTGCGCCGCGACACCGACTGAGGAAGCCGCGACCTGCCCCCAGAGACGCAAAGGACCCCCGGCCAGCAGGCCGGGGGTCCTCGCAGGGTGGAGCTGGGTCAGAAGACCCGACGACGCGAACCGCCGATCGGGACCAGGTTCAGGATCAGCCCGACGACGAGCAGGATCGCGCCGATCGTCGTGAGCACCGGGATGCTCGCGACGAGGCCGATGATGAGGAGGATCAGACCGAGTACAACCATGGAGATAACCACCCTTTCAAGAAGTGTCACCCAAGAGTTGCCCGGCGGTGACCCCCTTGAAACACCTACGCGAGGACTTTTTGTCCGCTCTGCGTAAGGTAGTGATCCAGATCATCGTTATCCGGACAAATTTTACTCCTCTGGATGTAACGCCTGGATGGTCTCGTGGATCGCGAGCGTGCGGCGCGCGGACTCCACGTGCAGGCTCTCGACCATGCGCCCGCGGTAGGTGACCACGCCCGAGCCGCGGCCGTCCTCCCAGGCCTGGAGCACGCCGCGCGCGTCCTCGACCGCCTGGTCCGAGGGGGCGAACGCGGCGTTGGCGCCCGCTACCTGCCCGGGGTGGATGAGGGTCTTGCCGTCGAAGCCCATCTCGCGTCCCTGCTGGCACTCGGCCAGGAATCCCTCGGTGTCCTTCACGTCGTTGTAGACCCCGTCGAGGATCGCCTTGCCGGTCGCTCGCGCCGCGAGCAGCGCCAGCGACAGGCCGGTGAGCAGCGGGTGCCGGCCCGGCACGTGCTCGGCGTACAGCTCCTTGGCCAGGTCGTTGGTGCCCATGACCAGGACGGTGAGTCGCTCGGAGGCGCCCGCGATCTCCTCGGCGTGCAGCATCGCGACCGGGGTCTCGACCATCGCCCACAGCGTGGTCCGCTCGGGCGCGCCGTGCCTCTCCATGGCGTCGACCAGCCTCCGGACGGCGTCGGCGCTGTCGACCTTGGGTACGACGATCGCGTCCGGGCCCGCGGCGCACGCGGCCGCCAGGTCGTCGGCGTGCCACTCGGTGTCGGCGGCGTTGACCCGGATCGTCACCTCGCGGCGGCCGTAGGCGCCGCTGGCTGCGGCCGCGCAGGCCGCCTCACGGGCGTCGGGCTTGGCGTCGGGGGCGACCGAGTCCTCGAGGTCGAGGATCAGGCCGTCGACGGGCAGGGTCTTGGCCTTCTCCAGCGCCTTGGCGTTGGAGCCCGGCATGTAGAGGACCGAGCGGCGGGGCCGAAAGGTGGCGGTGTCCATGTCAGGCCTCCGGGGTGGGGATCGCGTCGTACTGCGCCTTGAGCTCGGGGTCGACCTCCGCGAGCTGCTCGGCGAGGCGCACCATCACCAGGCACTGCTTGAGGGAGGCGTCGTCCTCCATCTTGCCGTCGAGCATCACCGCGCCGGTGCCGTCGCCCATGGCGGCCACCACCCGCCGCGCATGCGCGACGTCCTCGACGCTGGGGCTGAAGACCCGGTTCGCGATGGCGATCTGCTTCGGGTGCAGGCTCCAGGTGCCGACGCAGCCCAGCAGGAACGCGTTGCGGAACTGGTCCTCGCACGCCACCACGTCCGCGATGTCCCCGAACGGCCCGTAGTAGGGGTAGATGCCGTGCATGGCGCAGGCGTCGACCATGCGCGCGATCGTGTAGTGCCACAGGTCCTGCTGGTACGTCGCCCGGCTGGCCTCGAGGTTGGCGACGCCGTCGATGCGGGGCGGGTCCTCGCGGACCAGGTAGCCGGGGTGGCCGCCGCCCACGCGGGTGGTCTTCATCCGGCGGTCGGCGGCGAGGTCGGCCGGGCCGAGGCTCAGGCCCTGCATGCGGGGGCTCGCGCCGCAGATCTCCTCGACGTTCGCCACGCCGCGGGCGGTCTCGAGGATCGCGTGGATCAGGATCGGGCGGTCCAGGCCGGCCTTCGCCTCGAGCTGCGCGAGCAGCCGGTCGACGTAGTGGATGTCCTCGGCGCCCTGCACCTTGGGCACCATGATCACGTCGAGCTTGTCGCCGATCGCGGGCACCAGCGTGGTCAGGTCGTCGAGCGCCCACGGGCTGTCGAGGCTGTTGATGCGGGTCCACAGCTGGGTGGGTCCGAAGTCCGTGCTCGTCGCGATCTCGACCAGGCCCTCGCGGGCGGCGACCTTGTTGTCGGCCTTGACCGCGTCCTCGAGGTTGCCCAGCAGCACGTCGACGGTCCCGACCATGGCCGGGATCTTCGCGGCCATCTTGGCGTTGCTCGGGTCGAAGAAGTGGATGGCCCGGCTGGGCCGGGCCGGGATCTCGGTCAGCGGGGTCGGCGCCCCCACGGCGAGCGGGCGGAAGAAGTCCTTGGCGCTGCGTGACGCGGTCATGGCCCGGAAAGTATCAGCGGCCCGGCGTCGTCGGTATGACGGATCTCTCGCGCGGTGGCGGGCGGTGAGTTTCACCGGGTGCCCGGTGAAACTCACGCTTCCCGCACGAAGCTTCACACCGCCACCGTGAGTTTCATGCCCCCGGTGGGACGTCAGGTACGGCGGCGCCGCCACCAGCGACGGCGGGGGGCCGGGGAGTCCGGCGCTGCCGCTGCCTCCGCCGCCACCTCCGCCGCCCGGGCCGTACGGCGGTCGGCGCGGCGCCGGTGCCA
This sequence comes from Nocardioides sp. cx-173, assembly GCF_021117365.1. NCBI lineage: Bacteria > Bacillati > Actinomycetota > Actinomycetes > Propionibacteriales > Nocardioidaceae > Nocardioides > Nocardioides sp. cx-173. Next base: position 4,164,744 of record NZ_CP088262.1, on the reverse strand, counting down.
GGCGGTGACCGTCTCGTCCACGTCGCGCGGCATGGTGACCAGCGGCGGCTGGCCGTCCTGGGGCGAGTAGCGGGCCCGCAGGACGCGGGCGTTGAAGTCCTCGACCTCACGCCGTACCTCGGACTCGGTGAAGAGCCCGTCGAGCAGGGCGTCCAGCTCGGCGTCGTCCTTGCGCAGCTGCAGGGAGGGGGGCAGGACCGCGATGCGCTCGCGCTCGACGAGCTTCTTGAGCCACCAGTCGGGGTCGTGGTGGGCGCCCAGGTCCCGGATCGGCTTACCGGCGCCCGGCAGGTCGTCGAAGGCGCCCTTCTCCATGGCGACGCGGATCTGCTGGTCGACCCAGGTGTGCTGGTGCTCCATGCGCGCGCGGGCGGCGGCGCGGTCGCGCTTGCGCTGGTCCGGTTCGGGCTCGTCGGTCGGCTCCGGCATCTCATCACCCCGACCCCCAGGATAGGAGGGGGTCGGTCGCCCCTAGCGTGGACGACATGGACCTTCTCGACCTGCCCGCGGCCGACGGCACCGCCGAGGCCTACCTCGCGCGCCCCGCGTCCGGCTCCGGCCCCGGCGTGCTGCTCTTCATGGACGCGATCGGGCTGAGGCCGCAGATCCAGGAGATGTGCGACCGGATCGCCGGCTGGGGCTACGTCGTGCTCGCGCCGAACGTCTTCTACCGCGAGGGCTCGGTGGCCGAGCTGGCGCCGCGCGTCGACCTGCGGGCGCCGGGCGGGCGTGAGGAGTTCTTCGCCGAGGCGATGCCCCGGGTCCACCGCCTCACGCCCGACCTGGCGGTGCCGGACATCGCCGCCTACGTGCAGGCGCTGCGCGACCTCCCGGGCGTCACGGAGGGCCCGATCGGGGTCACCGGCTACTGCATGGGCGCACGGCTCGCCGTGCGCGCCGCGACCTCGCACCCGGCGCTGGTCACGGCCTGCGCCGGCTTCCACGGGGCCGGCCTCGTGACCGACGAGCCCGACAGCCCACACCTCGGGCTGTCCGCGGCGCGCGCCGAGTTCGTCTTCGGTCACGCCCACGAGGACGCCTCGATGCCTCCGGAGGCGGTCGACGCGCTGGGCAGGGCCCTGCTCGAGCACGGCCTGATCGCGGCCAACGAGGTCTACCCGGCGCCGCACGGCTACACGATGGCCGACACCTCGGCGTACGACGAGGCCGCCGCCGAGCGGCACTTCACCGAGCTGCAGGCGCTGTTGGCGCGGGCCCTCCCGGCGTGAGCCCGTCGGTTGGGTCGGCCCGGTCGGAGAACGCGTGCCTCGGGGCCGCCAGGAGCGAGAGGGCAGCGAGCAGGGCGGCGACGGAGCACACCGCCCAGACCGTGAGGTAGCCCGAGAGCGGCGCCTCCGCCTCGGTCACGCCCTCGATGCCCTTGCTGGCCAGGGCGATCGCGAAGATCGAGGACGCGATGGCCCCGCCGACGGTCTTGGTCGCGTTGGTCATGCCGGTGGCGAAGCCGGTGCGGTCCGGCGGGGCGGCGGCTGCGGCGGCGGCCGGCAGGGCGGCCACCAGGGCGCCCGAGCCCAGACCGGCGATCGCCATGTTGAGCAGCGCCTGCCCGGTGCTGTCGTGGAACGGGATCCACAGCGCGTAGCCCAGCGCCACCAGCAGGCACGACACCATCAGGGCACGCCGTACGCCCAGCCAGCGCGAGGTGAGCGGCAGGGTGAACGCCCCGATCGCCAGCGTGACGACGTAGACGCCGATGAGCGTCGAGACGAACGCCGAGTCCGCGCCGAGGCCGTAGCCGCGCTCGGCCGGGTCGGCCTGGGCGAAGGTCGACAGCGGGATCTGCCCGCCCAGGACGGGGATGCCGAACAGGAACGCCGTCGCCTGGATCGGCCACTGGCGCGCGGTGGCGAGCAGCCGTACGTCGACGATCGGCTCGGCCTGGCCCGACTCGTAGCGCCAGAACGGCACCAGCGCCGCCAGCCCGGCGAGCACGAGCAGCCACGCGACCGGGCTCCCGACGCCCTCGAGCCGCAGCACGACGAAGCCACCCATGACCAGCGCCAGCGCCAGCGTGATCAGGCCCAGGCCGGTCCAGTCGATGCCGCCCGTGGCCTCTCCCGGGGTGTGCTCGACGCCGACCCAGATCACGAAGAACACCGCGGTGACCACCATGGCCGGGACCGCGAGGATCAGGTTCATGTCCAGGGACTCCACGAGGATCCCGCTGCTGAGCGCGCCGACGATCACGGAGAGCTCCAGGGCGCCCACCAGCACGGCGGCCCCGCGCCGGGTGAGCAGCTCCTGTCGCCCGGAGTCGCGGGTGCGGCGGTGGATGATCGAGACCTCGAGCGGCAGCCAGACGACGTACGCGCCCTGCAGCGCCCAGCCGATCAGGAAGGTCTCGAACGACGGCGCGAACGCCAGCGCCCACGAGCCCACCGCCGTCACCGCGGTCGAGAGCAGCAGCACCCGCTGGTGGCCGATCAGGTCGCCGAGGCGCGAGAGCAGCGGCACGCACAGCGCGCTGACGATCAGCTGGGCCGCCTCGAACCAGTTGACGTCGCCCTCGCTGATGCTGAGGTGGTCGGCGATCTGCGGGAAGATCGGCGTGTAGTAGCCCTGGAGCACGCCGCTCGCGACCTCGACCGCGACCAGGAACCCGACGATCAGCCCCAGGCCCTTGACCTTGCTCATCCGGGGATCCTCTCGATCAGCCGCTGGTACCAGCGGACGCCGTCGACGAACGCGTCGACGCCCAGGTGCTCGTCGTAGGAGTGGATGGACTGGCGCTGGGCCTTGGTCATGCGGAACGGCGCGAAGCGGTAGACCCGCTCGCAGATCCCGGTGAAGAAGCGCGAGTCGGTGGCGGCCATCATCACGTAGGGAGCCGGCACGGCGTCGGGGAACACCTCGGTGATCGTCGCCTCCAGCAGCTCGAACGCGCCGTCCATGGGGGAGACCGGGCTCGGCTCGTTGCGCTCGACGACGTCGATCTGGACCTCGTCGTCGGCCACGGCGGCGCGCACGTGCGCGAGCACGTCGGCGACGGTGTCGCCGACCATGATCCGGATGTTGACCCCGGCGCGCGCCGTGGCGGCGATGACGTTGAGGGCGGGGGAGCCCGACAGGGTGGTGACCGCGAACGTCGTGCGGGTCATGGCGCTCGTCTCGGGGCCGGCGGCGAGCAGGGCGCGGGTCAGGAGCGGCTTGAGGCGGGCGGCGTTGGCGAAGACCGGGCGCAGCGGCAGCGGGCCGTGCGGCGCCATGCGGCGGAACAGCTCGATCGTGGGCGACGGCGTCCGCGGTGCCATGGGGGCGCGGTCGAGCCGCACGATCGCGCGGGCGATCCGCGCGGTCGGGCCCATCCGGGTCGGGGTGCTGGCGTGGCCGCCGCGGCCCTCGACCCGCAGCTCGAGGGAGGTGACGCCCTTCTCGGTCAGGCCGATGACGCCGATGGGCGCATGTACGCCGGGGAACGCCTCGCTGGCGACGGCGCCGCCCTCGTCGAGCACGAACCACGGCCGTACGCCGCGGCGCGTGAGCTCCTCGACCGCCAGGACCGCCGACGTGCCGGACACCTCCTCGTTGCAGCCGAAGGAGAGCCAGAGGTCCTGGGCGGGGACGAAGTCGCGCTCGAGCAGGGTCTCGACGGCCTCGCAGATCGCGACCAGGGAGCCCTTGTCGTCGAGGGTGCCGCGGCCCCAGATGCTGCCGTCGACGACGTCGCCGCCGAACGCCGGATGCTGCCAGGTGCCCTCGACCGGGACCACGTCGAGGTGGGCCATGAGCACCACGGGCCGCGCGGCGCTCGTACCCGGCCAGTGGAAGAGCAGGCCGTGGGAGTCGACGCGGGTCAGCTCGAGCCGCTCGTGCAGCACCGGGAACTGACGGGCGAGCTCGGAGAGGAAGGCGTCGAACGCCGCGGTGTCGACCCGGTCGGGGTCGCGGTCGCTCACGGTGGGGATCCGCACCAGGGCCTGCAGCTTGCCGACGGCCCGCGACGGCTCGGGCTCACCCTCCCTCAAGGACATGGCCGGGAGGCTACTCGCTGCCGTCGGGTCTCGGATGCGAGACGACCGCACCGGGCCGGGGCTTGTGGGCGCCGGCCCAGGGGCGGAACGCTGGCTCAGTGCCCCCAGCGACCGCGATGGACCACCTCGGTCCACGGCGTGCGCGGGCGCCGCGCGGGCGAGCCGGCGCTGCCGGTGTCGGGCTGGCGGTGGCCGATGGTGATGACGCCGACCGGGTCGTAGTCCTCCGGGATGTCGAAGGCCTCGCGGAGCTGCTGCTCACGGCCCCTGACGGTGCCGAAGAAGCAGGCGCCGAGGCCGGCGTCGGTCGCGGTCTGCAGGATGAGCAGGGAGGCCATCGCGGCGTCCATGTGCCAGTACGGCATCGACCAACGGGGCTCGGCGCGGTCCGTCCAGCCCTTGTCGGGCTGGGCGTAGCGCTCCAGGTAGGCGGCCTTGCTCGAGCAGGGCACGATCACCACTGGCGCCGTCATCAGCCCGGCCAGCCAGGCGCTGGGGTGCTCGATGTCGTCGCTGGAGGCGGCCCAGAACCGGCGTACGTCCTCGGGGGTGTCCAGCCGCAGGAAGGCCCAGCCCTGGCTGAACCCGGCGCTGGGTGCGTGCGTGGCATTCTCCAGCGCGCGGTCGACGATCGCCGCGTCGACCGGCCGGTCGGCGTACCGGCGGACCATGCGGCGGCGCCGTACGACGTCCTGGAACTCCACAGGGGCCAGTATGGCCATGAGAGGGAGCGCGATGACTGACGACTTCGAGCGGATGTGGGCCGACCTGGCGCCGGTGGGCCGGTCGGCCGCGAGTGGGGGGTACTTCCGCCAGCCCTACCTCGCGGCCGAGACCGAGCTCCGGGCGTGGTTCGCCGAGCAGGCGTCCGCGCGCGGGCTGAGGGTCGAGGCCGACGGCGTGGGCAACGTGATCGCGTGGTGGGGCCCGGCCGGGGGGCCGGCGGTGCTCACGGGGTCGCACCTCGACTCCGTCCTCGACGGCGGCGCGTACGACGGCCCGCTCGGCGTCGTCTCGGCGCTGGCCGCGATCGACGTGCTGGGCTCGCGCGGGTTCGTGCCGGGGCGGCGGATCGGGGTGTCGGTGTTCGCCGAGGAGGAGGGCTCGCGCTTCGGGCTGGCCTGCCTCGGCTCGCGGCTGGCCACCGGTGCGCTGTCGTGGGCGGAGGCGCGCGAGCTGCGCGACCGCTCCGGCGTGCCGCTGCCCGACGCGCTGGAGGCCGTGGGGCTGGACGGCTCGGCGCTGTCGTTGGCCGAGGTGGCGACGTTCGTGGAGCTGCACGTGGAGCAGGGCCGGGACCTGGTCAAGCGCGGCGCTGCGGTGGGGGTGGCCAGTGGGATCTGGCCGCACGGGCGCTACCGCTTCGACTTCACCGGCGAGGCCAACCACGCCGGAACGACCGGCATGGAGGACCGCGCCGACCCGATGCTGACCTACGCGATGACCGCGCTGGCGGCGAACAAGCAGGCGCGGCTGGCCGGCGCGCGGGCGACCTTCGGGAGGGTGGAGGTCGCTCCCAACGGCACGAGCGCGGTGCCGTCGCGGGTCACCGCGTGGCTGGACGCGCGCGGGCCGAGCGAGGAGGCGCTCTCGGCGTTGGTGGCGGCGGTGTCCCAGCAGGGGGCGGACCGGGCAGGTCGCGACGGGACGGCGCTGACGGTGACGACGGAGTCGGTGTCCGGGTCCGTGGCGTTCGACGCCGACCTCGCCGGGCGGGTGGCCACCGACCACGAGGGCGGCGACTGGCCGGTGATCCCCACTCAGGCCGGCCACGACGCCGGCATCCTGTCGGCCGCCGGCATCCCCAGCGCGATGCTGTTCGTGCGCAACCCGACCGGCGTCTCGCACTCGCCCGCGGAGTCGGCGCAGATGTCGGACTGCCTGGTCGGCGTCTCCGCGCTGGCCGACACCCTCGAGCGGCTCGCGCGGTGACCGGCCCGGCGTCGTACCTGCTCGAGCGGGCGTGGGTCGACGGCGCCGTGGTCGACGACGTGCTGGTGACGATCGAGGCGGGCCGGTTCACTGGTGTCACGCCGGGGGCAGGAAACTCGCGCTTGCGTCATGCAACTGCAGCCCAGAAGCGTGAGTTTCACCGGGCACCCGGTGAAACTCACCGCCTCCCCGGCCTCACCCTCCCCGGCCTCGCGAACTGCCACAGCCACGCGTTCCACCGCGCGCTGAGGGGCAGGACGCAACGGGGGCGGGGGACGTTCTGGACGTGGCGCGAGGAGATGTACGCGCTGGCGGGGCGGCTGGACCCGGACTCCTGCTTCGCGCTGGCCAGGGCGACGTACGGCGAGATGGCGGCGGCCGGGATCACCAGCGTGGGCGAGTTCCACTACCTGCACCACCAACCCGACGGGACGCCCTACGACGACCCCAACGAGATGGGCCACGCACTGGTGGCGGCGGCGCGCGAGGCGGGGATCCGGATCGCGCTGCTCGACACCTGCTACCTCAGCAGCGGGTTCGGCGCGCCGCCGCGCGGGGCGCAGGTCCGCTACACCGACGGCGACGCCGAGCGCTGGGCCGCCCGGGTCGCGCGGCTGCGGCCCGACGACTCCACCGTCGTCGGCGCCGCCATCCACTCCGTGCGCGCGGTCCCCGACGACCAGCTGCGCACGGTGGTCGAGGCGAGCGCGGGGCGCCCGCTGCACGTCCACGTCTCCGAGCAGACGGCCGAGAACGACGACTGCGTCGCGGCGTACGGCGCCACGCCCACGCAGCTGCTCGCCGACCACGGGGTCCTCGGCCCGCTCACGACCGCGGTGCACGCGACCCACCTGACCGAGGACGACGTGGCGCACCTGGGCGGCACCGGCACCCACGCCTGCCTGTGCCCCACCACCGAGCGCGACCTGGGCGACGGGGTCGGGCCGAGCCGCCACCTGCGCGACGCCGGCAGCCCGCTCACCCTGGGCTCGGACAGCCACGCGGTGGTCGACCTGTTCGAGGAGATGCGCGCCGTCGAGCTGGACGAGCGCCTGGCGACCCGGACCCGCGGCCACTGGGCCGCCGCCGAGCTGCTCGCCGCGGCGACGGTCACCGGGCACGCCAGCCTCGGCTTCGCCGACGCGGGGGCGATCGCGGTCGGGCAGCGCGCCGACCTGGTCACCGTGGACACGGCGAGCCCGCGCACGGCCGGCTCCGGCGCGGACGCCCACACCGCCGTCTTCGCCGCGACGGCCGCCGACGTCACCCACGTCGTGGCGGACGGGCAGGTGATCTACGAGCAGGGCGACGGCACACGGGTCGGCCACGATCTCGTCACCGCCATCGAGAGGATCTGGGCATGAGCAGCACCCTGCTGACCGGCATCGGCGAGCTCACGACGTTCGCCGAGGACGGCCCCGAGGTCCTCGAGCGCGCCGCGCTCGTCATCGACGGGGCGACGCTGGCCTGGGTCGGCCCGGCGGCGGCCGCACCGGACGCCGACGAGCGGGTCGACGTCGGCGGCCGCGCGGTCCTGCCGGGCTTCGTCGACAGCCACAGCCACCTGGTGTTCGCCGGCGACCGGGCCGCGGAGTTCGCAGCCCGCATGGCCGGCGAGCCGTACGCCGCCGGCGGCATCCGCACGACGGTCGCGGCCACCCGCGCCGCCACCGACGAGCAGCTCACCGCCCACGTCGCGCGGCTGGTGCAGGAGATGCGACGCCAGGGCACCACGACCGTCGAGATCAAGTCCGGCTACGGCCTGACCGTCCGCGACGAGGCCCGCAGCCTGGCGGTCGCCAGGCAGTTCACCGAGGAGACCACGTTCCTCGGCGCCCACGTCGTGCCCGAGGGCGACCCCGCGGCGTACGTCGAGCTCGTGACCGGCCCGATGCTGGAGGCGGCGGCGCCGTACGCGCGCTGGGTCGACGTCTTCTGCGAGGCCGGCGCCTTCGACGTCGACCAGGCGCGCACGGTCCTCGAGGCGGGCCTGCGCCACGGGCTGCGCGGCCGGCTGCACGCCAACCAGCTCGGCCACGGGCCGGGCGTCCGGCTGGCTGCGGAGCTCGGGCTCGTCGCGGTCGACCACTGCACCTACCTCGATGACGACGACGTCGCCGCGCTGCGCGACTCGGGCACGATCGCGACGCTGCTGCCCGGCGTGGAGTTCTCCACCCGCCAGCCCTACCCCGACGCCCGTCGGCTGCTGGACGCCGGCGTGCGCGTCGCGCTCGCCTCCGACTGCAACCCCGGCTCGAGCTTCACCAGCTCGCTGCCGCTGTGCGTCGCGCTGGCGGTGCGGGAGATGGGGATGACCCCGCTGGAGGCGGTCCGGGCCGCCACGGCCACCGGCGCCGCGGCCCTCGACCGCGACGACGTCGGCGTCGTGGCGCCCGGCCGGAGGGCGGATCTGGTCGTCCTCGATGCGCCCAGCCACGTGCATCTGGCCTATCGTCCTGGTGTCCCGCTGGTCAGCAGCGTCTGGCTGGGTGGCCGCCTGCTCACCCCTTTCGCCTGAGGAGATCCGCTCATGTCCGGCGCCAAGCTGGCCGCCTACGCAGTCCACGCCTACACGGCGAGCGGCTCGGTGCTGGCGCTGTTGATGGTCCACTACTCCTACCGCGGCGACGTCGAGACCGTGCTGTGGCTGTTCCTCGCCGCGATGGTGGTGGACGGCAGCGACGGGATCCTCGCCAGGCGGTTCCGGGTCAAGGAGCTGGTGCCCGGCTTCGACGGCGCCCTGCTCGACAACATCGTCGACTACATGACCTACGTGCTGGCGCCGATGGCGCTGCTGTGGGCCAACGGCTACCTGCCCGGGGGGCTCTTCGGTGGGATCTGCGCGGTGGTGCCGCTGCTCGCCTCGTGCGTGCAGTTCTGCCGCACCGACGCCAAGCCGGTCGTGGCCGGCGAGCACTTCTTCCTGGGCTTCCCCAGCTACTGGAACATCGTCGCGTTCTACGTCGTCGCCACGGGTCTGGGCACGGAGGCGACCGCGGCGATCCTGCTGATCTGCACGGTGCTGGTGTTCGTCCCGATCCGCTACGTCTACCCCTCCCGCACCGAGGCGCTGTGGCAGCTGACCTTCGTGCTCACCGTGCTGTGGTTCGCGGCGTACGCCGTCATCGTGGCCGAGCTGCCGGACCCGCACTCCCTCGTCGTGGCCGGGTCGGTGGCCTACCTCGTCTACTACCTGGGCCTCAGCCTGTGGCTCACCCTGCGCGCCGACTCCGCCGCCTCGAATGAGGCAGCCGCGACTGAGGTAGCCGCCGAGCCGATCTAAGGCACCTGCCCGATGTGCGGGCCTACCTCAGGGAGCGAGTCTCGTCTCACCGACGAGCCAGAACCCCTGAGGAGAGACACCATGGACTACACCATCTTCGTCCAGGCCGAGACCGACTACCGCGCCGAGCGGATCCGGCGCGGCATGGCGCGGCGCCGTCCGCGCCGGACCCGGCACCCGTTCCTACGCCGCCCCGCGGAGAGGACCCAGCCCGACGCCTGAGGTGGGCCAGAATGAGCCCATGTCGCACCCCAGCACCACCCTGGTCGGCCGCGACGCCGAGCTGACGGAGCTCGCCTCGTCGCTCGGCGTCCGTGCGTCCGACGGCGGGATCGTGCTGCTCTCCGGCGACGCGGGGGTCGGCAAGACCCGGCTGCTGCTCGAGCTGCGCGACCTCGCCCTGGCCGAGGGCTGGCAGGTGGTCGCCGGGCACTGCCTCGACTTCGGCGACAGCGCGCTGCCCTACCTGCCCTTCTCGGAGGTCCTCGGCCGGCTCGCCACGGACCTGGGCGACGTCGTCGGCTCGGTCGCGGCCGCCCATCCGGCCCTGGCGCGACTCCAGCCCGGGCGCCGCGTGCTCTCCGCGGCCGTCGCCGGTGAGGGGCCCTCGCTCGACCGCGCCGACCTGTTCGGCGCCGTCCACGCGCTGCTCGAGGCGGCCGCGGAGCGGTGTCCGCTGCTCCTGGTCATCGAGGACATGCACTGGGCAGACCGCTCCACCCGCGACATGCTCGGCTTCCTGTTCTCCCGGCCCTTCGACGCGCCGGTCGCGATCGTGGCGTCGTACCGCTCCGACGACCTGCACCGCCGCCACCCCCTGCGCCGCCAGGTCGCGGAGTGGTCGCGCCTGCGCGGGGTCGACCGGATGGCGCTCGCCCCGCTGGCCGACGACGCCGTACGTGCCCTGGTGGGACAGCTCGTCCCGGCCGGGCTGAGCGAGCGTGAGCTGGCCGACATCGTGGACCGGGCCGAGGGCAACGCCTTCTTCGTGGAGGAGCTCACCAGTGCCGCGGCCCAGCCCGGCAGCTGGGTGCCGGCCGACCTCGCCGACGTCCTGCTGGTCCGGCTGGACCGGCTCGACGAGTCGGCGCGGCAGGTCGTCCGCGCGGCCAGCGCGAGCGGTCGCAAGGTCGCCCACGACATGCTCGAGGCCGCGTCGGGGCTGGACGCCGAGGCGCTGGAGGAGGGCCTGCGCGGGGCGGTGGAGATGAACGTCCTGGTGGCCGAGCACGGCCGCTACGCGTTTCGCCACGCGCTGCTCGGGGAGGCCGTCTACGACGACCTGCTGCCCGGCGAGCGGGTGCGGCTGCACCGGCAGTACGCCGTGGCGCTCAGCGAGGGACGCGCCCGCGGCACCGCCGCGGAGCTGGCGCGTCACGCCCGCCTCGCCAACGACCTCGACACCGCGCTCAGCGCCAGCATCCGCGCCGGCAACGAGGCCTCGACCGTCGGCGGCCCCGACGAGGCGGCCTACCACTTCCAACAGGCACTCGAGCTGCTCGCCGACCCCGCCCGTCATGCCGACGCTGACCTGGACCTCTCCAAGCTGGTCGTGGCGACCGCCGACGCCCTGACCGCCAGCGGTGACCCGGAGCGGGCGGTGGCCGTCATCCAGGAGCAGCTCGACCGCCTCCCCGCCGACGCCGGCGCCGCCGGTCGCGCCCGGATGCTCAGCGCCCAGGCCAACGCGCTCTACATCACCGAGTCCGAGCAGGACCCGACCGCGCTCTCGGCGCGGGCCGTCGAGCTCGCCCCGGAGGGCGAGAGCCCGCTGCGCGCTCGGGTCCTGGCCACGCACGCGCGGATCCTCGCCGCCTCCGGGCGCTACGCCGAGGCGCAGGCGGTGGGGATGGACGCGCTGGGCCTGGCCGAGAGGCTGGACCTCCACGAGCTCGCCTCCGACGCGATCACCACTCTCGGCGGGCTGAAGAAGGCCGGCCCCAAGGAGGGCCTCCGGGCGGCCCTGGACGAGGCGGTCGTCCGTGCCCAGGAGGCCGGCGCGGTCCACGCCGAGCTGCGCGGACGGTTCTTCCTCGGCCGCTCCTTCCAGGACTGGGCCGAGTTCGACGACTCCGTGGCGTGGTTCGCCTCCGCGATCGAGCGGGCCGCGGAGGCCGGCCTGCCCTGGGCGCCGTACGCCTTCGAGTCGCGCTACCAGCTCGCGATGGTGCACCTCATCCGCGGCGAGTGGGACGAGGTCCTCCGCCTCACCGAGGTGCTGGACCCCCACCCGCCCCCGATCCCGCAGGGGATGCTGCTCACCGAGCGCCTCCACGTGCAGCAGGCGCGCGGCGCCGACGTCGCCGCCGAGGCCGCGAGGCTGCGCCCGCTCTGGTCGCGGGAGGGCTCGGTCGCGATCCACGCCGCGGCGCTCGAGATGGTGGCCGCCGCGCGGCGCGCCGACCCGGCCGCCGTGCTCGCGGTCTACGACGACGTCGTGGAGGTGCTGAGCCGGATCTGGCGCGGCTGGTTCAGCGCCCGGATCCGCCTGGCCGCGGTGGCGGTCGCCGGGGTGGCCGCCGCGCTGCCGCGGCTCAGCGCCGTCGAGCGCGAGCGGTACGCCGCCCGCGTCGACCGCCTCGCCGAGGACGGCCGCACGGTCCTCGACCGCTACACCGACCCCTCGGGCCACTGGGGCCCGGAGGGCCGCGCCTGGGTCAAGCGGCTCGAGGCGGAGGCCCTGCGGGCGCACTGGCTGGCGGGGGTCGACCCGCCGCCGCAGGAGACGCTGGTCGAGACCTGGCGCGAGGCGGTGGCGCTGTTCGACGCCTTCGGCCACGTCCACGAGCGGACCGCCTGCCAGGTCGCCCTCGCCGGCATCCTGCGGGCGGCCGGCGACCCGGCCGGCGCCCGTGAGGTCGGCGACCTGGCGCGACAGACCGCCCACGCGCTCGGCGCCCAGCCGCTGCTCGACGAGCTGCGCGCGCTCGGTGGCGTGCCGCAGCGCACGGAGTCGGTCCCGGACGCCCTGACAGCCCGGGAGCGCGAGATCCTCGCGCTCGTGGCCGACGGCCGGAGCAACGGCGAGATCGCCAAGCTGCTCTTCATCAGCGCCAAGACGGTCTCGGTGCACGTCTCGAACATCCTCGGCAAGCTGGGCGCCGCCGGCCGCACCGAGGCCGCCGCGATCGCCCGTCGCCGCGGCCTCCTCGACTAGTAGCCCGCGGGCCTGCCGTCGAGCTCGAGCCAGTCGGCGAACAGCGCGTCGAGCTGCTCGCCGGAGACCCGCTCGGCGACGGCGACCAGCTGGGCGGTGCTCGCGGTGCCGTGGCGGTGGGTCCGGGCCCAGGTCTTGAGGAAGGCGAAGAAGTCCGCGTCGCCGATCCGCTCGCGCAGCGCCTGCAGCGTCATCGCGCCGCGCAGGTAGACGGGGTCGCCGAACAGGTCCTCGGGGCCGGTGAACTCCGTGGGCGCCGGGCGCCACAGCGGCGCGGAGGCCGGCCTGGCGTACAGCGCGTCGAACCGCTCCGCCGGCCCCTCCCCGCCCTGCGCCTCGGCCCACAGCCACTCGGCGTACGTCGCGAAGCCCTCGGCCAGCCAGATGTCGTGCCAGTCGCGGAAGCCGACCGAGTTGCCGTACCACTGGTGGGCCATCTCGTGCACGAGCGTCCCGGCGTCCACGTCGAAGGGGTAGAAGGGCCGGGTCTGGGTCTCCAGCGCGTAGCCCACGTCGGCGTCGTCGACGACCATGCCGGTGGAGGTGAACGGGTACGGCCCGAACAGCCGCTCCTCGAAGCGCATCACCCGCGGCAGCGCCCGCCTCACCGCGAGCGGCACGTCGTGGCGGGGGTCGGCGAAGGTCCAGACCGGGACCTTGCGGCCGGTGATCGAGCGGGCCGTCGAGCGGTAGACCTTGAAGCGCCCCACCGCGACCATCGCCAGGTACGTCGCCATCGGGTCGCGCGCCTGCCAGGTCCACGTGGTGCGCCCGCCGTGTCGCACCCGGCGGGCGAGGCTGCCGTTGGCGACCGCCTGCACGCCGCGCGGCACGGTGATCCGGAAGGTGTAGCGCGCCTTGTCGCCGGGGGTGTTGTTCGAGGGGATCCAGGTCATCGTGCCGACGGGCTCGCCCAGGGCGATGGCGCCGTCCTTCGTGGGCACCCACCCCTCTTTCGAGCCGTCGGCGTCGACGTAGGTCCGCGGCACGCCGGCGTACTCGACGACGACGGTGAAGCGGCCCCGCACCGGCGCGCGCGGGACGACGACCAGCTGCTGGCCGCGTCGATGCCAGCGGGCGGCATCGCCGCCGACGCGCACCGCGCGGACCCGCATCCCGACGAAGTCGAGCGCAAAGGACCGGATCCGGGTGGCGGCGACGGCCCGGATCCGGGTGCGCGCCTCCAGGCGGTTCGTCGCCGGGGAGTAGTCGAGGCTGACGTCATAGTGACGGACGTCGTACCCGGAGTGACCCAGCGACGGGAAGAGGGTGTCGCTCCGGGGGGCCGCGGGGGCCGCGGGGGCCGGGACGGTGGCGAGGCTGAGCACGAGCGGGACGACGGCGAGCACCGACAGCAGCCGGGCTCGCAGAGAGGGGCGCATCTCACGAGCGTAGGTCGCTCGTGTGACCAGTCGGCGGGACGGGTAGGAAGGGGTCCGTGACCCAGGCACCCACCCCGTTGACCTTCAACGACTCCGGCGCGGGCTGGCACCTGCACCCGCGGCGGCGCTACCTGCTCCTGGTCGGCGCGCTCCTGGTGGCGGCAATGCTGGCCACCGCCGCCGTCAAGGCGCTGGTCGACGGCAAGGTCTGGGCGGCGGTGCCGCTGCTCGTGCTCGCCGGAGCCGTCGCGGTGCTCCCGTTCGACAACTCCCGGCGTCGCCTCGCTCCCACGACGTACGACGGGCCCGAGGGCCGGGGCACGCTGCTGCCCGTGCACGGGGTGCGCGTCGTCAGCATCCTCGCGATGCTGGTCTTCGGGCTGCTGCTGTTGCTGGTCCCGGTGTTCGCGGTCACCGAGGGCCTCGACGGCAGCACCGGCGACAACGTGCTCATGGTCGTGATCTCGCTGTTCCTGCTGCTGTTCGGCCTGCTCATGCTCGTCGGCGCCTACGGCGGCGTCCGCAGCCGGCTCACGCCGTCCAAGGGCATCCTGCTGACGCCCACGCGCATCGTGCTGCGCACCCAGGCGCAGCCGATGTCGTTCGGATGGGAGGTGGTGCGCGGCGTGTGGCCGCACTGGACCCGGCACCGCGGCTGGACCGACCTGGTCCCCACGCCCGAGGACCCCATTCACAACTGGCTGTCCTTCGACGTGGAGCCCGGCCGCTTCGACGGCGAGAACCCGCTCGGGCCCGGGGCGCGCACCTCCTCGCCGACGCTGGACGCGGAGAAGCTCGCGAGCGACCCGGACGCCGTCCTGGGGCTGTGCCGTCTCTACCTGGAGCACCCCGAGCTCCGCGAGGAGCTGGGGATGCCGGCGGCGCTCGAGCGCTTCCGCGCCCTGGCCTCCGGGGGTTGACGCGCTCGTAGCATGGCGAGGGTGGTCCTCCTCGACGACGTCTCCGAGCTGACCGCCCGGCGCTTCCGCAAGATGAGCTCCGGCGGCCGCGGCGCGCTGCCGCGGGTCGACCCCTCCCTGCTGCCGCCGGGCCCCCGCTGGCCGGCGCTGGTGCAGAGCGTCGCGCTGATGCGGCTGCGGCACTGGTTCCACCCCTACCTCGCGCGCCGGTTCGGGGGCGTCTACACGGTCCGGCTCGTGCCCGCCGGCAGGCCGCTGGTGCTCTTCACCAGGCCGGAGCACATCCGGGAGATCTTCGCCGCCGACCCGGAGGTCTTCCACGCCGGCAAGGGCAACGCGATCCTCGGTCCCGTCATGGGCAGGCACTCGCTGCTGCTGCAGGACTCCGTGGAGCACCAGCGGGCGCGCCGACTGCTGATGCCGGCGTTCCACGGGCAGGCCCTGCGCGAGTACCGCACGCTGGTCGGCGAGCTGGCGCGCGCGGAGGTGGCCGGCTGGCGCGACCGCGCGGACTTCCGCTCGCTCGACCGGATGAACGCGCTCACGCTGGAGGTCATCTTGCGGGTGGTCTTCGGCGTCACCGACGAGGAGCGGCTGGCGCGGCTGCGCCCGTGCGTCAACGCCACGGTCGACATCAGCCCCGCGATCCTGCTCGGCTGGGGCTACCCACGGCTGCAGCGCTACGGCCCGTGGAAGCGCACGGTCGACAACCAGTACGCGCTGGACCGGCTCATGTACGCCGAGATCCGCGAGCGCCGCCTCGCTCCCGACCTCGCCGAGCGGACCGACGTACTCTCGCGGCTGATCCTGGCCGGCGCCGACGAGGGCGGCGCGCCGGGCGATCAGCTGAGCGACACCGAGCTGCGCGACCAGCTCGTCACGCTGCTGCTGGCCGGCCACGAGACGACCGCCACGGCCCTGTCGTGGGCCCTCTACGAGGTGGGCCGGGACCCGGCCCTGCTCGCGCGCACGCAGGCGGCCGCCGACGCGGGGGACGCCGACGGCGACGCGTGGCTGGAGGCCGTGCTCAAGGAGTCGATGCGCCTGCACCCGGTCATCCCCATGGTCGCGCGCACCCTGATGCGGCCCGCCACCATCGGCGGGCTCGACCTCCCGGCCGGCACGACCGTCGGCCCGTCGATCATCGTCAGCCACCAGCGCTCCGAGGCGTTCGGTGACCCGGAGGCCTTCCGGCCCGACCGCTTCGTCGGCGCCAACCCGCCACCCCACACCTGGATCCCCTTCGGCGGTGGCGCCCGGCGCTGCATCGGCGCCGGCTTCTCGCTCATGGAGGGCGTCGCCGTGCTGCGCGAGGTGTTCTCGGCGTACGCCGTCGAGGCCCTCGGCTCCGACCGGCCGCGCGTCCGCAACATCACCAGCGTCCCGCGCCGGGGCGCGCCGATCCGGGTCACGCGGCGCGCGGGCTGACGCTCTCGGGGCGGACTGGGCGTGGTTCCGCCTGCCGGGACGAGGTCGGCCGATGTGCTCCGCGACACACCTACCGTGAGCGCGCGGTAAGGCACCGCGGGAACTAGGAGGGTGATCGTGGCCGGCTGGCACGAGGACCGACTGCTCATCGACGGTGAGCTGGTGACCGCCGAGGGCGGTCGGACGTACGAGAACATCTCGCCCTCCACCGAGGAGGTCCTCGGCGTCGCCGCCGACGCCACGGTGGGTGACACGCGCCGGGCGATCGCCGCCGCGCGACGGGCGTTCGACGAGACCGACTGGTCCACGGACCGGGACCTGCGCGTCCGCTGCCTGCGCCAGCTGCATGACGGCCTGACCGAGAAGAAGGAAGAGATCCGCCAGATCATGATCGACGAGGTCGGCATGCCGCTCGCGATGACCTACGTCGCCGGTGTCGACGAGCCGATCAAGTTCCTCGGCTGGTACGCCGACCAGCTCGAGACCTTCGAGTTCAGCGAGGACCTCGGTGTGCGCACGATGTGGGGCCGCGACAACCACCGGTGGATCGAGAAGGAGGCGGCGGGCGTGGTCGCCGCCATCACCGGCTACAACGTGCCGATCCACCTCGCGATAGCCAAGCTCGGGCCGGCGTTGGCCGCCGGCTGCACCGTGGTGCTGAAGGCCGCGCCGCAGACTCCCTGGTCGCTCCTCGCGATCGGTCACGTGATCGCCGAGATGACCGACATCCCCGCCGGCGTGGTCAACGTGATCACCTCCTCGGAGCTGGAGACCGGGGTGGAGCTGACGGTCCATCCCGACGTCGACGTCGTCACCTTCACCGGATCCACGGGCGTGGGCAAGCAGATCATGTCCGCCGCGAGCGGCACGTTGAAGCGGGTCCTCCTCGAGCTCGGCGGCAAGTCGGCCTCGATCGTCCTCGACGACGGTGACCTGGCCGCCGGGGCGCAGGCCGCCGCGACCAATGTCCTCTCGCACGCGGGCCAGGGCTGCTCGTCGACGACCCGTCTGGTCGTTCCCCGTGCTCGCCTCAGCGAGGCGGAGGGGATCCTCGCGGGCATCCTCGGCAATGCGCCGTACGGCGACGTGCGTGACCCGGCGCACTGGACCGGCCCCCTCATCACCGCCGACCAGCAGGCGAAGGTCGCCGGCTACGTCGAGCGCGCGATCGCCGACGGCGCGAAGGTGGTCGTGGGCGGCGAGATCCCCCAGGACAAGGGGGCTGGCTACTGGTACGCGCCGACCCTGATCGTCAACGCGGACGAGAACTCCGAGATCGCCCAGGACGAGCTGTTCGGGCCGGTGCTCGTGCTGCTCGCGCATGACGGCGAGGAGGATGCGATCCGGATCGCGAACAACTCGATCTTCGGCCTGTCCGGCGCGGTGTGGGGGGCCGACCGGGAGCGGGCGCTGAAGGTCGCCCGCGCGATCCGCACGGGCACCTTCGCCGTGAACGGTGGCAGCTACTACGCGCCGGACGCCCCGTTCGGGGGCTACAAGCAGTCCGGCCTCGGCCGCGAGATGGGGCTCGCCTCGTTCGGCGAGTTCCTCCAGCACAAGACCATCGCCGAGTCCGTCGCGGCGCCGGCATGACCGAAAGGAAGTCACCCATGACTGGACGTGTGAAGGGCAAGGTCGCCTTCGTCACCGGCGCCGCCCGTGGACAGGGCCGCAGCCACGCTGTGCGCCTGGCCGAGGAGGGCGCCGACGTCATCGCCGTCGACCTCTGCAAGGACATCGAGTCCAACCAGTACCCGTTGTCTCGGGCCGAGGACCTCGACGAGACCGTGCGCCTGGTCGAGGCCGCCGGTGGCCGCATCGTGGCGGTGCAGGCCGACGTCCGCGAGCGCTCGGAGCTGCGCGCCGCGGTGGAGCAGGGCGTGCGTGAGCTCGGCGGCCTCGACATCGTCGTCGCCAACGCCGGCATCTCCCCGATGCGCTCGTACGCCGAGGGCGGGGAGGCGGGCGACTTCGTCGACGCCACCGACGTCGACCTCATCGGCGCGATGAACGCGGTCGCGGTCTCGATCCCGCACCTGCGCGACCACGGCTCGGTCGTGATCACCGGGTCGACCGCCGGCATGATGAAGGGCGCCGTCGACAACCCCCTGTTCGGCCCCGGCGGCGCGGGCTACATGTGGTCCAAGCGCACGCTGATCGGCTACACCGAGCAGATGGCGCTGCACCTGGCGTCGAAGTTCATCCGCGTGAACTGCATCCACCCGACGAACGTCAACACGCACCTGGTGCACAACAAGGAGGTCTACTCGGTCTTCCGTCCCGACCTGGAGAACCCGACTCGCGAGGACGTGATGCCCTCCTTCATGCGGTTCCACGCGATGCCGATCCCCTATGTCGAGCCGATCGACATCTCCAACATGGTGCTGTTCCTGTCCAGCGACGAGGCCCGCTACGTCACGGGCCAGCAGATCCGGGTGGACGCCGGCTCGCTGCTCAAGAGCCCGGCGCGCATCGACTGATCGTCTGCGTCCGGCTCCGGTTTCGGCTGGCGGGACGAAGCCGTGATCCGGGCCGCGCGCGTCGGGAGGATGCACGCATGCCCATCGACTTCTTCGACTTCCGCGACCACGACGGCTGGGAATCGATCCACTTCACCGCCGGCGACATCAACCACTACTGGCACGACCGCGGGGTCGCCAAGCCGCTCAGCGCCGCGCCGTTCGACTTCGAGGGCACCCTGGGCGGCGCGCTCTCGCACTCGACCAAGGTCGAGGCGGCGTTTCAGTGGCGTGGCCGCAAGCTCGAGCCCGGCCGCACGCTGCCGACCCGCCACCACAACCTCAAGCAGCTGATGCTGGTCCTGGACGGTGATCTCGCCGTCGAGTACGGCGAGAGCGGCGAGGAGTCCGTGAAGCTCGAGCGGGCGGGGTTCTGGGTCGCCGAGGCGGGCGTCCCCTACACGATGACGGCGGGGCCGGCCGGTGCGGCGTACCTCGAGTGCTGGGACGCGCCGCTCTCGGTCGTCGAGGACCACTGGCACGACGACGGCAGCTGGAAGCGGCGCTGACCGACCGGCGTACTCGGGCCCGGACTCGGTCATCGAGGTCCCGGCCAATCAGTATGATGAAACAACTATTGCTTCGACGCTGATGGGATGTGGCCATGTCCACCCTGCTCGACGAGGACGAGCGCGCGCTGCGCGACTCCGTCCGCTCCTTCCTGGACAAGAAGATCGCGCCCCTGGTCGCGGACCACGAGCGGGCCAAGACCTTCCCCTGGGATCTGCTGCCGGAGCTCTACGAGTTCGGCTACGTGCGCGGCGGAGTCCCCGAGTCGGCCGGCGGGGACCAGATGTCGATGATGATGCAGGCCATCTTGATGGAGGAGGCCGGACGCTGCTGGGGCTCGCTGCGCACCACGGTCAACGTCCAGGGCATGGTCGCCCGGGTGCTCGCGGCTACGGCCGACGAGGGACAGCGCGAGCGGTTCCTGGCTCCGTTGCTCGCCGGCAAGCGGTTCGGGTGGTTCGGCCTGACCGAGCCCGGGGCGGGCTCCGACGCGGGCTCGCTGCGGACCACCGCGCGCCGCCGCGGCGACGGCTACGTCGTCAACGGCAGCAAGCTCTACATCACCAACGCGCTGGGTTGCGACTTCGGCATCCTCTTCGTGCGCGTCCTCGGTGACGACGGCGAGGACCTGGGCGTGACCGGCCTGCTGGTCGACTCCGCGGAGTCCACCTTCGGGGTGCACGACATCCCGCACATGCCGCTGCGGTCGACGACGAGCTGTGAGCTGACCTTCGACGACACGTTCGTCCCGGCCGCCAACGTCCTCGGCGAGGTGGGCGGTGGCCTGCGGCTGGGCATGTCGGCGATCAACTCGGGCCGGCTGAACATGGCGATGGGTGCGGTGGGTCTCTCGCAGGCGTGCCTGGAGGCGTCGATCACCTTCTGCCAACAACGTCAGCAGTTCGACAGGCCGATCGCCGCCTTCCAGCTCGTGCAGCAGATGGTGGTCGAGATCGCCACCCTCACCGAGACGTCCCGGCTGCTCGGCTACCAGGCGGCCCGAGCCCTCGACGCGGGCGAGCCCGGCCGTTACGAGTGCTCGATGGCGAAGTACTACTGCGGCGAGTCGGTGCAGAAGGCGGCGACCCTGGCCCTGCAGCTGCACGGTGGGGCGGGCCTGATGGAGGAGTCCCCGGTCGAGCGCTACTTCCGGGACGCCCGCGAGGCGACCATCCCCGAGGGAACCAGCCAGATCCAGATCCTGCACATGGGCAAGCACCTGCTCGGCCACTCGGCGATGCGATGAGCGAGGTCCTGCTCAGCGAGTCCGATGGCGTGCTGCAGATCAGCATCAACCGCGCGGAGCAACGCAACGCCGTCAACGGCGCGGTCTCGCGGGGGATCGCCGAGGCCCTCGACCTGCTGGACGCCACGTCGCACCTCCGGGTCGGCGTGCTGCACGGCATCGGGTCGACGTTCTGTGCCGGCATGGACCTCAAGGCGTTCGCGGCCGGTGAGCAGGTGCGCGACGACGTGCGCGGCTTCGCCGGGCTGGTCGAGAAGCCCCCGGCCAAGCCGCTGATCGCCGCGGTCGAGGGGTGGGCGCTGGGCGGTGGCTTCGAGATCGCTCTCTCCTGCGACCTGGTGACCGCAGGCACGGGCGCCAAGTTCGGCCTGCCCGAGGTCAAGCGGGGTCTCGCCGCGCGGGGCGGGGGCGTCTTCCGCCTGCCCCGCCGCCTGCCACACATGCTGGCGATGGAGCTCATCTTGACGGGCGCTGCGCTGACGGCCGAGAAGGCCGCCCAGTTCGGGCTGGTGAACCGGTTGGTCGAGGACGGTCAGGCGCTCGACGCCGCGATGGAGCTCGCACGCGAGATCGCGGCCAATGCGCCGATGTCGGTCCGCGCGTCGAAGCGGGTGGCGATCGAGTCCGCCGACTGGCCGATCGCCGAGGGGTTCGTGCGGCAGCGCCAGCACCTCGAGGCGGTGTTCGGCTCCGAGGACGCGGCCGAGGGCGTCGCCGCGTTCCGCGAGCGCCGCGACCCGGTCTGGCAGGACCGGTGAGCCTTCCGGGTGCGGAGGACCGGGAGTCCCAGGCGCTCGGCGACCTGCACGTCGTCTGCCTGAGCGCCATGGGTCCGGTCCCGTTCGCCGCGATGCTCCTGAGCGACCTCGGGGCGCGGGTCACCCGGGTGGACCGGCCGGGTCGCTCCGAGCGGGTGACCGGCCTGTCGCTGCACGACGACCCGCGCACCCGCGGCCACCGCGGTGTCGGGATCGACCTGCGCAGCGAGGGAGGCCGGTCGGTGCTCCTGCGCCTGCTCGGCGACGCCGACGTGTTCCTCGAGGGGATGCGTCCCGGCGCCACGGAGCGGCTGGGCATCGGGCCCGACGACCTGCTCGCGGTCAACCCCCGGCTGGTCTACGGTCGCGCGACCGGCTGGGGACAGTCCGGACCCCGGGCGCAGCAGGCGGGGCACGACATCAACTACGCGGGCCTGGCGGGTGCGGTCTTCCCCCTGGGGCCCGCCGACGCGCCGCCACTGCCACCGCTGAACATGCTGGCGGACTTCGGCGGCGGTGGGACCTACCTCGCTCTCGGTGTCCTCGCTGCCCTGCACCAGCGGCGCCGCACCGGTCGGGGCCAGGTGGTGGACGCGGCAATGGTGGACGGGGTCGCCTCGCTGACCTCGATGATGCACGGGATGTTGGCAGCCGGCTCCTGGAGCGATGAGCGCGGCGACAACCTCCTCGACGGCGCGGCCCCCTTCTACCGCACCTATCGGACCTCGGACGGCGGGTTCATGGCGGTCGGGTCGCTGGAGCCGCAGTTCTACCGCGACCTCCTCGACGCCCTCGCGCTCGACCCCGACGAGTGGCCCCAGCACGATCGCTCCCGATGGCCGGCGCAGGCCGCCGCGCTGGGCGAGATCTTCGCGTCGCGCACCCGGGCCGCGTGGGAGGAGGTCTTCGCGGGCCGCGACGCCTGCGTGACGCCGGTCCTGTCGCTCGCCGAGGCGGGGGCGTCGCGCGAGCTGCGTGAGCGCGGCACCTACGTGGAGTGGGACGGCGTCTCGCAGCCGGCGCCGGCGCCGCGACTGTCGGACTCCCCAGTGGTGCGGCGGCCGCGCTCGCGGTGGTGCGGGGACACCGACGGGGTGCTGGCCACGCTCGGCTACCCCACGGACGAGATTGCCGCTCTGCGCGCCGATGGTGTCGTCGCGTGAGACGCGTGCCGCTCGGTGGGACCGTCGGCCGTATCGGCGTGGAATCTCCCTACATTGACACGTGTCCGTCCCTGAAGGAGCTCCTATGACCGACGCACCGACCGTCCGCGATGAACGCTTCCGTGAGATCGCCTATCGGCGATCGGCGGAGCCACGCGCCTTCTTCCACGAGCGTCAGGCTCGCGGGCCGTTCGTGCACGGCGAGACCGAGCGCGGCAACCCGGAGCTGCTCAGCCGGGAGGGCGTGGAGTTCGTCCTGCGCAACCCGGACCTGTTCTCGAGCGCCATGGGGATCATGGGCAGTGCGGAGCCGCCCATCCCGATCGGCATCGACCCGCCGCAGCACGCGGAGTACCGCAAGCTGCTCGACCCGGCGTTCTCGCCTCGCCGGATGGCGGCGTTGCAGCCGACGGTCGCGGCGCACACCCATGGCTTCATCGACGCGTTCATCGACCGGGGCGAGTGCGACTTCTCCCAGGAGCTGTCGGTCCCGTTGCCCGGCTCGACCTTCCTCGACCTGCTGGGCGTGCCGCAGACGGAGCTGCCGAAGCTGCTGCACTGGAAGGACGTGATGATCCACAACGTCCGGCTCGGTGGCGGTGTCGAGGGCGGGCTCAAGCTCCTGGCGGAGACCGTGCCGCAGATCTACGCCTACCTCTACCAGGTGATCGCCGAGCGGCGCGACCAGCCGGCCGACGACGTGATCTCCCGGCTGCTCGACGCGCGCCTGAGCGACGGCCGCCTGCTGAGCGACAACGAGATCGCGCGGACCCTGTTCCTGTTCATCTCCGCCGGTCTGGACACGGTGTCGGTCTCGCTGCAGTGCATCTTCAACTTCCTCGCGACCAACCCCGAGGCGCGGCAGATGCTGGTCGACGAGCCGGACACCACGGACAACCTCATCGAGGAGCTGCTGCGCTGGGAGTCACCGGTCCAGTCGGTCCTCCCGCGCACCGCGACCCAGGACGTCGAGGTTCTCGGGTGCCCCTTCAAGAAGGGGGAGGTCGTCGACGTGCTGCTCGGCGCCGCCAACATCGACCCGGCCGTTCCCGGTGCCGACACCGTCGACGTGCGGTCGGGGAACAAGCGTCACCTGGCCTTCGGTGCGGGGCCCCACCGCTGCCTGGGATCACACCTGGCACGGATGGAGCTGCGCACGGTCGTGCGCGAGTGGCACAAGCGCATCCCGAACTACCGCCTCAAGGAGGGCTACGTGCCCGAGTGGAACGCCCACTTCGTGCGGGGCGTGGACCATCTGATGCTTGAGTGGGACAAGGACGAGGTGAACCGATGAAGGTCCTGCTGAACCAGTCGGCCTGCCAGGGACACGGTCGCTGCTACGAGATCGCCCCGGACATCTTCACCGACGACGAGCGCGGCTACGGCGAGGTCACGCGCGACGAGGTGCCCTCGGACCCGGCACAGGCGCGAGCGCTCGCCGAGGCCATCTCCTCCTGCCCGGAGATGGCCATCAGCGTCGCGGACCAGGGTGTGGCGCCGGTCGCTCGCGAGGGTCAGTAGAAGAGGTCGACGACGGGCTTCGCCTCGAGGTCGTCCTTGAGCAGGTACTTGGCCGCACCATCCATGTGCGTGGCCCAGTGCTGCTGTGCGGCGTCGGCGTCGCCGGCCTCCGCGAGCTCGATCAGCTTCGTGAACGACTTGATGGTCTGCTGGAAGCGCGAGAGCGGGTCGGACTCGTTGCCCTTGGCGATCTTCGAGCGCAGGTGCGTCGCGGCGATGTTGGCGAGGACGGCCCCCTGCAGTGCGAGGGTCTTGTTGCCACTGCCCTCCAGGACCAGCTCGTGGAATCGATAGGTCAGTCGTGACCAGGACTCCGCGTCAGGGACGAAGGGCTTCGTGCTGTTGACCTGCGCCTTCACCTGCTCCACCACGTCGCGGAGCTTGGCGATGTCGTCATCGGTGCGGCGCTGCGCGAGCAGGCGAGCGCACGGCGGCTCGAGGAGCGTCCGGGCGTCGTAGACGTCGTTGATCGTGGTGCCCTGGATCTGGAGCAGCAGCCCGATGTAGCGGGCGGGGACCGAGACCTCGGGAGTGGTGACCTGTGCGCCGCCCCGGCTGCCTCGCCGCACGTTGATCAGCGCCTCGGCCTCCAGGATGCGGAAGGCCTCGCGCAGGGTGGGGCGGGAGACGCCGTACTGCTCCATGAGCTGCATCTCGGGCGGCAGCGTCATTCCGGGCCGCAGCTCGCCGTGCACGATCTGGCGCCGGAGCTGGGTGGCGATCAGCTCGGCGGTCTTGGGCGCCCGGACCGTGGTGCCGATCTGTTGGCCAGCGATGGGGGGTCGGCTGCTCGGGGACACCATGCCGCGGATCATAGCGCCGGTCGCAGGGTGGTGGCCGGGCGGCGCCCGCCGGTACGATAGAGTCCATAAAGATAACTCATTGTTCTAATCCACCAGGAGGGTCCATGCTGGATGCCGTCATCATCGACGCGGCGCGCGCGCCCATCGGCCGGCGCAACGGCTCGCTGCAGGGCGAGCACCCGGTGGACCTGGCCGCCGATGTGCTGAACGGCCTGGTGGCGCGCAACGGGCTCGACCCCGAGCTGGTCGAGGACGTGATCTGGGGCTGCGTCACCCAGGTGGGCGACCAGTCCACGAACGTCGGTCGGCTCGCGGTGCTCGCGGCCGGCTGGCCCGAGCGGATCCCCGGGGTCACGCTCGACCGCGCATGCGGGTCGAGTCAGCAGGCGGTGAGCTTCGCCGTCGCCAGCGTGATGGCCGGCCACAACGAGATCGTCATCGCCGGCGGGGTCGAGTCGATGAGCCGGATCCCGTTGGGCGCGGCGCGGGCGACGGGCCAGCCGTTCGGACCGCGGGTCCGGGCACGCTACGACCGGGACAGCTTCAGCCAGGGCCTCGGGGCGGAGGAGATCGCGAAGCGGTGGGGCCTCTCCCGCACGCAGCTCGACGAGTTCGCCCTCGAGTCGCACCAGAAGGCCGCGGCGGCGATCGACGCCGGCGCCTTCGACGGCCAGCTGATCCCGATCACGGGGGCCGACGGACAGCTGAGCATGGACGAGGGGGTGCGGCGAGAGTCGTCGATGGAGAAGCTCGCCGGCCTGAAGCCCGCCTTCCTCGACGACGGCGTGATCCACGCGGGCAACAGCTCCCAGATCTCCGACGGGTGCGCGGCGCTGCTGATCACCACCAGCGAGCGCGCCGCCCAGCTCGGGCTCCGACCGATCGCGCGGTTCGTCGCGGGCGTGGCCGTGGGAGACGACCCCGTGATCATGCTGACCGCGCCGATCCCGGCGACCGAGAAGGTGCTCAAGCGGGCGGGCCTGACCATCGACGACATCGGCGCCTTCGAGGTCAACGAGGCGTTCGCCAGCGTGCCGATGGCCTGGGAGGTCGAGACCGGCGCCCGTCACGACCGGCTCAACCCGCTCGGCGGCGCGATCGCGGTGGGCCACCCGCTCGGCGCCTCCGGAGCGATCCTGATGACCCGGCTGATCCACCACATGCGGGACAACGACATCCGCTACGGCCTGCAGACCATGTGCGAGGCGGGCGGGATGGCCAACGCCACGATCATCGAACTCATCGCCGACTAGAGGGAGACTTCATGAAGCTCGACTCCGCCACCATCCTGGTCACGGGCGGCGCATCCGGACTCGGCCTCGCGACCACGCGCAGGCTGCTCGCCAAGGGCGCGCGGGTCGGTATCGCCGACCTGAACCCGCCCGCCGACGACGTGACGGCCGAGCTCGGGGACCGGGTGCTGTATGCCAAGACCGACGTCGCGGACGAGGACAGCATGGGCAACGCCCTCGACGAGATCGAGGGCGCCTTCGGTCCGCTGCGGGGCGCGGTGCACTGCGCCGGGCGCGGCGGGGACCGCGTGCGCATCCTGGACCGGGATGGCCAGCCCGGCTCCCTGGAGACCTTCACGGAGGTGCTCCGGGTGAATCTCGCCGGGACCTACAACGTCCTGCGGCTCGCGGCGGCCCGCATCGCCAGGACCGAGCCGGTCGACGGCGAGCGGGGCGCGATCATCATGACCGCCTCGGTCGCGGCGTTCGACGGCCAGATCGGCCAGACGTCGTACACCGCGGCGAAGGCCGGGGTGCACGGCATCACGCTGGTGGCGGCCCGGGATCTGGCGAGTCGCCTGATCAGGGTCAACACCATCGCTCCGGGCACGTTCGACACGCCGATGCTCGCGCGCCTGCGCGAGGACATCCGGGCCGGACTCG
This sequence comes from Nocardioides sp. cx-173, assembly GCF_021117365.1. Lineage (NCBI taxonomy): Bacteria > Bacillati > Actinomycetota > Actinomycetes > Propionibacteriales > Nocardioidaceae > Nocardioides > Nocardioides sp. cx-173. Next base: position 4,138,235 of record NZ_CP088262.1, on the reverse strand, counting down.
AGGCCAGCGTGCCGATGCCGAGTCGGCTCGGCGATCCCGACGACTACGCGCACCTGGCGGTGACGCTCCTCGAGAACGGCTACGTCAACGGCGAGACGATCCGCCTCGACGGGGCGATCCGGATGCCTCCGCGCTAGCGCCCCGAGGCAGCGTCTCGGCGACCGCGTCCGCCGTCGTCATCGTCGCCAGCAGCGGCAGGTGCATCGTGGTCTGGAACTCGTGCGTCTCGGCCGTCGCGCCCGCGGTGCAGTCCTCCACCAGGACCACCTCGTAGCCCAACCCGATCGCCTCGGTGGCCGCACCGGGAAGGGCGATGTTGGTCGAGACGCCGGTGAGCACGACGGTGTCGATCCCGTAGCCGCGCAGCGTCGCATCGAGCTCGGTGCCGGTGAAGGGCGCCATGCCGTGTGTGCGGGTGCTGACGACGTCCGTCGGCTCCACGATCAGGTCGTCGTGGATCGCCGCCGAGTCCGCGCCGGCGACCAGGAGCCCCTTGCGGCGGATCCGTGCGGCCAGGGCGCAGTTCACACGGAATCCCGACCAGTCGGCCTGGGCGGCCGCGATGGTGCAGAAGATGACCGGCGCCCCAGCTCGCCGGAACACGTCGGCCAGGGTGTTGATGCGCGCGACGATCCCGCGCGCGGTGACCTGGGCCGCTAGCGGAGAGGCGTCGTAGGCCGGGTTGGCGATGCCGTTCTGCACCTCGACGACCAGCAGGGCGGCGTTCTTGCCGCCCTCGAGCCCACGCACTGCCGCGGTCATGACCGTCCCTGCGCCGTCCTCCTCGCCGGCAGCACGCTCAGCCAGAGCCTCGGACGCTGCGCAGGGCTGCGGTCGTCGGCGGACGTGCGCTCAGGCCGGCCGCCCACGTGACGGCCTCCGTGGTGGTGAAGTCGACGAACACCTCGCGGCGACTGATCCGCCAACCGTTGTCCGTGTGGCGGTAGTCGTCGTGGTAGCGCAGGTGCATGCGGACGTCCACGATCGGCTCGGTGCCGGTGATGTGGTGACCGACGCAGTAGATCTCGCCGGTCGCCGTGCCGGGCTCCTCGCCCTCGGCGTACGTCGACTGCCCCAGCATGTGGAAGGTCTTGGCGTAGCGCGTCAGCTGCTCGGGGACCCTCCCCACGTTCTCGAGGCCAACGGCGACCCGCGGCCGGTCCTCGGCGGCGTAGTGGACCATCACCACGACGTCGTCGGTGAAGAGGTCGCAGAAGCCGTGCCGGTCCCGCATGTCGCAGGCCACGGCGTAGCGGGCCGAGAGCTCGGACAGGGCGCGCTCGTCCTCGGCAGAGAGGCGCGCATCGAATCGGTCAGTCATGGGACCGGTACTCCAGATCTGTGGTCGTCGGGTGGTCGCTGTCGGCGAGGCTCAGACGTCCGCGCGCGCCCGGCGCTCGGTGATCGGCGCGGCGAGCTGCTGCTCCTCGCACGCCCGCTGCAGGGCCGCCAGCGTCTCGTCCAGGCCGGCACCGATGCGCTCGCCCGGCGTGAAGGTCGCCGGGAGGTGCTGCATGCCCTGGATCACGCCGACGGACTCGTAGTGGACGGCGCGGGCGGGGTCGCACACGTAGTCGGGCATCCGGTCGAGCACAGCGGTCAGCATGCTCTTGAAGACCATCCGGGCCATGTTCGAGCCGATGCACCGGTGGATGCCGAGACCGAAGCTGGTGTGCTTGTTGCCCTTGCGGGCCAGGTCCACCGTGTCGGGGTTCTCGAAGGTCTTCGGGTCCCGGTTGGCCATGGCCCAGGAGAGCCAGAGCCGGTCACCCTCCTTGAACTCCGTGCCCGCCAGCACGCAGTCCTCGCTGATCGTCCGGCCGTCACCAGGTGCCGGGGTGAAGTACCGCAGGAACTCCTCGGTCGCGGAGTCGAGCAGGGTCTCCCGCTCGGCGCTGAGTCGGGCCCGGTCGGCGGGGTTCTGCGAGAGCCAGTCCAGCGCGTGCGCGGTCAGCGCGGTCGTGGTGTCGAACCCGCCGCCGATGAGAAGGCTGAGGACGCCGAGCAGCTCCTGGTCGTCCGGTTGGTGGTCGTCCCACTCCAGGCCGGCCAGGGCGCTGACCAGGCCGGGCTTCGGATCGGTGCGGCTGTCGGTGAGCGCCTGCTGCAGGTGACCCATCATCACGGCCATCTGCTGCAGCGCCACCTGGAAGCGCTCGGAGGTGCGCGGCGTGTAGACCAGCGCGTGCGTGGGGTCGCAGTAGATCTCCCAGTCCTGGACCGGGATGCCGAGCATGGCGAGGGTCAGGACGGCCGGGACGATGTTCGCCAGGTCGTCGACGAAGTCGATCGAACCGCTCTCGATCTTCTCGTTGATGGCCGCGCGGACGATCTCGTCGACGAAGGGCGTCCATCGCGCCACCGCGGCGGGGGAGAGGTACGGGTTCAGCGCCTGGCGGTAGTAGCGCTGGTACGGCGGGTCCATCTCGAGGAAGCCGCCCTGCTGGGTGCTCGCTGCGGGGATGGTGATGCCCTTGTAGCCCTTGCGCACGCCCTTGACGTCATGGTCGTTGGAGAGCACGTCGGCGCGCCGGGCGATGTCGAAGACCTCCTGGTAGCCGCTGGCCACCCAGTGGCCGCCGTGGGTGTCGGACCACGCGACGGGGCACTTGGACTGCATCTCCTTGGTGATCTCGCCGAAGTGCTCGCGGTAGTCGGGGGCGTGGCGGTCGAACTGGAAGACCGGCTGCTTGCGTGCGGTCTCGTCCGCGGCCGCCTCAGGGTGCTCCGTGGCGGTCATGCGACCACCGCGATCGCCTGCTCGGGGCATGAGCTGATCGCCTCGTGCGCCTGCTCCTCGCGACCCTCGGGCACCTCGCCGGTGACCACGCTGGCGTGGCCGTCGAGGTCGTCGAGCAGGAACAGATCGGGTGCCTGCATGAAGCAGAGCGTGTGCCCCTGGCACTTGTCGGGATCGACGGTGACCTTCATCTCGCTCCTTCGTGGTCCGCGTGAGTTCGGTCACTATAATGCAATCATTCACCTGATTGTCGAGAACCACATCAGCAGTGCCCGCCGTTGCGGCTCAGTCCGCAGCGTCGGGGGGCTGGTAGCCGAGGAAGCCGGCCTCGCCGGGCTTCTCGCTCGCCGTCCGAGTGCTGCGGGCGTGGGCGTCGTGCAGGGCGGCAAGTCGCGCCTCCAGCGAGGCGCGGACTGTCGCGGAGTCGGCCTCGTCCAGTGCTCGGCGGGTGCGCTCGATCGCCTTCTGCAGCCGCGAGCCCGACTCGGTGAAGGTCAGCAGGTCGTGGTCGTCCTCGTCCCAGTACGGGTTCTCGTCCTCGGTCATCCCGGGAATCCCTCCACTTGTTGTGTCATCAATACAATAGGTTATATGATGGGCCACCCGTCAAACAACGCCGTTCGATACGTGGAGGACGACAGAATGCCGCTTCAGGATGACATGCAGATCGTCTCCGTGGACGACCACCTGATCGAGCACCCGCGGGTGTTCAGCGATCGTCTGGCGGCCAAGTTCCAAGACGAGGGGCCGCGCATCATCGAGGACGAGCAGGGCCGCCACCTGTGGACCTTCGAGGGCGAGATCTTCCCCTACATCGGCCTCAACGCCGTCGCCGGCAAGAAGCCGGAAGAGGTGGGCATGGAGCCGCTCCGGTTCGACGACATGATCCCCGGGTGCTACGACCCCGTCGCGCGGGTCAAGGACATGGACGTCGACGGCGTCCAGGCGGCCGCGTGCTTCCCGTCCTTCCCCGGGTTCGGTGGCCGCGTCTTCTTCAACTCCAAGAACAAGGAGCTCGGGCTTGCGAGCCTGCAGGCGTGGAACGACTTCAGCATCGACGAGTGGTGCGGGACCGACCCGTCGCGCTTCGTGCCGCTGGCGATCCTGCCCCTGTGGGACATCGACCTGGCCGTCGCGGAGCTGAAGCGGGTGGCCGCGAAGGGCGCCCGCCTGGTCTCCTTCCCCGACAACCCGTCCCCGCTCGGCCTGCCGGGCTTCTCCAGTGACCACTGGGGTCCGCTGTGGGACGTCTTCGAGGAGACCGGGATCGTGGTGAGCCTGCACTTCGGCTCAGGCAGCTTCGTGCCGGGCTTCCACGCCTCGGCGAAGGCGCTTCGCCCCAACTTCCAAGGTGAGCAGTTCAAGTCGGTGTCGGCGCGCATGGGCGGCAACGCGGACGCCGCGGACGACGAGGTGCCGAGCATCGCCACGTTCGTCGTCTACGCCACCAACCTGATGTGGTCCGCGGTCGAGCTGGTGTTCAGCGGGCAGCTCCAGAAGCATCCGCGGCTCAAGTTCATGCTCGCCGAGGGCGGCATCGGCTGGTTCCCCTACATCATGGAGCGCCTGGACCTGATGTGGGAGCGGCACCGCCACTACCAGCCGATCGACTTCCACACCCGCCCGACGGACCTGTTCAAGAAGCACTTCTGGGGCTGCTTCATCAACGACGACTTCGGCATCCGCAACCGTCATGAGATCGGCATCGACCGCATCACCGTGGAGATCGACTACCCGCACGTGGATTGCAACTGGCCCAACAGCCGCAAGGTCCTCTCCGAGTCGTTCCTCGATGTGCCGGACGAGGACGTGCGCAAGATGGTCGAGCTCAACGCGCGTGAAGTCCTGAACTTCCCCCGTGTCTGAGGGAGTCGACGACAAGACGCAGGTACGCCGTCCGCTTCCGCAGCCGACCCTCGCGAGTGCGGGGTTCTGGTCTGCGGGAGCGGGCGGCGCGCTCCACGTGCAGCGCTGCGCCGACTGCGGGGCCTACACGCATCCGCCGCTGCCGCGGTGCCGGTCTTGTCACGGCCCGAACGTCGGGCTGGCGCCGGTGTCCGGCCGCGCGGTGGTCGCGGGCTTCACCGTCAACCACCAGCAGTGGCTCGCCGGCTTCCCGCCGCCGTACGTCATCGCGGTGGTGGCGCTGGAGGAGGACCCCGGCGCCCGGCTGACGACCAACATCGTCAACTGCCCGGTCGACGAGGCCCGTGTCGGGATGGCCGTCCGGGTGGTGTTCGAGCACGTCGAGGACGTCCATCTCCCCCTCTTCGAGCCCGACCCCGACCGTGCCGGCGAGACCCTCGAGGTCCCGGTCGACACCGTGGCGTCGGTGCGGCCTCCGGCCTCGTCGGTGCGCTTCGAGGATCGCGCCGTGCTGACCGGGGTGGGCCAGTCGCGCGTGGGCCGGCGTCTGCTCGTCGACCCCGTGTCGCTGACCGTCGAGGCCTGCGAGCGTGCCGTCGCGGACGCGGGACTGACGATGGCCGACATCGACGGGCTCTCGACCTATCCCGGCCGGGTCGGCTCGCCCGGCATGTCCGAGGGCGGCATCTGGCCGGTCGCGGAGGCGCTCCAGCTGCACCCGACCTGGATCAACGCCGGGGGCGACATGCCGGGGCAGGTCGGACCGGTCATCGCGGCGATGATGGCCGTGTCCTCCGGGCTGTGCCGGCACGTGCTCTGCTTCCGCACGGTGTGGGAGGCGTCGCTCGCCGCGATGATTCGCGACGGCACCTGGGACGCGCCGCCGTCACGTGCCACCGGGATGGTGGAGCACCTCTCGCCGTACGGCGCGATGTCCGCCGCCAACTGGATCGGTGTCTTCGCGTCCAACTACTTCCACCGCTACGGCGGCGACCGGTCGATGCTGGGGTGGGTGGCCGTCAACTCGCGGGCCAACGCGTCGCGCAACCCCGAGGCGATCTACCGGGACCCGATCACTATCGACGACTACCACGCCGCTCGGATGATCACCACGCCGTTCGGGCTGTACGACTGCGACGTCCCGGTCGACGGAGCGACGGCGATCGTCGTCTCTGCGGTCGAGACCGCCGGCGACCGTCCGCACCCGGCCATCAAGATCGAGGCGATCGGCACCCAGATCACCGAACGGCTCAGCTGGGACCAGGGGACCCTGTCCCACGAGCCGCAGACGGCGGGACCGGCCGCCCATCTGTGGACGCGGACGGACCTGCGTCACGACGACGTCGACCTCGCGCTCCTCTACGACGGCTTCACCTTCAACGCGGTGTCGTGGCTCGAGGCGCTGGGCTTCTGCGAGCCCGGCGGCGCGGCCGACTTCATCGACGAGGGTCGGGGGATCGCGCTCGACGGGCGGCTGCCGCTCAACCCGCACGGGGGGCAGCTCTCGGCCGGCCGGCTGCACGGCTTCGGCTTCATCCGCGAGGCGATGCTGCAGCTGCGCGGGGAAGCCGACGGGCGGCAGGTGGCCGACGCCGGCGTGGCCGTGGTGACCACCGGCGGCGGGGCGCCCGGGGGCGCCATGCTGCTGCGCCGTCCCTAGACGACTTGATTACGTAACGCTCAGACGATCGCGAGGAGAGACGACGATGCACAAGCCGATGCAGGGTGTCCGGGTGCTCGAGGTGGCCCAGTTCACGTTCGTGCCCGCAGCCGGGGCGATCCTGGCGGAGTGGGGCGCCGAGGTGACCAAGGTCGAGCACGCGGTGCGAGGAGACGGCCAGCGCGGCCTGACGACCGTCCTCGGTGTCGACGCGATCACCGAGGGCAGCAGCTTCTCGCCGATCTTCGACGCGGCCAACCGAGGCAAGCGGAGCGTGGGCCTGGCGCTGGAGAAGCCCGAGGCGCGCGAGGTCCTGGAGGAGCTGATCCGGCGCAGCGACGTCTTCATCACGAACTTCCTGCCGAGCGCGAGGGCGAAGCTGGGGATCGAGCTCGAGGACGTCCGCGCGATCAACCCCGACATCATCTATGTGCGTGGGTCGGGCTTCGGGCAGCGCGGCGAGGAGGCGGACAAGGGTGGTTACGACATGACCGCCTTCTGGGCCCGCGCCGGCAGCGCCGCCGGCGCCACCCCGCCGGGGGCGGAGGTCATCGCGCCGATGCCCGCCGGTGCGTACGGCGACAATCAGGGGGGCATGGCCATGGCCGGCGGCATCGCGGCCGCCCTCTATGCCCGCACGACCACCGGTGAGCCGGCGGTCATCGACGTGTCGTTGCTCGGCGTCGGCGCCTGGGCGACCCAGTTCACGGTCAACCTCGCGATGATGGCCGGCGGCCCGCCGCCACGGCCGCCGGTGCCGCGGCACGGATCGGCTCGCAACCCCCTCGTGGGCGCCTACAAGACCTCGGACGGTCGCTGGCTGTGGCTCGCGACGGTGCAGCCAGGCCCGTACTGGCGCGAGTTCTGCGAGACCATCGGCCGGCCCGACCTTCCCGAGGACGAGCGCTTCGACACCGTCGAGCACCTGATGGCGAACGCCCCGCAGGCAGCGGAGATCATCGCCGAGGTCCTGGCCTCGCGCACGTTCGACGAGTGGATCGACCAGTTCAAGGGCCTGCAGGCGCAGTGGGCGGCCGTCCAGGACGCCTGGGGCGTGTCCAACGACGAGGCGCTGCGGAGCAACGGCTACATCGGAAAGCTCACCGACGCCGACGGCGTGGAGCGCGAGCTGGTCGTCAGTCCGGTGCAGTTCGACCAGACGCCCGCCGAGGCCCGACGCGCGCCACTGTTCGCCGAGCACACCGACGACGTCCTCAGCGAGCTCGGCTTCTCCGACGAGAAGCTGATCGAGCTCAAGATCGCCGGCGCGGTCACCTGACGCCGTCGGCCCGTTCCCGGGAGGGGAACGGGCCGACGGCCGGCTGCAGGCGGCTCAGGAGAACAGGTCGACGACCGGCTTGGTCTTGAGATCGTCCTTCAGCAGGAACTGCGCGGCCGCCTCCATGTGGGAGAGCCAGTGCTTCTCTGCCGCTGCGGCGTCTCCGGTCTTGACGATGCCGATGAACTTGGTGAACGAGCGGATCACCCGCTGGAAACGCTCGGAGGGCTCGTCGTCGTAGCCGCGCGCGATCTTGGTGCGCAGATGAGTGGCGACGATGTCGGCCAGGACCGCGCCCTGGATCGCCAGCGTCTTGTTGCCGCTGCCCTGGAGGATGAGCTCGTGGAACCGGTAGGTCAGCCGGCTCCACGTGTCCGGGTCGGGGACGAACGGCTTGCTCGAGTGGACCTCCGCCTTGAGCTGCTCCACGACCTCGGTGAGCTTCGCGAGGTCGTCCTCGGTGTGTCGCTCCACCAGCAGCCGCGCGCAGGGGGGCTCGGTGATCATCCGCGCCTCGTACACGTCGTTGATCGTGGTGCCCTGGATCTGCAGCAGCAGCCCGACGTACCGCGCAGCGACCGCGACCTCCGGTGCGATCACCTGGGCCCCGCCACGGCTGCCACGACGGACGCTGATCAGGGCCTCGGCCTCGAGGATGCGGAAGGCCTCCCGAAGCGTCGGGCGGGACACGCCGTACTGCTCCATGAGCTGGATCTCGGGAGGCAGGGTGCGTCCCGGCTGCAGCTCCCCGCGCACGATCTGTCGCCGCAGGTGACCCGCGATCAGCTCGGCGGTCTTCGGCGCACGCACTGGCGTCCCGATCTGCGGTCCGGTGAAGCTCACCTTGGGGGAGCCGCTCGTGGGTGCCATGCGCGAATCTTATCCCCAATATTACTGATTTGCGCTTGTCGGGTGCCCGACTGCCCGCCACGTCACCGACTCGGAGCTCAGTGGCCGCCCTTGGCCGTGAACCGCAGGCCGCCATCGAGGCGGATCGTCTCGCCGTTCAGGTACGGGTTCTCCGCGATCTGCTGTGCCAGCATGGCGTACTCCTCGGCCCGCCCCATCCGCTTGGGGAACGGGACCGCCTTGCCCCAGTACGTGTCCAGCTCGTCGGGGTCGGCGTCGCGGAACGCCGGGGTGAGGAAGGTGCCCGGCGCGATCGTGACCGCGCGGATCCCCAGCGGGCCGAGGTCGCGGGCCAACGGCAGCGTCATTCCGACGATGCCTGCCTTGGCTGCGGCGTAGGCGGTCTGGCCGATCGTGCCGTCGAAGGCGGCGATCGACGCGGTGTTGATGATGACGCCGCGCTCCCCGTGCGCGAGGGGCTCGGACCGGGCGATGGCAGCGGCGGCCAGTCGGTCGATGTTGTAGGTGGCGTTGAGGAAGATGTCGATCACCTGGCTGAACGCCGCCTGCGGGGCAGGCTTGCTCTCCTTGTCCAGGATGCGCTTCCCGCCTCGGCCGCCGTGTGCCACGACGGCGACTCGCAGCGGTCCCAGCTCCATGGCGGCGTCCAACGCCGCCTGCACGCTGTCCTCGTCGGTCACGTCGGTCCGGACGAACGCGGCGCCGTCGCCCAGCTCCTCGGCGACGGCCTTGCCCTTGACGTCGTCGAGGTCGCCGACGAGCACCTTCGCGCCTGCGGCGTGCAATCGTCGTGCGGTCGCGGCCCCGAAGCCGCCGCCGCCGCCGGCGACGAACGCCACCGCTTCGTTGAGGTCCATGGCTCTCCTTCGTACTGCGCTTCGGCGTCTTGCCGATAAGTTAGATGATTGCACTATAGTCACGGAGGTGCGGACCGGGAACCGGGAGGAGACGATCATGAGCGCCAGCCCCAGCGAGGAGCAGGAGCAGCTGCGCCGGCTCGTCCACGACTTCCTGCAGGATCGCTCCCCCGTGGCCGACGCCCGCAGGCTGGCCGAGTCCGGCGCCGATGGCGACCGTGCCGTCTGGACACAGATGGCCGAGCAGCTGCGGCTGCAGGCTCTGGTCGTCCCGGAGGAGCATGGCGGCGACGGCTACGGTCCGGCGGAGCTGGGGATCGTGCTGGAGCAGATGGGCGGCGTGCTGCTGGTCTCACCGTACTTCGCCACCGTCGCCATGGCCGCGCAGACGCTGATCGCCAGCGGGGACGAGACGGCCATGCGACGCTGGCTGCCGGGGATCGCCGACGGCGCGACCACCGCGACGCTCGCCCTGGCCGAGGACTCGGGAGCCTGGGACGCCGGGCTGGTCAGGACGCAGGCCCGGTCGTCGGGCGACGCCTGGCTGCTCACCGGCAGCAAGTCCTTCGTGGTCCACGGGCACACCGCCGACCTGGTGCTGGTCGTCGCCCGCACCCCCGACGGGGTCGGCGTCTTCGCGGTCGAGGCGGACGCTCCCGGCCTCACGCGGGCACCGATGGACGTCCTCGACCCGACCCGCCCGCTCGCGACGGTCCAGCTGGACGAGACCCCCGCCACGCGCGTGGGCACCGGGGACGCGTCGGGATGGCTCGCGAGCGTCACCGACCTGGTGCTCGCGGCCTCGGCGGCCGAGCAGGTCGGCGGCGCGGCCGCCTGCTTGGCGATGGCGGTGGACTACGCGAAGGTCCGCGAGCAGTTCGGTCGCCCGATCGGCTCGTTCCAGGCGATCAAGCACAAGTGCTCGACGATGCTCCTGCAGGTCGAGTGCGGCCGCTCGGCCGCCTACGCCGCGGGTGCCGCCGTCGCGACCCCCGGGCCGGAGGCCTCGACCGCGGCGGCGGTCGCCAAGGCCTACTGCTCGCAGGCCTTCACCCACGTCGCGAAGGAGTGCCTCCAGATCCATGGCGGGGTCGGGTTCACCTGGGAGCACGACGCGCACCTGTACCTGCGCCGCGCCAAGTCGTCGGAGCTGCTCTTCGGCTCACCGGCGTCGCACCGGGCGCGCCTCGCCGAGCTGGTGGGGATCTGAGGATGCCGGTGCAGCAGGGCCTAGGCGAAACGGCTGTCGAGACTGATGAGGAGTTCCGCGCACGCCTGCGCGCCTTCTTCGCCGATCACCACCCGGGGCGCCCGCCCCGGGATCCCGCGGAGCGTCTGGTGTGGACGAAGGCGTGGCTGGCCACGCTCTTCGACCACGGGTACGCCGGCCCGGCCTGGCCCCGCGCCCACGGCGGCATGGAGCTGCCGTTCGCCCGCCAGGTCATCTACCACGAGGAGTTCGCCGCTGCCCGGGTCCCGGGACCACTCGGCACGGGTCTCAACATCGCGGCCCCGACGATCATCACCTATGGCAGCGACGAGCAGCAGCGCCGCTGGCTCGCGCCGATGCTGCGCGGCGACGTGGTCTGGGCGCAGGGCTACTCCGAGCCCGGCGCCGGATCGGACCTCCCGAGCCTGCGCACGACGGCGAAGCGGTCCGGTGACGAGTACGTCGTCAACGGCCAGAAGGTCTGGACCTCGCACGGCCAGAGCGCCGACATCCTGTTCGCCCTCGTCCGCACGGGCACCCAGGAGAGCCGGCAGAAGGGCATCAGCTACCTGGTCATCGACGCCCACGCACCGGGTGTGGACATCCGGCCGCTGCAGGACCTGACCGGTGGCCACCTCTTCGCGGAGGTGTTCCTCGATGACGTCCGGGTCCCCGTGGCGGACCGGATCGGTGAGGAGAACGGCGGCTGGAAGCTCGCCCGGACCAGCCTGGGTCACGAGCGCGCGGCCGGGTCGATGAACCAGGCGGCGCTGTACCGCCGGGTGCTCACCGAGCTCGAGGAGCTGGCCCGCGAGCGGGGGCTCCTGGCCGACGCCCTGGTGCGCGACCGCCTCGCCGACTTCGAGATCCGGGTGCGGATCATGCGCTACAACGCCCAGCGGATCATCGCCGACATCCTGCTGCGCGGGGAGCCGGGCGCGGCATCGTCGGTCTCCCGGCTGCTCATCGCCGAGTTCGAGCAGGACCTGCACGAGTTCGCCGTCGACATGCTCGGGCCGCAGGGCCTGCTGGGCAAGGGCAGTCCGCTGGCGGTGCAGCGGTCGCGGTGGCTGCAGGGTTTCCTGCGCACGCGGGCGTCCACGATCGGCACCGGCACCCGGGAGATCCAGCTGAACACCGTCGCCGAGCAGGTGCTCGGGCTTCCGTACGATCCGTCGATGCCGCCGCGCTGAGCCAGGAGACGCCGATGCGCTACGAGTACAGTCCCGAGCTGGAGACGTACCGGACCCAGGTCCGGGCGTTCATCGCCGAGCACTCGCCCTTCGTGCGGCCGCACGCCGGTGTGCGGGCGCCGGAGCCCGAGCAGCTGCCGGCCATCAGGGCCTGGATCGCGCGGCTCTACGACGCCGGATACCTCGGTCAGGACTGGCCGACGGAGCACGGCGGACGGCCCGATGGCCGTCCCGAGCTCGGGTTCATCGTGGCCGAGGAGCTCGCCCGCGCCCGGGCCTGGGGACAGGTCGGGGCGGCGGGCCTGGCGTCCGGCGCGCTGCTGGGCTTCGGGACCGACGAGCAGAAGCGTCGCTTCCTGCCGCGGATCCGCTCGGGGCAGGACCTGTGGTGCCAGCTGTTCAGCGAGCCGGGAGCGGGCAGCGACCTCGCGGCGATGTCCACCCGGGCGGTCCTCGAGGGTGACCACTACGTCGTGTCCGGTCAGAAGGTGTGGACCACCAACGGACACCACGCCGATGTCGGCTACCTGCTGGCGCGCACCGATCCCGGGGTCAAGAAGCAGGCCGGGATCACCGCGTTCGCGCTCGACATGAGCACGCCGGGGATCGACGTACGGCCACTGCGTGAGATCACCGGGGACAGCGACTTCAACGAGGTGTTCCTCGACGAGGTGCGCATCCCCGTCGACCAGGTCATCGGGGCCGTGAACGATGGCTGGCGCGTGGCCAACACCAGCCTCGGCCACGAGCGGAGCGCCGTTGCCGCTCGCGCCGTCGAGCTCGAGGCGGCCCTGGACGACCTGTTCGCGATGGCCGGTCGGATCACCTCCGGGGACCGCCCGGCGCTGGCCGACAGCGCCGTACGGCAACGGCTCGGCGCGATCGCCACCCGCGTCCACGTCGCGGGCATGATGAGCAAGGCCGGGCAGTCGCGCATGCTCCACCGCTCCGAGGACGCCGCGGACGCGCCCGCGGTGAAGATCTTCTTCAGCCAGGCGAACCTGGCCACCACCGAGCTGGGCGTGGCGCTCCAGGGCATCGACGGACTGGGCGTCGAGGGCGACCCCTACGTCCATGCCGACGGCTGGTGGCAGGACGCCTTCCTGATCGCCCGCTCCTTCACGATCGCGGGCGGCGCGAACGAGGTCCTCAAGAACGTCATCGCCGAGCGTGCGCTCGGCCTACCGCGGGAGAAGTGATGAGCGAGTCTGGTTCGCGGCGCTACGGCCTGCCCTGGCGCGGTGCCGAGGTGGCGAAGGCGGCGGAGGCCGCGGGGGTGGCGGCGTTCTGCAGCGGTGAGTTCGTCGACCACGAGGCCTACTCGACGCTCGCCGAGATGGCGCTGCAGACCGAGCATGCGCAGGTCGGTCCCGGCATCGCCTATGCGTTCGCCCGTACGCCGTATGCCCACGCGGCAGGTCTGCGCGGGGTGTGGAGCCACGCGCCGGGGCGGGTGTTCCTCGGCCTGGGGGCGGGGGCCTACAAGATCAATCGCGACTGGTTCGGGGTGGAGGCAGATCGCCCCGTCGGCCGGATGGCCGACCTGGTGGGCGCGATCCGCGCGTGGCTGCACGCCGAGAACGGCGAGCGCATCCAGCACGTGGGCGAGTTCTACCGGGTCGACGCCACGGTGGCGGCGCCGGTCCTGGGCCGGATCGACGCCCCGATCCTGATCGGTGCGTTCAACAAGCTGATGGCCACCATCGCCGCCCGGAGCGCGGACGGCGTCATCGGCCACGGCCTGTTCACCGGCCCATGGTGGGACGAGGTCGTGCGCCCCGCCACCGAGAAGGGTGCGACTCAGGCCGAGCGGGACGCGCGCCCCCTCGAGTACGGCTGGGTCATCACCGCCGTCGACGACGACGATCCCGAGCGCGCGATCGCCGACGCGCGCCGGATGATCGCGTTCTACCTCACCGTCAAGACCTACGACCCGTACGTCGAGCACCACGGCTGGGTGCCGCAGGTGGAGCGGATCCGCGAGGCCTTCGCCCAGCGGGACAACGAGGCCATGGCGAACGCGGTCACCGACGACATGCTCGAGGCGATCGCCGTCTGCGGCAGCACGGTCGACGCCCGCGCGATGCTGGCCCGCCGCGGTGACTCGCTGGCCCGCGACATCGCCTTCCTCGCGCCGCCGTCGTACCTGGTCAGCCCCCGCCGCGGCCGGCGCTACGCCACGGCGAGCCTGGGACTCATCTCCGACAAGGAGACTCCGTGAGGTTCACCGTCGACCACCCGGTCGTCGTCAGGGAGTTCGACCCCGCCCTCGTGACCGCGGACGGCATGACCCGCCTCGCCCGGGCGGTCGAGGAGCTCGGGTACGACGCCTTGTCGTTCAGCGAGCACCCCGCGCCGTCGCAGAAGTGGCTCGACGCCGGCGGCCACCAGTCCCTGGACCAGACCTCGGCCCTGGCCTTCTGCGCAGCGGTCACCCGTCGCATCCGGCTGATGACGTACTTGCTGGTCGTGCCGTACCACAACCCGTTCCTCGCGGCCAAGGCGCTGACGACGGTCGACGTGCTCTCGAGCGGCCGACTCACGGTGGTCGCCGGCTCGGGCTACCTGCGCTCGGAGTTCCTCGCCCTGGGCGTCGACTTCGAGAAGCGCAACGAGATCTTCGACGAGGCGGTCCAGGTGATGCGCGGCGTCTGGAGCGAGGTGCCGTACGCCTTCGACGGCGACTTCTTCCACGCGCGCGGGGTCGCGTCACTGCCCGCTCCGGTGCAGCAGGGCGGCCCTCCGATCCTGGTCGGCGGCAACGGCGTGATCGCGCGCCAGCGCGCCGCCCGGCTGCAGGGGTGGAGCCCGATCATGGTCAGCTCCGAGACCGCCAAGACGGCCCGCACGCCCGGCATCGCTTCGGTGGAGGAGCTCGGCTCCAGGATCCAGGAGGTTCGCGCGGCGGCGGCCGAGGCCGGGTCGCCCACCACCGTGATCCAGGCGCACACACCGCACACGGTCTTCCTCCAGAAGCCGGGGTCGGTCGAGGAGCATCGCGACCACCTCGGCCGGCTGGCGGAGGTCGGCGTCGACTCCTTCGTGCTCCGCCCGCCCGCCGACACGATCGAGCACACCCTCGACGCGCTGCAGGAGTATGCCGAGACCTTCCTCGGCTGAGACGACCTGCGCCTCCCCCGGGGCCCCAAGACCCAGGGGGAGGCGCGCGGTCAGTACAGGCCGCCGTCGACGCGCACGAGCGAGCCGGTCGTGTAGCTCGAGGCGGGCGACGCCAGGTAGAGCGCGGTGCTGACGACCTCGTGCGGGTCACCTGCCCGACCGGCCGCGTTGTGCCACGTCCGCTCGCTCTCGTCCGGCCAGCTCTTGGAGATGTCGGTGAGGAAGGGGCCGGCGGAGAGGGTGTTCACGCGAACCTTCGGTGCGAACTCGCGGGCGAACGCCGTCGTCAGGGCGTTGAGGGCGGCCTTCGCGCCGGCATACGGGCCATAGCGCGGAGCGGGGAACAGGGCGCCGCTGGACGAGACGTTGATGATCGAGCCGCCGTCGCCGTCGTACATCCGCTGGCCGATCAGCGACGAGAGCCGGAACGGGCCGCGGAAGTTGACGCCGACGACCCGGTCGAAGAGCTCCTGCGAGGTCTCGACCGACGACGGCGCCAGGGGAGACATCCCGGCGTTGTTCACCAGGATGTCGACCTTGCCGAAGTGGGCGTAGGCCTGCTCGGTGAGAGCGTCGCACTCGTCCCAGTGGCCGACGTGGGCCGAGACGGGCAACGCCCGGCGACCCATCTCCTCGACCGTCTCCGCGAGGGCCTGGCAGTTGTCGAGCTTGCGGCTGGCGATCACGACGTCGGCGCCGGCTCGCGCGAAGGCGAGCACCATCTCGCGGCCCAGGCCGCGGCTGCCGCCGGTGACGAGGGCGACCTTGCCCGTCAGGTCGAAGAGCTCGGCAGGACTCTGGGGGGCGCTCACAGGCCGAAGTCCTCGAGGGTCGTGGCGTGCTTCTCCCGGGCCGCGGCGAGGCGGGTCGGGGAGTGGTCGGTCGGGAAGAGTCCCGGAGCCGGCTGGTAGCCGCGCAGCGTGCGCTTGGCGATCGTCGCCTTGTGCACCTCCGTGGGGCCGTCCGCCAGCGCCAGGTGCGGGACGTTCGCCCACCAGCCACCGAGGGGCGTCTCGTTCGTCGTGCCGAGAGATCCGTGGACGTGCACCGCGCGCTGCATGATGTCGTGGATGACCTGGGCGAGCGCGACCTTGCACATCGCGATGTGAGTGCGCGCGGCGCCGTGCGGCTCGTTGTCGATGATCCACGCGGTCTGCATGACGAGCAGGCGGAACTGCTGCAGCTGCACGACGGAGTCGGAGATGAAGCCCTGGACGAACTGGTGCTCGGCCAGCGTCTTGCCCTGGGTGCGGCGAGAGAGGGCTCGCTCGCACATCATGTCCAGCGCGCGCTGGCACTTGCCGACCACGCGCATGGCGTGGTGGACGCGGCCGCCGCCGAGACGGGCCTGTGCCACTCGGAAGCCGTCACCGGGGTTGCCGAGGATCGAGTCGGCCGGGATGCGGGCCTTGTCGTAGCGGACGTAGCCGTGGATGCCCTCGTCCAGATCGTCGCGCTCGAGGACGGTGCCGACGTTGCGGATGATCTCCACGCCGGGCGTCTCGGCCGGCACGATGAACATGGACATGCGATCGGCGGGCGCCGCGTCGGCGTCGGTGACGGCGAGCAAGAGCAGGAAGCTCGCGTAGCGAGCGTTGGAGGAGAACCACTTCTCGCCCTCGATGACCCACTCGTCGCCGTCGCGGGTCGCCTTGCAGACGAACTCCTTGGGGTCCGAGCCGGCCTGGGGCTCGGTCATCGAGAACGTCGAGACGATGTCCCCGTCCAGCAGCGGCTGCAGGTAGCGCGCCTTCTGCTCGTCGGTGCCGTACAGCGCCAGGATCTCGGCGTTGCCGGTGTCCGGGGCGGCCGTGCCGAAGACCGTGGGCGCCCAGTAGGAGCGCCCCAGGATCTCGTTCAGCTGGGCGAGCTTGACCTGGCCGTAGCCCTCGCCGCCGAGCTCGGGCCCCAGGTGGCAGGCCCACATGCCCTGCTCCTTGACCCGCTCGCGCAGCGGCTGAAGGATGGCGCGCGCCGCCTTGTTGTGGACGTCGTACGGGTCGCCGCCGTGCGGGAAGAGCAGGTCGAGCGCCTCACACTCCTCCTTGACGAACGCAGCCGCCCAGTCCAGCTTCTCCTGGAAGTCCGGATCGGTCGAGAAATCCCACATGAAACGCTCCTGACGGACAGCGACGGTTGAATCATTTACCTGAATCATAGAATATGCTTGATGGTGACAACAAGGTGGCCGTCGAGATCTGAGGAGAGTCCATGGCGCAACGCCAGGTCGACCGCGTCGACGAGACCATGGTCGAGCAGCTGCGGACCCGGGTGGCGGCGAGTGTCGCGCAGTGGCGTGCCGGCTCCCGGCTGACCAGGCTGGAGCCACTGACCGGCGGCACCTCCAGCCTGACCTTCGTGATGGAGGTCGTCGGCCCCGCGGGGGACACGACCCCGGCGGTGCTCAAGGTGGCGCCCCCCGGCCTGGAGCCGGTCCGCAACCGCGACGTGCTCCGGCAGGCCAGGCTGCAGAGGTCGCTCGAGGGCTCGGAGCGCCCCATTGCGCCGGCACTGTTCTTCTCCGAGCCTGGGCTGTCGCTGGACGAGCCGCCGTACCTCGCGATGGAGCTGGTGGCCGGCGACTGCGTCGAGCCCACGCTCACCGACGAGGCGCTGCCGGCCGCCCAGGTGCAGGCCCGCGAGCTCGACGCCGTGGGCGTCCTGGCCGCGCTGCATGCGATCGTGCCGGATCGCGTCGGCCTGGCAGCCGAGCCGGTCACGCAGCTGAGTGCCGAGGTGGAGCGCTGGATCAAGGCCTTCACCACCCTGCCGGTGCAGATGCAGGGCGACTACGAGCGCGCCGGCCAGCTGCTGCTGGACACCGCGCCGGAGGCGCTGCCACCGGTGATCAACCACGGCGACTACCGGCTCGGCAACGCGCTGTGCGCCGGTGATCGTGTGAACGCGGTCATCGACTGGGAGATCTGGTCGGTCGGCGACCCGCGGGTTGACCTCTCCTGGATGGCGTACTTCCTCGACGACGCCGATCATCCGGCGGTCGTGCCGGGGTGGCACGCCGGGACGCTGAGCCGCGGCGAGCTGGTGTCGGCCTACGAGTCGGCGGCCGGGCGGACGATGCCCGCGATGGACTGGTTCCACGCCCTCACCCGGTTCAAGGAGGCGAGCATCACCGGGCTGCTGATCAAGCGGGCCGACAAGCTCAACCGGCCGCTCATCCCCTCCATGGAGCGGATGCGACCGGCTCTGCCTCGGCTGGTGCAGGAGACCATCGAGCTCATCGGCTGAAGAGGCGAAAGCGTCAGGTCAGCGCCAGCGGTCCGCGCCGGGTGACCTCGAGCAGGAGACCGGTGTCGAGGCCGAGCGACTCGATCTGCTCCGTGCAGACCGCGACGTCCTTGCGCAGGAAGGGGCCGATCCGGTCCGCGAACCGGGTCAGGCTGCCGCTCTGGGTGAGGTAGGCGCTGGCCTCGCTGCGCCCGCTCATGTCCGACAGCGCGCTCACCAGCGACTGCTCCGTGATCCCGAGTCCCTCGGCGAGGCGGACCGCCTCGACCAGCAGCTGCGCGTTCGCGGCGAGCAGCGTGTTGTTGACCAGCTTCGTCGACAGGGCCGTTCCCAGGTCGCCGGTCTCGATGACCGGGTCGGCGTAGGCGCGGACGACCTCTGCCACGCGGGTGCGGTCCTGCGGTGCGCCGCCGAGGAGGACCGTGAGCCGGCCGGCCCTGATGTCGTCGGCCGTGCCGCTGACGGGCGCGTCGACGAAGCCGACGGTGGGAAAGCGCTGCGCGAGCGCGTGCTGCGTCTGTACGCGGCCCGTGACGTGGGAGGCGACGATGGCACCGTCGCTCAGACTGGCGGCGACCGGCTCCGCGATCTCGGCGAACTGGGCGTCGTCGTAGACGCACGCCAGCACCACGTCCCGGCCCCGGCCGACCTCGCCGAGGTCGTCGGTCGTGGTGACGCCGAGCTCGCGCAGTGCCGCTGCGGCCTCAGGTCGTCGGGCGTAGACGATCAGGTCGACGCCGGCGGCATGCATCCGCTCCACCATCGGTAGGCCCATCCGGCCTGCGCCGACGAACCCCACACGTGCCGCCACGGTCATGGTCGAACCTCCGGGGTGCGATAGGTTGGGCACCAATAGTTAGATGAGTTGGCAGTTTGCATCACCGGCCCGGTCCACGCAACGCCGTACGGAGGCACGAGCATGCAGGTCCAGCCCGGGGACGTGGCAGTCGTCACCGGCGGCGCGAGCGGGATCGGCCTCGCCCTGGCCGCCGAGGCTGCTACCCGGGGACTCCAGGTCGTGATCGCCGACCTCCATGACGATGCGTTGGCCGCGGCGGCCGAGGAGCTGCGGGGTGCCGGGGCCGAGGTCACGACGGTGGTCGCGGACGTCGCCCGAGCGGCGGACGTCGACCTCCTCGCCCGGACCGCGTTCGGGCTGGGGGCGGTCCGCCTCCTGTGCTCGAACGCCGGGATCGTCCGGGTCGGCCGTGCCTGGGAGCTCTCCGCGGCCGACTGGGAGCGGATCGTCGAGGTGAACTTCATGGCCACCGTGCACCTGGTGCGGGCGTTCGTCCCGCGGCTCATCGACGGGGGTGTGCCCGCGCACCTGCTCGTCACCGGCTCGATGGCCTCGGTGACGGCCAGGGCCGGCATCTCCCCGTACGTCGCCACCAAGCACGGCCTCCTGGGCCTGTGCGAGTCGCTGCACTACGACCTCGCGGCTGAGTCCGTGCCGATCGGGGTGACCCTCCTGATGCCGGGCCTGGTCACGACCGGCATGGCCGGGGCCGAGGATCCCGACGCCATCACCGCCGGCGAGGTCGCCGCCATCGCCTTCGCCGCGATGGCGCGCGGCCAGCTGACGGCGTTCACGCACCCGCAGCGGATCCCCGACGCCGAAGGCCGGTTCGAGGCGATCACGGCGCAGCGCGCCCCCTGGCCGCCGACGCCCGACGCGGCGCTGGCTCGAGTCGACTGAGTGATCCATCTATGAAGAGGGTGTGAGGGCTGTGACCAGTGCCGTGATCGTCGACATCGTGCGGACCGCCTCGGGGAGGGGAAAGCCCGGCGGAGCGCTCGCCGAGCTGCACCCCGCCGCGCTCCTGGCTCAGACCCTGAGCGCGCTGCTGGAGCGCACCGGTCTGGACCCGGGTCTGGTGGACGACGTCATCGGCGGGTGCGTCGGGCAGAGCGGTGAGCAGTCGCAGAACATCACCCGCACCGCACTGCTCGCGGCCGGCTTCCCCGAGACCGTTCCCGGCACCACGGTGGACCGTCAGTGCGGCTCGAGCCAGCAGGCGGCCCACTTCGCGGCGCAGGGCGTGATCGCGGGAGCCTACGACATCGCGATCGCGTGTGGTGTGGAGTCGATGAGCCGGGTCCCGATCGGCTCCTCGCGGCTGGGTCGCGACCCGCAGTCACCGCTCGCCGAGCGCTATCCCGAGGGGCTGGTGAACCAGGGGGTCGGTGCCGAGCTGATCGCCTCCCGCTGGAAGCTCGGCCGCGAGGAGCTCGACGCCTTCGCCGCCGAGTCGCACCAGCGTGCCGCGCAGGCGGCGGCCTCGGGCGCCTTCGATCACGAGATCGTGCCGATCCGCCTGCCCGACGGTTCCTGGCACACGGTCGACGAGACGGTCCGCCCCGGCACCACCGTCGAGGACCTGGCCCGACTCAAGCCCGCGTACTTCACCGAGGAGAGCGCCCGGCGCTTCGGTGAGATCGAGTGGTCGATCACCGCCGGGAGCTCCTCGCCGCTCACCGACGGAGCCTCGGCCGCCCTCGTCATGAGCGAGGTCAAGGCGGCCGAGCTCGGCCTGCGCCCACGCGCTCGGTTCCACTCCTTCGCAGTCTGCGGCAGCGACCCGCTGCTCATGCTCACCGGCCCGATCCCGGCGACGAAGCGGATCCTGGACCGTTCCGGACTGGACCTGGACGCGATCGACGCCTACGAGGTCAACGAGGCGTTCGCGTCGGTCCCGCTGGCGTGGGCCCGCGAACTCGATGCCGACCCCGCCCGGCTCAACGCCCGCGGGGGAGCGATCGCGCTGGGCCACCCGCTCGGCAGCTCCGGCACGAAGCTCATGGCGACGCTGCTGAACACGCTCGAGAGCACCGGCGGCCGCTACGGCCTGCAGACCATGTGCGAGGGCGGCGGCATGGCCAACGCGACCATCATCGAGCGTCTCTGAGCGCCACGAGGCTGCGACTCCCGGACCCATCTAGTACACTGATTGAGCCATTTAACCCAAGGGGGAGTCCCGTGACCGATGCGGTGATCGTCAGCGCCGTCCGCACACCCATCGCCACCTCGTTCAAGGGGACGCTGCGCGACACCCCGGGCGAGGTGCTGGCCACGGCCGTGCTCGCGGCCGCGCTCGAGCGCTCCGGGCTCGGCGCCGAGGACATCGACGATGTGATCATGGCCCAGCAGCTCTACGGCGGGGGCGACCTGGCGCGGTACGCGGCGGCTGCTGCCGGGATGACCCATGTCCCGGGGCAGGCGGTCAACCGGCACTGCGCCGGCAGCCTGACCGCGGTGGGGAACGCGGCCGCGACGATCCGCGCGGGCATGGATCACGCCATCATCGCGGGTGGCACGCACACCTCGTCGATGAACCCCACGTTGTCGTGGCGGATCCCCGGCTCGCAGGAGCGGCGCACCGGCTACGCACCCACGTTCCCCTACTACGACGGGGCCAGCGACGACGTGTCGCTCAGCGTCGGATGGCAGACCGCGCTGGAGAACGACATCTCCCGCCAGGAGATGGACGCCTGGGCGAAGCGGTCGCACGACCGCGCCGTGGCCGCCATCGACGCCGGCGTCTTCGAAGACGAGATCGTGCCCCTGGAGGTGACCGTCGACGGCCAGCAGGTGCGGTTCGCCGTCGACGAGCACCCGCGTCGCGGCTCGACGCTCGAGAAGCTCGCCACCCTCAAGCCGATGCACCCCGAGATCGACGGGTTCAGCATCACCGCAGGCAACGCATCCGGGATCAACGACGCGGCTGCGGCCCTCGCGGTGGTCAGCGACGCCCTGGCGAACGAGCACGGACTGACGTCGTTGGCCCGGGTCCGGGCCTGGGCGGCCGTCGGCGTCGCGCCGCATCGCACCGGCATGGGAGCCGTCGAGGTGATCCCCGTGGTGCTCAAGCGCGCGGGCCTGGACGTCGCCGACGTCGACCTGTGGGAGATCAACGAGGCTTTCGCATCCGTGCCGATCGCGGCGTGCCGCCAGCTGGGCATCGACGAGGACAGGGTGAACGTGTTCGGCAGCGGCTGCGGCCTCGGCCACCCGGTCGCCGCCTCCGGTGCCCGGATGATCACCACCCTGGCGCACGAGCTGCGCCGCCGCGGCGGCGGGATCGCGGTCGCCGCGATGTGCGCCGCCGGGGGGCAGGGCGGCGCCGTCGTCGTGGAGGCCTGAGGTGGCGCCGACCCCGTCCAGCTTCGTCCCGGTAGGCGGGAAGTTTGCAGTGGGTGCACGCCACCCGAACTGCATCCTGGTGAAGCCGCAGGGTGCAGCTAGCCGGCTGCCCGCGGGCAAGGGTTCTCGTAGGAGGAGATTCCATGAAGGAAGCGTTCGCTGACCAGGTCGCGCAGGCCGCCGAGTCGAACGGCCAGCGGTATGTGATCGTCTCGACGGACGACCACGCGGGACCGCGCCCCTCGGTGCACCTGCGGGACTACTGCCCGCCGCAGTTCCTCGAGGCGTTCGACGAGGAGTGCCGGGAGCAGGACCGGGTCTCGGCCGAGCACGATCTCCAGGTGGAGGCGGCCCGGGCGCGCATCGCGGCGGGGACGGGGACCGTGTCGGACCTGTCCCTCGACGAGCTCGGCAAGTGCCGTGACGCCAAGGGCCATGACGACCCGCATGCCCGGCTCGCTGACATGGACGGCGACGGCGTCGCCGCCGAGATCATCTTCGCGGGCGGCCAGAACGACACCGAGCTGCCCTGGGTCGGCTTCGGCTGGTCCGCCGGTCCGAGCGAGAACGACGAGCTGCGTCGGACCTCCTACCGGATGTGGAACCACTGGCTGGCCGACTTCTGCTCCACCGCCCCCGAGCGCCTGATCGGCGTCATGCAGATCCCGATCTGGAACATCGACAAGGCGATCGAGGAGCTCCACTGGGGTGCCGAGCGTGGTCTGCGGGTCGTGAACCTGCACGCCCCGCGCGCGGACTACCCGGCCTACACGGACCTCGCCTACGAGCCGTTCTGGGACGCCTGCGAGGAGGTGGGCGCGGTGCTGGCGACCCACGCCGGCGCGATCCCGCCGTTCGACCCGAACACGCGGAGCCTGTCGGCACTGATCCAGACCGAGCTGCACTACACCGGCAACCGGGGTCTGCCGCAGCTCATCTGGGGCGGCGTCTTCGAGCGCCACCCCAAGCTGAGGTACGTCCTCACCGAGCAGCGCATCGACTTCGCGCCGGGGATGCTCTCGCTGATGGACACCTACTACGACAACCGGGTGGGGCAGTCGCAGCCGGCGAGCCAGGGCGGAGTCATCTCGCCGGCCTGGCCGCGCCACGAGAACGGGTACGACCCGGTCATCGCAGAGCTGCCCCGTCGGCCGAGCGACTACTGGCACGACCACTGCTTCCTCAGCGGCAGCTTCCTGGCCCCCTACGAGGTCGGGCTGCGCCACGAGGTGGGCCTGGGCAACCTGATGTGGGCGTCCGACTACCCGCACTCCGAGGGGACCTGGCCCGACACGGCCCTCTCGCTGCGGAACACGTTCGCGACCGTGCCGGAGCCGGAGACCCGGATGATCCTCGGCGAGAACGCGGTGCAGGTCTTCGGCCTCGACGGCGCGAAGCTCCGCGAGGTGGCGGACCGGATCGGTCCGAAGCCCGAGGAGCTGCGCGTTCCCGTGCGGCCCGAGGAGATCCCGCTGGGGCGCAACTTCGCATTCCGGGAGCAGGGCACCTATGCCTGAACAAGCCCCCGGGGACCCGGACCACACCTCGCTCTACCCGCACGCTCTCTCGCCGATCACCATCAACGGCTGCGAGCTGAAGAACCGGATCGTGCGCGCCGCGCACGGCACCGGCCTTGTCGGGGGCGGGATGGGGCCGCGCTTCCTCGCGTTCCACGAGGCCCGCGCCAAGGGCGGCGTCGCCATGTTCACCCTCGAGGCGTCGCCGGTCCATCCGTCGTCGCTGACCCGTACCGGCGGGGAGGGGATGGCCGCCTACCTCGACGCCACCAGGAGCGGCTGGGAGGAGGTGCTCCGGCGCGCGCATCCGCACGGCACCAAGGTGTTCCAGCAGCTCTGGCACGGCGGCGCGGTCGCGACTCCCCGTGGTGGCGGCCGGTCGTGGGCGCCCTCGGAGGTGGCGGAGCCGTCGACCGGCCGGCTGCCGCTGGCGATGACCAAAGGCATGATCGACGAGGTCGTCGAGTCCTTCGCGAAGGCTGCCGCGACCTGCCGCGACGTGGGTCTGGACGGCATCGAGATCCACGGTGGGCACGGCTACCTCATCTCGCAGTTCCTCTCGCCGCTCAACAACCACCGCGAGGACGAGTACGGCGGAAGCCTGGAGAACCGGACCCGCTTCATCCGCGAGATCCTGGCCGCCGTCAGGTCCGAGGCCGGCGCCGACTTCCCCCTCGGCCTGCGCATGTCGGCGACGGAGGAGGCCCCCGGAGGAGTGGAGCCTGCTGACGCGGCCGAGATCGCGCGCGGGCTCGAGGCGGCCGGTCTGATCGACTTCCTGAACCTCTCCATCGGCAGCTACTACCCCTCTGACCTGGGGACAGCGGCGGGCATGCATGCGCCGCACGGGTACGAGCTGCCCTACAGCGCCCAGGTCGCTGCCGCGGTCAGCGTGCCCACGATGGTCATCGGCCGGATCACCACCCTCGCGGAGGCGGAGAGGATCGTCGCGGACGGGATCGCGGACCTGGTGTCGATGGTGCGCGCGACGATCGCCGACGCCGAGCTCGTCAGCAAGAGCGCGGCCGGACTGGCCTCGGCCGTCCGTCCTTGCATCGGGTGCAACCAGGGCTGTCTCACGGCCTCGGTCGGCTGCACCGTGAATCCGAGGACCGGGCACGAGGCGGAGCCGGCGTTCACGCCGGCCGCCGCGTCGAAGAGCGTCCTGGTGGTCGGTGCCGGTCCCGCGGGCCTGGAGGCGGCTCTTGTCGCCGCGCAGCGCGGTCACCGGGTCACCGTGCACGAGGCCGGCGACGGTCCCGGGGGGCTGACCCGGGCCGCCAGGAGGGCACCGTTCCGCGCGGAGATCGGGGCCTACTGCGACTTCCAGGCCGGTGAGCTGGCCCGCCTCGGGGTGGAGACCCGCTACGGGTCAAGGGTGGACCCGGCGCTGGTTCGCCGAGAGGCTCCGGACGTGGTCGTCGTCGCCACCGGCTCGGCCGAGCGGCGCGACGGCATCCAGCGGCTGCGACCGCTCACCCCGGTCCCGGGCCACGGCCTGCCGCACGTCGTGACACCCGTCGACGTGCTGAGCGGGTCGGTGCCCGTCGGGCGGCAGGTGGTCATCGTCGACGACATCGGCAACGCCCCTGCGCTCAGCGTGGCGGAGTACCTGCTTGCCGAGGGAGCCGAGGTGGTGTACGCCACCTGCGAGCGGGTGGTGGGTGCGACCTCGGGCAGCCTCCAGTCGACGACGTACGGGCGGCTCGCCAAGAGCGCCGGCTTCACCGAGCACGTGCGGGTGGTCGTCGAGGAGATCGCCGCGGACCGGGTCCGGCTGCGCAACCTCGACACCGACGAGTGCGTCGAGGTCGTGGCCGACCAGGTCGTGCTCTTCACCGGCTTCCGGCCCGAGCGCTCGCTCCACGATGAGCTCGTGGCAGCGGGTCTGCCCTCGTTCCTCGTGGGCGACGCGGAGGTCCCGCTGCAGCTCGACTTCGCGATCGGCTCCGGCAGCCGGCTGGGCGCTTCCCTCTGAGGTGCGCGCCAGCCGGTCGCCGGGTCCTAGTGCCGGGTCCTAGTACTGCGTGACGCCGGCGTCCACGTGCAGCGTCGTCGACGTCACGTAGCGGGACTCGTCGCTCGCGAGCCAGAGCACCGCGTTCGACTGGTCGATCGGCTCGGAGGCCATGATCGGCAGCAGGTTGACGATCGTCCCGCCCAGCTGGGGGTGCCGACTGATGAAGCCCTCCATCAGCTCGCCGACGTGCATCACCATCTCGGTCGAGACGCCGGTCGGGTGCAGCGAGTTCACCCGGATGTTGTGCTCGGCCAGCTCGAGAGCGAAGGCGTGCATCACGCCGACCACGCCGAACTTCGAGGCGACGTAGGTGTTGAGCCACGGCTGCGCCTTCGTGCCCGCCGACGAGCTGGTCAGGATCATCGAGCCGCCACCGTTGTCGATGAGGTGCTGCGCGGTCGCCATGACCGTGTTCCAGACACCGGTCAGGTTGGTGCCGAGGCTGGTCTCCCAGATCTCGGGGGTGCCGTCCTGCCACTCGTGCATGATCATGATGCCGGCGTTCGCGCAGACGATGTCGAGGTGGCCGAACTCCGCGACGCCCTCGTCGGCGATCTCCTTGAGCCGGGCGAGATCGCGGACGTCGCCCTGGCGGGCGATCATCCGGCGTCCGGTCTTCTCGACCAGGCGGACCGTCTCGTCGAGGTCGTCCTGGGTGGCACCCGAGTAGGTCACGAACGGGAGCGGTTCGAGCAGGTCCATCCCGATGATGTCGGCACCCTCCTCCGCCAGACGCAGGGCATGGCTGCGTCCCTGCCCGCGCGCCGCTCCGGTGATGAAAGCGACCTTGCCTTCGACTCGTCCAGCCATGAGGTGCTCCTTCGGTCTCCGCCGTGCACAGTGGTGTGCCGTTGCCTACCGAGCATCGAGGACGGGGGTGGCCGCGGGCCGGGTGTGGTTCCAGCCACCGGGACACAGCGAGAGGCGACCGGAACCGCTGGCCGGGACGTCCCGCTGATGACGCTGCGGCCGCGCACTAGCGTCCGGATCAGTCCATGGCCTCACTACCCACAGGGAGTTCCCGATATGAGTTCCGAGTCTTCTGCGAGCGACGGCGCAGCTTCGACCAAGCCCGCCTCGCGCGGTCTTCTGCCTCCCTGGGGCGTGCCCGACGAGATCGCCGACTTCGCCGCAGACTCCCTCAAGGCGGTCTTCAAGCGAGGCGTCCTCTCCTCGCGGGACCGCCGGCTGCTCACCATCGCGACCCTGGTCTCGATGGGCTCGGTCGAGCCGCTTCGTCTGCACACCGAGATGGCCGTGGAGGCGGGCGTGTCCCGGGAGGAGATCCACGAGCTGATCCTGCACGTCGGCTTCTATGCGGGCTTCGGTCGCTCGACCGATGCCTTCAACGTCACCAAGGAAGCACTCGCCGCCGGCGACGCCTAGGCGCGACTCCTGGGTCGGCTCTCGACATGACAGTGGGCCGGACGCCGCATGGCGTCCGGCCCACTGTGGTGGTGCGAGGGGTCAGTCGGCGATCCAGAGACCGTCGACGATCGGGGTGCCCCAGCTCTGCTGTGCCAGGCCGCCCACGTTGTCGTTGGCGATCATCGAGGGCTCGGCGGTGTTGTAGAAGATCACCGGGCGCTGCTCGATCAGGAGGTCCTGGACCTTGTCGTAGGCCGCCTTGCGCTCCTCCAGGGTGGCGGCCGCGCGTCCGGCGTCGAGCGCGGCGTCCATCTCCGGCGAGCTCACGAAGGCGCCGATCGGCGACAGGCTGTGGTAGCCGAGCCAGACGCGCGGGTCGGGGTCACCGCTGAAGTTCGTGCCCAGGACGATCATGTCGTAGTCGCCACCCACGAGCACGGGCCCGGTCTGAGCCAGCTCGATGGTCTTCATGTCGACCTTGACGTTGTCGTACTGAGACAGCTGGGTGATGAGGTTCTCGCCCAACGTGTTGGTCTCGAACGAGCCGAAGCTGGTGAAGGTGAACTCGACCGGCTTGCCGTCCGCGGCCAGCTCGTCGAAGAGCTCCTTGGCCTTCTCCGGGTCGTAGCCGTCGAGGGGCTTGTCGGAGTAGAGCGGCGCGCCCTCGGCGAACAGCGTGTGGGTGACGACGCCGAGACCTTGGTAGAGCACCTCGTTGATCTGGTCGAGATCGACCGCCGCGGCGACCGCCTGCCGCGCACGGATGTCGTCGAACGGCGGCTTCTTGGAGTTCAGGGTCAAGAAGTTGCCGCCGCCGAGCTGGAAGCTGTCAACCTGCTTGCCGGCATCCTCGAGCTTCTTCACGGTGACGGGGTTGTTGTCGAGGATCAGGTCCGCGCCGTCGCTCATCAGGGTGTTGTAGCGCTGGTTGGTGTCCACGACGGTGCGGACGAGGAGCTTGTCGAGGTACGGCTTCTCCGGACCCTCGTAGTAGTCCTCGTTCTTCTCCAGCTCGATGACGTCGTTGGGCGTCCACTTGACGAGCTTGAACGGGCCGGCGCCGATCGGGTTGGCGTTGAAGGCCTCGGGGCCGGCCTCCAGGGCCTTCGGGGAGGCGATCCAGTTGAGGCTGGACGTCGCGACGCCGCTGGAGTACTGGGGGGTCGGCGACAGCATGGTCACCTTCAACGTGGTGGCGTCGACTGCCTCGGTCGACTGCACCAGCGCGGCGACGCCGGCGTGGGTGGGCGAGATGGTCGGGTCCTTGAGGCGGTCCCAGTTGTACTTGACGGCCTCGGCGTCGAGGGGCGTGCCGTCGGTGAACTTCAAACCCTCACGCAGCTTGAGCGTGAAGGTCTTGCCGTTGTCGGTGGTCTCCCAGCTCTCGGCCATCTTCGGCGTGACCTCACCGGTCACGGAGTCGATGTGGATCAGTGCGCCGTAGAGAGCGTCGCCCTCGGCGGGGTTGAAGGCCCAGGCGCTCTGCATCACAGCAGGGTCGAGGCCTCGGGGCTCGGCGTTGGAGATCAGGGTCAGGGTGCCGCCCGAAACGGCCTCGCCCTTGGGGCCACCCTCGCTGTCCGATGAACCGTCGCCGCCGCCGCAGGCGGCAAGCGCGAGGGCTGCGGCCGAGGCGGCCACGAGCGTCCGCAAACTTCTGAGCTTGAACATCGATGCACTCCTTGGATGGGGTCGACGGGGCGTTCCGGCACTGACCCCGAGGTCTCCGCCTGTCACCGTTGAACGGTGAGGGGAGGGCCCCCGTCGTCGGCGTGGAAGCGGTGCGTCACCCACCCGGTGGTGTGACGTGACTCACCAAGAGCGCACGCTAGGTCCGCCCGACGCAGATGTCAATGACTAAACTAACTAATTACCCGCATTGGCCAGGGGTCAGTCCTTCACGACGAACACGTCGTCGCGGTAGGTGATCTCGCCGAACACGAACTGGGCGCCCATGAAGTGGCCCGCGACCGTCTCGAAGAAGACTCCCGTCTTGTCCCGCCAGGAAGGGTCCTGGTGGGGATCGTTGAGCGGGTCGATCAGGGGAGAGATCTGGTGCCCGGCAGCGGTGGCGCGGTCGCGGGCGACCCCCATGTCCGGCACGCCGAAGATCGCCGCCTGGTGGGCAGGTCCCTGGCGCTCGAGGTCGGCGAGCAGCATCGAGGACAGCCAGTCGTCCGCCGCGGCCTGGGCTGGGGGAGCAAGCAGCTCGAGGCCAGAGGTCCAGGACAGGGAGACCTGGATCTCGCCCTCGTCGTCGGCGGGGTCGTAGAGCGGGACGCCGGAGAGCTGCTCGAGCTGGGCCCGGTGCTCGGCGAACAGCTCGGCGGTCGTCAGCCAGGCGACATGGTCGATGTGGTTCACGTTCTGGTGGTAGCCCGGGGTGTCGGCCTGGGTTGTCACGACGCCGGGCTTGTAGTGGATCTCGCCCAGGTAGAACACGGTGTCGAGGACCGATCCCACCACCGCGACGGCGGCGGAGTCGACCGCGCTCGCCCACGGCCTGCCGAGGGCCCAGTCCTGCGGCTCACTGGGCGCCAGCCCGCGTGACCGGGCCTCGGTGAGCGCGGTGGTGAGATCTGCGACGCCGATGCAGACCGCGAGGAGACCCTCGCCCCGCTCGGCGAGCCGGGTGCGCAGGTGCTCGCCGATGCTCCCGGTCGGGGCGGGATCGTCGGTGGGGGTGACCAGGGCCAGGCCGGCGGAGGCGCTGAAGACGATCTTGCAGGCGAGGTCGTCGAGGAGGTGCGGCCCCTCGAGACTCACTCCCGCCAGCAGCTCGAGCTCCTCCCGGTGCTGGTCGAAGGTCCCCGGCTCGGACAGCCAGACGGCGTGATCTACGTGGTTGAGGAACTGGGTCATGTCAAGGCGCCCGTCTGAGAGGTACGTCATATGGAGGTGGACGGCCGCGACCGTACCGGCGGGTCGGTCCGTGGGTTCCCCGGCCGTACTGCCAGACGGAACGGTGGCTTGGTGGATGGTCATCCGGCTCATAGCGTGCAATGAGTTAACACGTTCTTGAGAGGATGACGCGATGACGATGACGACGCCTGTAGAGGCATCGGGAGTCTCGGACTCTGGCGACGATCTGCCCATGATGGTGTCGGTTGACGACCACATCGTCGAGCCGGCGACGATCTGGACGGATCGTCTTCCGGCGTCGTACGGCGACCAGGCGCCTCGGCTGGTACGGGAGAAGCTCCCCTCGGTAGTGACCCCGGGCACCGACGTGTGGGCGGACGTGTGGCACTTCGGGCAGCGTCGGATCCACAGCCCGCGTGCGTTCGCGGCATCGACGTTCGCCGTGGGCCAGCATGACTTCGACGGCCTGGCGAACTCCATGGAGCCGATGACCTACGAGGAGATGCGCCCGGGTGCCTATGACATGAAGGCGCGCCTGCTCGACATGGACGTCGACGGCATCGAGGCCAGCGTGTGCTTCCCGAACGCGTTCGTCCGGTTCTGCGGCCAGACCTTCCTCGAGCACCCGGACAAGGAGCTGGCGCTGCTCTGTGTGAGGGCCTACAACGACTGGATGATCGAGGAGTGGCAGGGCCCCTCGGACGGTCGCCTGTTCGGCATGACCGTGGTCCCGCTGTGGGACGCGGAGCTGGCTGCGGCTGAGGTGCGACGCAACGCGGCGCGGGGCCTGACGTCGATGACGTTCGCGGCGACGCCGCCGTCGCTGGGTCTGCCGTCGGTCTACACGCGGTACTGGGACCCGCTGTTCCTGGCGTGCGAGGAGACCGGGACGGTCATCAACATCCACCTCGGCGCGGGTGGCGCAGGCGGCTCCTCTGCCACGAAGGACTCCCCGATCGCCATGGGCGTGACGATCGCGATGAACTTCTCGCCGCCGGCCTGGTCGATGTGCGACTGGATCATCTCAGGGGTGTTCGAGCGGTTCCCCAACCTGCGCGTCGCCTACTCCGAGGCGCAGGCGGGGTGGATGCCGTACGTCCTGCACCGCCTCGACAGCCTCTACGACTACGGTCCGGAGCTGCAGGGCTTCGACCGGCTCCCGGAGCGGCCGAGCACCTACGTGAAGGACCACATCTTCGCGTGCGTCTTCGACGACCCGGTAGTGATCGACCAGCTGGCCGCCGCCGGCCCGGAGGGCTATCACGGCCTGACCCTGGACAACATCTGCTTCGAGAGCGACTACCCGCACACGGACTCGTCGTTCCCCTACACCCGCGACAACGCCCGCTCCATGACGGCGCCGTTGAACGAGGCGCAGCGGACCAAGGTGCTGCGCACCAACGCGGCGAAGCTCTACAACATCGAGCGGGTGCTGAAGGGCACGGAGGACAAGCGGCTGCCGTTCGGCCGGGACAAGCCCCTGGAGCCGGCTCCCGCGCACTGGGTGCCGCCGCGGATGACGCTGCCCAACGGCTGGATGGTCGAGGACTGACCTACGGGTGGTCCAGAGCGGAGCGGTCGGTCCCTTCGGGGCCGACCGCTCCGTCGTTTCGGCGTCGTGCCGACGGCTCAGTCCGGTGCGCCACTCTTGGTGGTGGGCAGGGTCGCGCCCGCATTCACGTGCATCTGCATCCCGGTGATGCAGCGCGACTCCTCCGATGCCAGGAACAGCACCGTGTTGGAGATGTCCTGCGGCTGCATGGAGGTGATCGGCAACAGGTGCATCGGTCCGTACACCTCCTCGGCCTCGGCCCGGGTGGGTGCCTCCAGCTCCTTGCGGAACTGCCGGAACATCCCGTCGTTCAGCAGCATGTCGGTCTCGGTGTTGCCCGGGTGTACCGCGTTGACCCGAATGCCGAGCGGGGCGAACTGCACCGCGAGGTCGCGCACCAGCCTGGCCACCCCCCGCTTCGAGTGGCTGTAGCCGGCGATGCCGGGGAACCCGGGGTTGTCGGTGGGGTACGTGGACATCATGGCGGCCATCGACCCGGTCGCGATCACCGAGGCACCCGCGCCCAGGTGCTCGAAGGACGCCTCGATCGTGTTCGCCACACCGGTGTAGTTGACCGACACCGTCGAGAGGAAGGTGTGTGGGGGGACCGATTTGTCCGCGGCCACGATGCCGGCGTTCGCCACGACGACGTGCAGGCCCCCGAGCTCGGACACGGCATCGCGCACGGCTCGGAAGAGCTGGGTGCGGTCGCGCACGTCGACCACGCCGGTGACCACGCGCCGACCGAGGTCCTTGACCAGCGCGGCGGTCTCGTCGAGGTCCGCAAGGGTGGCCATGGGGTACTGCATCGCGGGCTCGACGGTGTCGCACACGTCGAGCGCGATGATGTCGGCGCCCTCCCGGGCCAGGTTCAGGGCGTGGCTGCGTCCCTGACCTCGCGCGGCACCCGTGATCAGTGCCACCTTGCCGGCGACTCTTCCTAGACGGTTCTCAGTCATCGGTGTTCCGTTCCTCGGAGTTGGGATCATGAGCACTATCGGGCGTCCGGGTCGCTGCCGTGCCTCCCCGATTCCGCCCAGCAGGACGACGGTGATCGCCAGGTGGCAGGTCGGCCGTGTCCATGCCAGTGGGATGGGGGCATTGTCGTGGCAGCGTGACGCTGGTTACCTGCCCGTGTGCAGCGTCCATATGAAGAGACCGGTCTGACCGCGAGGCTCGCCCGATTCGTCGTCGACACGACCTACGACGACATCCCGGCCGAGGTGGTCGAGTACGCCAAGGTGATGCTGACCGACGCCCTCGGCGTGGCGTTCGGCGCGTCGGTGCTCGAGGACACGCGCCGCTTCGTGACCGTCGCGGAGGCGATGGGCGGTCCGGAGCAGGCCACGATCCTCACGACCGGCACGCGGGTGTCGGCGCCCGCAGCGGCCTGGGCGAACGGCTATCTCGCGCAGGCGCTCGACGCCGACGACACCTACTACTCCAACGGCCACCCCCTCGCGTCGATCGCCGGCGCGCTGATGGCTGCCGGCGAAGAGGTCGGCGCCAGCGGCAAGGAGCTGATCACGGCGCTGGTGGTGGGCTACGACGTGTCGATCCGTTGCCGCCGCTCGTTCTACCAGGCCCCGAACGGCTACTCGTCCTCGTTCGGCGCCTTCGTCATGGGCGCAGCCGCCGCGGTCGCGAAGCTGTACCGGCTGAACGTCGAACAGACCGCGATCACCTTCGGCACGGCCTCGTTCACCTCCCCCGGCCAGGGCATCCGCTGGGGTGCGATGAGCCTCGGCGAGCGGCACGCCATGAAGTACTGGCCGAACCTCTCGCAGGCCTTCGCCGCCGTCACCTCCGGGCAGCTCGCACGAGCCGGCGTCACGGGCGACCGCACCGTGTTCGAGGGGACCCCGAGCTTCGCGATGCTGCTCGGGTACGGGGGCATCGACGAGCAGCTGATGTTCGAGGACCTGGGCACGCGCTGGTTCATCAACGAGACCTCCATCAAGCCCTGGGCCGTCTGCAAGTACCCGATGATCACCATGACGCAGGTGCGCGAGCTGATGCAGGAGGAGGGGCTGACGGCCGAGGACATCGACGCCGTCCACGTCCAGACCTGGGACTTCCTCGCCGGCCCGTACACGACCGAGTTCACCGAGCTCACCGACGAGTACGACGCGCAGATCAGCTTCCGCCACGCGGTCGCCGCCACCGTGCTCGGCTGGGAGATGGGCCCGGACTGGCAGGCGCGGGCGGTCGGCAACAGCCAGCTCAACGACCTCGCCCAGAAGGTCACCGTCGTCCCCAACCCGACCTACCGGGAGGACAGCACGTTCACCCCCGAGGGCAACCGCGCCATGGCGACCGTGATCACGGTCGGTGCCGGCGGCAAGGAGTACGTGCGCAGGGCCAGCAGCGCGCTCGGCGACGGATTCGACGAGCGCTACCGCTACGACTTCGCCATGGTCCGGGAGAAGTTCCTCGACTACGCCAAGCACTCCCTGACCGGCGAGCAGATGGAGCGGATCCTCGCCAACCTCGAGCACCTCGAGACGCTCGAGGACGTTCGGTTCCAGCTGACCGCCTGAGCATTCGCGCTCCCCGCAGCGGCCCAGCGCGAACCGAGCTCAGACGAGGCGCCCGCGCTGTGCGGCGACCTCCCACGCAACGGGTGCGTTGCCGTCCTCGAACCACAAGAAGTGCACGTCTCGCCGCAGGATGCGCCACACGGCGTCCGTGCCGCGACGGAACTCGTCGTCGTAGCGGACGTAGACCACGAACGTCCGCGCGGGCTCCTCGTCGGCGATGACGTGATGCGCGACGCAGTACACCCTCCCGGTCGCGCGCTCCGGCGCGCTGGGATCGACGGCGTTGAGGGGGTTGCTCATCGCGTGCATGGTGCGCGTGTAGCGCTCGGTCATCATCCTGATCATCCGCGCGAACGCATCGTGCTCACTGATCCGGGCCAGCGGCTCGGCGGCCCCCGGCGCGAAGATCCGGTAGGCGTAGTCGGGATCGAAGACCGCGCCGAGCGCGTCCGCGTCCCGATCGTCGAGCGCGTAGCCGTAGGCGTACTGCAGGTCGGTGAGGTCCGTGCTCACGGCCGGTCCACCGTCGCGCGTGCGTTCACGGCCTCGACCAGCTCACCGAACAGTACGGCGTAGGTGTCACCCAGTCGGTCTGCGAGCTCGTGCGGCAGGACGTCGATGGTCCAGGTGAGGGTCGCGCCGCCATCGGTGTCCTCGAGGATCCGCATCTCCGCGTGGTGGTGCTCGGCGCCGAGCAGGCCGGGGACGGTGTAGACCGCGCGCATCCGCTCCGGGTCGACGGTGACGTTGCGCTCGGCGACCTCGGACCCGTCGGCCAGGGTCACGATCCGGTACTCGCCGTCCTGCCGCTCGCCGACGCAGGACGAGAAGATGTGCACCTCGGAGCGGGTGTAGCGCTCGACGAAGCCCCACGCCGCGCTGGGCGGCACCGACAACCGCTCGGAATGGGTGATC
Source organism: Nocardioides sp. cx-173 (assembly GCF_021117365.1). Taxonomy (NCBI): domain Bacteria; kingdom Bacillati; phylum Actinomycetota; class Actinomycetes; order Propionibacteriales; family Nocardioidaceae; genus Nocardioides; species Nocardioides sp. cx-173. The sequence goes on along the minus strand of NZ_CP088262.1, from coordinate 4,103,276 downwards.
CCTGCCATGGTCTGCCACCTCTGCGCGCCTGTGTTGACCGGGGCGATCCGCGCGAGCGCACCCCATGAATGAGTCAACATAGCGACCTGTTGCGACACCCGTGGCCGCGACCGTGTCGCTGAGCGGAACGCCCCACTGGCGGCCGCCTGAGGCCCCCCTATTCTCCGGCTATGAGTGAGGTCACACCCCGTCAGGACGCCGCGCCCCAAGCCGAGCGTTGCCCGGTCATCGACTTCGACCACCACTCCGCCGAGTTCAACGCGGACCCGCACGCGGGGTGGATGGCCCTGAAGGAGACGCCGGTCGCCTGGACCGAGAAGTACGGCGGCTACTGGGTGGTCTCCGACCATGCGGGCATCAAGGACGTCTTCCAGAACCCCGAGGTCTTCACCTCGGCGCGGATCGACGGCGTCTCGAGCATGTCCATCCCGACGATCGGCGCCGGCGGCAGCGACGAGCCGACGCTCCCGATCGAGGTCGACCCGCCCTATCACACCAAGGTGCGGGGACTGCTCAACCCGAAGCTGTCTCCGGCGGAGTCGCGCAAGATGCAGCCGATCATCGAGCAGTGGGTCACGACGTGCATCGATCGCGTCATCGAGAAGGGCGAGTGCGACCTCCTCACCGATGTCGTCGGCCCGGTGCCGGCGTACGTGACCATGGGCTGGCTCGGGTTCCCGGAGGAGACGGTCCTCGAGGCGCAGGAGAGCGTCCACCACATGGTCGGCTTCCCGCAGGGCTCGCCGGAGTTCAACGAGGCCGTCCAGAGCACGCTCATCCTGGACACGCTCATCCAGACCTGCCTCGCCCGCCGTGCGGAGCCCCGAGACGACCTCATCAGCTGGCTGATGACCCAGGAGCTGGACGGGGAGCCGGTCACGGACAACGTGATCATCGGCCTGGCCTACATCCTGGTCATCGGCGGAGTGGACACCACCACCTCGCTCGCAGCGAACGCGATCATCCACCTGAACAAGGACCGTGAGCTGCGCCAGCGGCTGATCGACGAGCCGGAGCTGCTGGACTCGGCGACCGAGGAGTTCCTGCGCTTCTACCCGCCCCTGGCCTCGCAGCCGAGGCGGGTGCGCTCCGACTTCGAGTACCGCGGCTGCCCCATGCAGGCGGGTGACCCCATCCTGGTGAGCCGGTACGGCGCCAACTTCGACGAGGCGGTCTTCGACGAGCCGCAGGAGTTCCGGCCGGACCGGTTCCCCAACCGACACTCGTCCTTCGGCCTGGGCCCGCACCGCTGCGTCGGCTCGCACCTCGCGCGGCTGATGTTCCGCGAGATGCTGAGCCAGATCCTGCGCCGGATGCCCGACTACGAGCTCGACGAGGCCGGCATCGCGCCGTACCCCGACCGCAGTGGCTTCAACGGATGGACCGCGTGCCCGGCCCGCTTCACGCCGGGACCGCGCAGCGACGCCCCGAGCTGACCCCAGAGGCGGCGTCGTGCGTCGCCGCACCGGTCAGCGGAACATCGAGATGTGTGCGAGGTTCCCCTGTGCGAGCGTGCACGGGTGACTGGAGATAGTGCAACGTCGTCGTCGGATTTCAGTGTCGCCGGACGGGTGGCGGTCGTCACCGGTGCCGGTAGCGGCATCGGTCGCGGTGTCGCCCGAGTCCTCGCGCAGTACGGCGCCGACGTCGTGCTGGCGGGGCGGCGCGTCGAGCCGCTGAAGGAGACCGCGGCCGAGCTCGAGGCGCTCGGGTCGCGTTGCCTCGTGGTCCCCACCGACGTGACGGAGGTGGGCGACTGCGAGGCCCTGGTGCAGCAGGCTGTCGCGCAGCTCGGCCGGCTCGACATCCTGGTGAACTGCGCCGGTGGCATGGGCGGGCTCAACGCCCAGCCCATCGACGACTGGAGCGTCGAGGACTGGTTCCACATCCAGCAGCTGAACACCTCGAGCGTCTGGTTCCTCTCGCGCTTCGCGGCGGCGGCGATGATCGAGCGCGGTGGCGGTGCCATCGTCAACATCTCCTCCACCTCCTCGTTCAACGGCTACGCGCTGGGCGCGCCGTACAGCGCGGCGAAGGCAGCGGTGAACAACCTGACCGCGTCGATGGCGGCTGCGTGGACCCCGAAGGGGGTCCGGGTCAACGGTGTCGCCTGCGGTGCCGTGCGCTCCGAGCCGCTGCTCGCCGTCTCGCTGCGCCAGTTCGGGGACGAGGAGGCCATGGGGGCCTACAACGCGGTCGGGCGGATCGGCGAGCCGGAGGAGATCGGTCACGCGGTGCTCTTCCTCGCCTCGGACGCGGCCAGCTATATCTCCGGAAACACCATCGTGGCCGACGGCGGACGCAAGTAGGACGGCCTGGAGGCAGGCGGGCTGGGTGGTGGTGGCGGCGTGGCAGAGCTGACTCACCGGCAGAAGCTCACCGTCCTGTCGGGGCTCATGCTGGGCATGTTCCTGGCCTCGCTCGACACGACGGTGGTCGTGACGGCGATCCGCACCATCGGCGACGACCTCCACGGTCTCTCCGAGCAGGTCTGGGTCACCACGGCGTTCCTGGTGACGGCCACGATCTTCACGCCGATCTTCGGCAAGCTCTCCGACATCTACGGACGCAAGCGGCTCTACCTGGTCTCGATCGCCATCTTCATCGTCGGGTCGCTGCTGTGCTCGCTGGCGACCTCGATGTACATGCTCGCGGTGTTCCGCGCGATCCAAGGCGTCGGTGCGGGTGGGATCACGCCGTTGATCTTCGCGATCCTCGCCGACATCATCTCGCCACGCGAGCGGGCCCGCTACCAGAGCTACTACCTCACCGTCTACGCCGCCTCCGCGATGGCCGGCCCGCTCGTGGGCGGCTTCTTCGCCGAGGCCGACACGATCCTGGGCATCGACGGCTGGCGGTGGATCTTCCTGATCAACGTCCCTCTGGGCGCGGCGTCGTACGTCGTGGCGAAGGTCGTGCTCAAGCTCGAGCACCACCGACTCGACCACCGGATCGACTGGCGCGGCGCGGTGCTGCTCGTCGTCGCGGTGCTGCCGATCCTCCTCGTCGCCGAGCAGGGCCGACTGTGGGGATGGGACTCCCCCGGGGCGTGGGCGTGCTACCTCATCGGCGTTGCCGGAGTGGCGCTCTTCGTGGTGAGCCAGTGGCGGATGGGCGATGAGGCGCTCGTGCCGGTCCGCATGTTCCGCAGCTCGACGGTCTCCTTGGGCTCACTGCACACGGTGGTCACCGGCATGGTGCTCCTCGGCGGCGTCGCGGTGGTCCCGCTGTACCTGCAGATCGCCAAGGGAGCGACACCGGCCGAGTCCGGGCTCCTGCTGGCACCCCTGATGGTGGTCAACCTGCTGTCGGCCTACGTCGTGGGCCGCTCGATCGGCCGCTCTGGGCGCTACCGCATCTTCCCCATCGTCGGGGCGGGCTGCTTCGTCGCCGCGCTCGTCTGGCTGGCTCGCGTCGGAGCGGACACGCCGCTGTGGCAGACGGCGCTGGTGCTGTCGGTCTTCGGGATCGGACAGGGCCTGAGTCTCTTCCCGGTCATGATCGCCATGCAGAACGAGGTCGAGCCCCGTGACATCGGCGTCGTCACCGCCGCCAACACCTTCTTCCGGTCCATCGGCGCGACCCTGGGGACCGCGCTCTTCCTGTCCATCCTCTTCGCGCGGACCGACGAGGAGCTCGCCCCGATCGACGACGAGATCCGCGCCGGCCTGCCCGCAGGCGCCCCGGAGCCGACCCTGGACGACTCGACCTGGATCAGCCTGCTGCCGGACGCCCTCGAGCGTCGGGTCCTGGTCGGCTTCGCCGATGCCACCAATACCGTCTTCGCCGTCGCCGCGGGGATCGCGGTGCTCGCGTTCGTGCTCGCCCTCCTCATCAAGGAGCGGCCGCTGCGCACCACCTCCGGGGCCGAGGCGGCCCGGGTCGCCCGGGAGGCCGCGGCTGCGGAGTCCGCGGCGGGCTGAGGGCCACTCAGGAGCGGCGGAACGCGACCGCGCGCTCCTCGGTCCCAGGCACGGCCGACAGCTCGGCCCGCACGGGCTGCCCGATGGCGACGCCCGCGCCGTTCTCGCCCAGCAGGATGCCGGGCAGCCGTGGGCCCTCGTCGAGCTCGACGACGGCGATGACGTAGGGGACCAGGTCGGCGTAGGCGGGGATGACCGGGCGGTGCACCACGATGAACGTGTAGATGGTGCCCGTGCCCGCCACGTCGGCGAAGGCGGTGGGACCGGCGCACACGTGGCACCGCTCCAGCGGGCGACCGAGCCAGCTGCCGCACTCCGTGCAGCGGCACAGCGCGATCCTGCCCTCGCGGGTGGCCTCCCAGAAGCCGCGGCTGTCCTCGTCGATCAGCGGGGCCGGGGGAGGCGGGATGATCGCTGCCGTGGTGCTCATCGGACCGCCTGGTAGATCAGGGCGCCGCCCGAGGGGCCGGCGCCGGCCGTGACGAGTGCGTTGGCGGCGTCGTCGACCTGGCGCACGCCGGCCTGGCCGCGCAGCTGCAGCACCGCCTCGTAGTGATGGTTGAGGCCGTGGATGTAGCCCTCCGACAGCAGGCCGCCGTGGGGATTGATGACGACATCGCCGCCGTACGTGGCCTTGCCGTCGGCGTAGAAGGCGCCGGTCTCACCCTTGTCGCACAGGCCGAAGTCGCCGACCGTCGCAAAGGTCGTCGCGGTGAAGCAGTCGTACATCAGGGCGACGTCGATGTCGGAGGGGCACAGGTCGGTGCTGTTCCACAGCCGCTTGGCGGCGTAGGCGGAGTACATCTCCGCGTAGTCGGGGAAACCGCCGGTCCAGGAGCCTCCGTTGGTGTGCGCCTCGCCGAAGCCCGCCACCCGGATCGGAATCTGGCGCAGGCTTCCGGCCCGCTCCAGGGTGGTGATCACCAGGGCGACCGCGCCGTCGGTCTCCAGGCAGCAGTCGAGCTTGCGGAACGGCTCGTTGATCCACGGGGAGGCCAGGTAGGCGTCCATGTCGAGCGGCTGGCGCAGCATCGCGTGCTCGTTGGCGACCGCGTGCTGTCGGGTGGTGATGGCGATGTGCCCGTAGTCCTCGTCGGTGAGCCCGTAGACGTGTCGCTGCCGCTGACCGAAGCCCGCGATCCACATGGACGGGACGACGTAGCCGCTGAGGGCGGCGAACTGCATGTCGCTGCGCAGCTGGATGCCCGCGTTGTTGCCGTAGCGGTTGCCGGACCGGCCGTTGAACGAGCGGAAGACGACGGCCGTGGTGCAGATCCCGGCCTGGACGGCGGCCACCGCCTGCCCCACGACCGTCACGGCCACGTTCCCGCCACCGCTCACGTCGAGTGCCACTCCCAGGTCGACGGCGCCGATGGCCCGCCCGACGTCGGCAGCCGAGGCCGAGTCGTTGGTGTGGAAGTCGATGACGCCGTCGACCTCGCCGGCCGGGATGCCGGCGTCGGACAGGGCCGCGCGGGCTGCCTCGGCGGCCATCGCCAAGGGTGTTCGCCCCGATGCCTTGCTGAAGGCCGTCCGCCCGATCCCGACGACGACAGCCTCGCGCTGCGCCTGGTGGTCCATGCGACGTCCCTTCGGTCGTGGTCGTGGCTCGCACCGTGCCATGTCACTGCCCGCTGGTGTGGTCGAGATTCCCGGCTGACGGGACGCCGTGCGAAGTGTGCCCCTGAGTCCCGATATACAGATAGAAGAATTACCTACAAGTGGGGGAGTCATGAAGGCAGCACTGTGTGAGCAGTACGGCGGGCCCGAGCGCATCGTCGTACGCGACGTCCCGGCGCCGCAGCTGGCGTCGGGGCAGGTCCTGGTCGACGTCAAGGCTGCCGCGGTGAACTTCCCCGACCTGCTGTTCATCGCGGATCGCTACCAGGTCTCGATCCCGGTGCCGTTCACGCCTGGCAGCGAGTTCGCCGGCTCCGTCGCGGCGGTGGGGGAGGGCGTGACCGGCTTCGCGGTGGGCGATGCGGTGTACGGCTCCGCGATGTCGGGCGGGATGGCCGAGCAGATCGCCGTACCCGCCTCGGACCTGTACCCGGTGCCGGTCGGGCTCTCGATGATCGAGGCTGCGGCCTTCCGGGTCACGTCCATGACGGCCTACCACGGCCTGGTCACGGCGGGCTCCCTCAAGCCGGGTGACTGGGTGGTGGTCCTCGGAGCGGCCGGAGGTGTCGGCACGGCCACCGTCGACCTTGCGGTCCGTCTGGGGGCCCGGGTCATCGGGGCGGCGTCCTCGCGGGAGCGCTTGTCCGTGGCCACCGAGCTCGGCGCCGAGGCCGGCATCGACTACTCCACCGAGGACCTCAAGGGGCGCATCAAGGAGATCACCGGTGGCGGCGCCGACCTGGTGATCGACGCGATCGGTGACCGCTACGCCGAGCCCGCGCTGCGAGCGGTCCGCTGGGGTGGACGCTTCGTCAGCATCGGCTTCGCCGCGGGAGACATCCCCAAGATCCCCCTCAACCTGGTGCTGCTGAAGAACGTCACGGTGCGCGGGATGGAGGTCCGCACCTGGAACGCCAAGCTTCCGGAGGAGACCGCCCGCGGGCGCCAGCTCCTGGCGGACCTCGTGGCGCAGGGCATGCGACCGGCCGTCTCCGAGGTGCACGACCTCGACGACGTCGCCGTCGCGCTGCAGCGGGTCGCGGATCGCAAGCACACCGGCAAGGTCGTCATCCGCGTTGCGGAGTGAAGGAAGAGAAAGAGACATGACAGAGCCCGTCCTGGTGGAGCGTCGCGACCACGTCCTCGTGATCACGATCAACCGTCCCGAGGTGAAGAACGCGCTGGACGGGGCAGCCGCCCGCGCACTCGCCGCGGCGGCCGACCAGCTCGACGCCGACGACGACCTGAGGGTCGGGGTGCTGACCGGCGCCGGTGGCACGTTCTGTGCCGGGATGGATCTCAAAGCCTTCCTGCGCGGCGACAAGCCCAACATCCCCGACCGCGGCTTCGGAGGCATCACGGCGACGCCCCCACGCAAGCCGCTGATCGCCGCGGTCGAGGGCTGGGCGCTTGCCGGAGGCTTCGAGCTGATGCTCGCCTGCGACCTCACCGTCGCCGCGCGCAGCAGCCGGTACGGCGTCCCCGAGGTTAAGCGCGCGCTCGTCGCCGGCGGCGGCGCGGCCCTGCTGCTGCCCCAGCGGATGCCGTACGCGGCGGCGCTCGAGCTCCTGCTGACGGGTGACCCGATCGATGCCGAGCGTGCCTACGCGCTCGGCCTGGTCAACCGCATCGCCGACGACGGGGCGGCCCTGGAGGGAGCCCTCGAGCTCGCGGCCGCGATCGCGGCGAACGGGCCACTGGCAGTGCAGGTGACCAAGCAGATCGCGCGCCAGTCGGCGGACTGGACCATCAGCGAGGGCTGGCAGCGCCAGGAGGAGCTGTACCGCCCGGTGTTCGCCTCGGCCGACGCCCAGGAGGGCGCCACCGCGTTCGCCGAGAAGCGGCCGCCGGTCTGGCGGGGACGCTGATCCACATCGACGTAGAATCAGTAATCTCATATAGTAGATTTGACCTGATCGGGTTCTCGATAGACCGGGATGCCCGACGACGTTGCAGCAATGAGGGAGTACAGACGGTGGCCGAGCAGCTTCAGGTCGGGCAGGCCCTGACCAGTGCAGTCGATTCAACCGCGGTGATCGTCACCCGCGCACCCACGGGAGAGGTCGACCTGACCTGCGGCGGCGTGGCCATGGCCAAGCCCGGCGAGGGCGCGTCCGGCGCCACGCCCGACCCCGCTCTCGCCGGGGAGACGAAGCTGGGAAAGCGGTACGTCGACGAGGCGGACACGATCGAGGTGCTCTGCACGAAGCCCGGTCAGTACGCCCTCGCGCTGAACGGGCAGGTCCTCGACGTCCGCACCGCGCGGCCGCTGCCGGCCTCCGACTGATCGGCGCGCACGATGCGGCTCACCCTCCTGCTGGACATGGCTGCCGACGGCTTCGGCGACCGGGTGCTGATCGGCTCCCGGGCCGACGGGATCACCGCCGAGGAGCTGTCCCGGCGTGCCGATGCCGGCGCGGCCGCCCTGCGCAGGCGGGGCGCCTCCGGCGTCGTCTACCTCGGCGTGAACGGCCCCGCCTTCCCGGTCGCCCTCTTCGCCGCGGCGCGCGCGGGTGTCCCGCTCGTCCCGCTCAACTACCGACTGGGTGAGGCGCAGCTCGATGCCCTGCTGGTGAAGCACCGCGGAGCTCTGGGCATCGCCGACCCGGAGGCCCTGACTCACCTCGCGCGCAATGGCATCGAGGCCATCACCATCGCGGACTGGCTCGCATTGACGGCGACCGATCCGCAACCCGTCGACGAGCCCGTCGACGGCATCGAGGACCTGGACGAGGCGGACGTCGCCGTCGTCATCTACACCAGCGGCACCACCTCGGAGCCCAAGGGCGTGCTGCTGCGGCACGCCAACCTGACGTCGTACGTGCTCGGCACGGTGGACTTCGCCTCGGCCGACGAGACGGATGCAGCGCTCGTGAGCGTGCCGCCGTACCACATCGCCGCGGTCGCCAACGTGATCACCAACCTCTACGCGGGCCGCCGGACCCTGGTGCTGGAGTCGTTCACGGCCCAGGAGTGGCTGCAGACCGTGCAAGAGCAGGCGGTGACCAGTGCGATGGTCGTGCCGACGATGCTCGCGCGGATCATCGACTCCGCGGGCGACGCGCCGGTGCCCTCGCTGCGCTCCCTCTCGTACGGAGGCGCGCCGATGCCCTCCGCGCTCATCGAGCGCGCGTTGAGTGCGTGGCCCGACGTCGGCTTCGTCAATGCCTACGGCCTGACCGAGACCAGCTCCACCATCACCCTCTTCGGCCCGGAGGAGCACCGCGAGGCGCTCGCCTCGCCGGACCCGGCTGTGCGCTCCCGGCTCTCCTCGGCCGGGAAGCCGTTGCCCGGCGTCGAGCTGGAGATCCGCGGTGTCGACGGCGAGGTGCTCCCTGCCGGCGAGGCGGGTCGGATCTGCGTGCGGGGCGAGCAGGTGTCGGCCGAGTACGCCGGCGTCGGCCGGATGGTCGACGAGCGCGGGTTCTTCGACACCCGCGACGAGGGCTACCTCGACCCCGACGGCTACCTGTTCATCGGCGGCCGCAGCGATGACACGATCATCCGCGGGGCGGAGAACATCGCCCCGGCCGAGATCGAGGACGTGCTGCTGCGGCACCCCGCCGTCGGCGACGCGGTGGTGTTCGGGACGCCCGACGAGGAGTGGGGACAGCGGATCCAGGCGGCGGTCGTGATCCGCACCGGCCACACCGTCGACCTCGACGTCCTGCGCGAGTTCGCGCGAGAGTCGCTGCGCTCGAGCAAGACGCCGGACCGGATCTGGCTCGTCGACGAGCTCCCGCGCACCGAGACCGGCAAGCTGCTGCGCCGCCGGGTCCCCGAGCTCCTCGCCGAGAGCACCCTGTCCGGCAGCTGAGCCCTGCCATCGGGCGCGCGGGGGGACCCTACGCGCGCTCGCTCAGCGCGGTGACCCGCTCGTGGTGCTCGGCGATGGTGCCGTGCAGCAGCTCGTCCACCTTCGCCCGGCGCAGGTAGAGATGCAGGTCGTGCTCCCAGGTGAAGCCGATCCCCCCGAGCGTCTGCAGGGCCTCGCCCGCCACGGCACTGGCGCCCTCGGTGACGAACGCCTTGGCCACGCTCGCCGACCGGGACGCCTCCGGCGTGCCGGCGTCGAGCGCCATCGCGGCGTAGTAGGTCGCCGCGGTGGCCGCACGCATGGTGATCAGCATGTCCGCCGCCTTGTGCTTGACCGCCTGGAAGCTGCCCAACGGGCGGCCGAACTGCTCGCGCACCTTCACGTAATCGACCGTGGTGTCCAGCAGCCACTCACCGACGCCCAGCGCGTCGGCGGCCGTCAGCACGGCCAGGGCGTCCTGCAGCCCCTGTACACGAGCAGGGTCGTCGGTGAGGATCCTGGTCGCCGGCACCGGCGTCCGGTCGAAGCCGACGCCGTACCAGCGTCGGGTCTCGTCCAGCGTCCGGCGTGGCGTCACGGTGGCGACGCTCGCGTCGACGAGCACCAGCCAGCCACCGCCGGCGCCGCCCTCGGCGGCTGCCGCCACGAGCAGCAGGTCTGCTGAGGCCGCGGCGTGCACGGCCGCGCAGTGGCCATCCAGGACGAGGCCCCCGTCGGGGCCGGGGGTCGCGGTGACCCCCCGGCTGACCGTGCTTGCGTGCAGGTGGCCCTCCGAGAGGCCGGTCACGACTTCGCGGAAGGCGCCGTACTGCGCCAGCGTGGCCGCGGTGAGGGCGGTGTCGACGAAGGCGCCGGTGGCTCCGGCCCGACCGAGCTCCTCGGCGACCAGGCAGAGCTCGACGAGTCCCTGGCCGGAGCCGCCCTGCGCCTCGGGGACGGACAGGCCCAGCCAGCCGAGCTCGGCGCCTCGCTGCCACACCTTGTCGTCGACGTCCTTGCCCGACTCGGCGAGGTCGCGTACCAGTTGCGGCGGGCAATTCGCCTCGAGCATGCTGCGAGAGACCTCGCGGAGACTCTGCTGCTCGTCGGTCAGTTCGAAGTCCATGGTGACGGAGCTACCTCGCAGTGGTCGGGTACTTGTCGGGCGCCGGAAGGGCGATAGTATCTAATCATCTAACTATTTGCAGCGACGGCGAGGAGCAGTGGTGGGCGACAGCTTTCAGACGGTGAACTTCGAGGTCTCGGACGCCGTCGCGACGATCACGCTCAACCGCCCCGAGAAGCTGAACTCGTTCAATCAGCGAATGCTGGACGAGTTCCGCGAGATCTGGCACCGGGTCCGCTCCGACGACGCGATCCACGTCGTGGTCCTGCGGGCGGCCGGCGATCGTGCCTTCTCCACCGGGCTCGACGTGACCGAGGGCTTCGACATGGCGGAGAACGTCTGGAGCCTCGATGACCCGGGGCTCAGCCTCAGCCCGAAGCACAACAAGGTCTGGAAGCCGGTCGTCGCCGCCCTGCAGGGCATGGTGGCGGGCGGCGCCTTCTACTGGGTCAACGACTGCGACATCGTCATCAGTGCCGACGACGCCACCTTCTTCGACCCGCACGTCTCCTACGGGCTCACGTCGGCGCTCGAGCCCATCGGGCTCGCCCGCAAGATCCCGCTGGGCGAGGTCCTGCGCTGGGCACTGCTGGGCCTGGACGAGCGGATGTCGGCGGAGCGGGCCCGAGAGATCGGCCTGGTGTCGGAGCTGGTCCCGTTCGCCGAGCTGCACAGCCGGGCGGACGAGATCGCGCGGATCATCGCGGCCAAGCCCGCGGCCGCGGTGCAGGGGACCGTCAAGGCGATCTGGGAGACCCTCGACATGGACCGGGCGACCGCGCAGGCCGTGGGGCTCAACTACACCAGCATCGGCAATCCGATCGGCAAGGCCGAGGTCTCCCGCGACGGGTTCGTCAAGCCGAAGTGGACCCTGCGCTGACCCTGCTGCGGTCAGGCGAAGCGGGCGATCTCCGCGGCGAGAAGCCCCTCCAGGTCGTCCACCTCGGGCTTGGGCAGGACCACCGCGTCCGCACGCGTCGGTAGCAGCACGACGGCGGTTCCCGGGGTGGTCACCTCGCCCCGCTGGTTCGCGCAGCTGATCTCCAGGTGCACCTCGTGGCGGCCGTCGACCTGGACCTTGTCCACGACCGTGCCGCGCACCCAGGTGGTGTCCCCGATGTAGTTGAACCTGCGGTGCTCGCAGCGCAGCTTGAACAGCCAGCCGTCGTCGCCCATCCAGTCGGTGAGGGCGTGCGCCAGCCAGGTCTCGCGCATGCCGCCGTAGTCGTAGTTCATCGGGATCCCGAGCTCCTCCGCGCGCTCGCGGTCCCAGTGCAGCCGCTGCACCGTGTCGGGGATGTTGCGCGCATTGGGCGGATAGAGCCCCGGGACCTTGCGGCGGATGCGCCGGGCGATCGCGAAGGTGCCCGGCGGGGTCAGCTGCATGCCCCAGCCGATGTGCCAGACGATCAGGTCGGTGGTCGTCAGCGGCCCCTTCACCCGAGGCTGGATCTCGTCGCCTACCTCGACGTCCTCGAAGTAGCGGGTCTCTGCGCCGCGGCGGACCTCGGCGTCGTACGCCGCGTCGATCTCGGCCAGCTGCTCCTCGGTGTAGGGCTCGAAGCTGGGTCCGGAGCGGTCGTCGCTCTTCTTCGATCGGTCCTTGCTCGTGTGTCGCTCGGCGTTGATCCAGGTGCCGCGCCGCAGGCCGACCACCTCGCCGTGACCGTTCGTGTAGAGGAAGTCGTGCGTCACGTGGGCCGTGCGCCCTCCGAACCGGCTCGCCTTCTCCTGCGCCCCGACCTGCGTCCGCAGTGCCCGACACCGGTCGCCGGCCATGAGCGGTCGGTAGAACTCGAACTCCATGACGGCCTGGTAGGACCCCAGGCCCGCGAACGGGTCGCCCTTGAGCAGCTGCTTCTGCTCGGGCGTGAGGGGCCCGGCAGCGTTCTCGCCCATGCAGTAGAGGAACGTGGGCGGTGCGAGCAGCGCACCCCACCGAGTGTTCTTCGCGTACTCCGGGTCGCAGTACAGCGGGTTGTCGTCGCCGTAGCCGTAGGCGAAGTGCCGGGTGGCATCCGCGTGCACCTCGGTGATGTGCGGCGGGTCGGTCCTCAGCGGGATGCCGATCCGCGCCCGGGACCGGGTGAACGCGTCGTCGGTGAGGACGCCGAAGTCGGCGCGCTCGCCGCTCACGAGCGCGCCCCCGTCGGGACGACGTCGACGTCGTCGTGGGCGTCGCTGAAGTAGAGCTCGCGCACCAAGGGGCGGCTCACCTTGAGCGAGGGGGTGAGGGGCAGCTCGTCGACCACCCGGAGCGAGACCGGCCGCTGGTAGCTGGTGAGCCGTTCGGCGAGGTACTCCATGAGCTCGTCCTCCGTTGCAGGGGCGACCAGGGTGACCGCGACCACCGGCACCTGTCCCAGTCGCAGGTGGGGCAGGCCGAGGGCCGCGGCCTCGGCGACGGCGGGGTGCTCACGCAGCGCGTCCTCGATCACGCTCGGCGGGACCTTGAAGCCGCCGCGGTTGATCGCGTCGTCTGCCCGGCCCCGGATGAACAGGAAGCCGTCATCGTCGAGGACGGCGAGATCCGTGGTCCGCAACCAGTTGCCGTTCACGGTCGGGAGCTGGCCGCCTCGGGCCTCCAGGATGCCGGCCTCTCCCGCCGGCAGCACCTCACCGGTGTCGCGGTCGACGACGCGCAGCTCGATGTCGTGGTAGGCGCGCCCGACGCTCCCGCGTTTGTGCTCGCCCCAGGCCTTCTTGTCCTTCAAGGTCCAGCCGGCGATGGCGCCGGCGAACTCGGTCGCGCCGTAGGTGCCGAGCACCGGCACCCCGTAGCGCTGCTCGAACTCGTCCACGAGCTCGACAGGGAGCGGCGCCGAGCCCGAACCGATCGCCCGCATTCCGCTGAAGACCTCGGTCGGGACGTTCGCCTCCAGGACCATGCGGATGGCAGTCGGCGCCAGCCGCACGAAGCGCGGCTGGTGCTCGTTGACCAGCGCCACCCACGCGCCCACGTCGAACTTCTCGAGGACGGCGATCGGCCGGGCCTCCAGCGCGTTGGAGAGTGCGAAGTAGAGACCGCTGATGTGGACCAGAGAGGCCCAGAGGATGGCGTGGCCCTCGCGGAGCTGGCGGGGGCTGTGGTCCGCGTCGAGCTTCAGGCCGCCGGCCTGGAAGGCGGCCACGACCCGGTCGTAGGTCAGGTCGACCCGCTTCGGACGCCCCGTCGTCCCGCTCGTCATCATCAGCACGGCGGTGTCCGACGGAGGCAGCGGACTGGGGGCGGCCACCCAGTCGGCCGGGTGGGGCGACAGGGCCCGGTCCACGCCGCTACGCAGCGCGATGGCCAGCACCGAGCGTGCCGCGTCCCGCATCGGCTCCCTGGCCCAGTCCTCGTCCTCGGCGATGACCACGTCGGGGGCCAGGTCGAGGATGTCCTGCGCCAGGCCGACGTCGCCCAGGTGCGGACTGAGCGTGACCACCTCGCGCCCGGTGCCGACGGTGGCGATCAGCGCCGCCACCGGACCGGGGCGGTTGCGCAGGACGATGCCGATCCGGAGCACCTCGGGGTGCTCGGCGACCAGGGCGTTCAGGTCGGCGATGGCATCGGCGTAGAACGACCACTGGAACGTCGTCTGCTTGTAGGTCATCGCGATGGCCTGGGGGTCCAGGCCCAGCACCTGCTCGAGTCGGGCTTGCAGCAGGCTCGAGGCGCGCTGCGCCTGTGCGCTTCTGGCGGTTCGGACGTTCATTCACTCTCCCGGGCAGCTTCCCGCGCCGCCATGCGTCACTGGCTCCGATAGGTGGGTGGGGCCACCGGGGAGCACTTTAGTGCAATTAGGTAACTAATCAAGCGCAAGTAGCCCCGTCCTGCCGTCGCGCGCGCGCCGCAGCGGGGAAACAGTTATATTGACAACCTAATCCAGCGTGCCTCGGGAGAAGACGCGCCCCTGGCGCCGAGAGGAGTCCCCATGCTTTCCCCAGTCGCCGTCGTCGGTGCCGGTCCCGGGCTTGGCCGTTCGCTCGCTCGCCGGTTCGGTCGCGAGGGCCGCCCCGTCGCCCTGGTGGCGCGCAACGAGGAGAAGCTCGCCGCGGTGGCCGAGGACCTGCGGGCCGAGGGCCTCACGGTCGGCACCTACCGTGCCGATGTCACCGATGAGGCGGGCCTGACCACGGCCCTGCTGACCGCGGCCGCCGAGCTCGGCCCGATCGGGGCTCTCTGCTACTGCCCGGCGCCGGACTGGCCCGCGCTGCGCGCCTCGGGCAACCCGCTGGACTTCTCCGCACTGGGCTTGACCGGAGCCGCGCAGACGACGGCGAAGGCGGCCCGGGCCCAGTTCGAGACGACGATCGGGGGAGCGCTGACGGCGACCCGAGCGGTGCTGCCGGGCATGCGCGAGGCGGGGGAGGGCGTGCTGCTCTTCACCGCCGGTCGTACGGCGAACGCACTGCACCCGGAGATGGCCAGTGCCGGCATCTCCACCGCCGGCCTGAGGAACTGGATCGCCAGCCTGCACGCGGTCCTCGCGTCCGAGGGGATCGTCGTCGGCCGCGTAGCGATCGGTCGGTCGGTGATGGCGGGCAACGGCGACTGTGATCCCGATGCGATCGCGGAACGTGCCTTCCGGTTCGTCCGTGAGGACACCGGCGGCGAGATGACGATCGGCTTCGACGATGACCAGTGAATCCGCCGCGCCCGGGCGGGCAGCCAGGTCCCACTGAGCAAAACACTGTCGAGACACGACCTGCGGGTGGCGAGCACGATCCAGGTGACCGCCAGCCGGCGCACGATCGGCACACGTGAGGAGACGCAATGAGTTCGAGTTCGGACAACCGGTGGGACGAGGTCGTCGACGTCGTCGTGGTGGGCAGCGGTGCCGGTGCGCTCACCTCCGCGCTCGTCGCTCGCGAGGGTGGCGCCACGGTGCTGGTCGTCGAGAAGGCGGAGTACATCGGCGGCACCACCGCGGTGTCGGGCGGTGACATGTGGATCCCCAACAACCACCATGTCGCCGACCAGGACTCCCGTGACGAGGCGCTCGCCTACGTCACTCGTCTCTCGGACGGCCGCGCGGCCGACCCCCACATGATCGAGGTCTACATCGACTCCGCCCCCGAGGCGCTGCAGTACCTCGAGGCCCACACCGAGTACGTCTCCAAGCCGCACACCGGGCTGGACGACTACTACTCGGTCGTCCCGGGCCGGATCCCGGGGACCAAGGCCTTCCCGCGCACCTGCTCGGCGCAGCCGTATCCCGCACGCGAGCGCCTCGGCGAGAAGTGGGCCTCGCTGGTACACCCCTCTCCCTGGATCGAGCCGCAGGAAGTGTCGTACGGCGAGGGCTCGATCACCGACGAGGAGCTCGCCCGTCGCAAGCGTGATGGCTGGCGCGGGAAGGGCGGCGCGCTCATCGCGCCGCTGCTCAAGGCGCTCCTCGACCGAGAGGTGGACGTCAGGCCGTCGACCCCGGCGCGCCAGCTGGTCACCGACGACAGCGGCGCGGTCATCGGCGTCGTCGTCGGCGAGGACGGCAAGGAGAGGCGCGTCGGCGCTCGCCGTGGCGTCGTGCTGGCCTGTGGCGGCTTCGAGTGGAACCCGGAGATGGTCAAGACCTTCCTCGGGTACGACGTGCAGCCGGTCACCCCCTGGGCGAACACCGGTGACGGCCACCAGATGGCGATGAAGGTCGGGGCGAAGCTCGGCGGCATGACCGGCTTCTTCAGCTACGGCGTGATGCACGACCCGTGGGAGAAGCGTCCGGACGGCGGGCCGATGCCGCAGATGGAGATGAGCCTGGGCTCGGGCTCGATCATCGTCAACCAGCACGGCCGGCGGTTCATGCACGGCGGTTACACCTACAACGACTTCTCGCACCCGTTCAGCCACTTCGACCAGCGCAACCCGGGCTTCACGAACAAGGCTCCCGGGTGGTGCGTCTTCGGCGTCGAGCACTGGGGCAAGGGCGTGCTCAAGGACGCCCGGGTCGTCCCCGGTGACCAGGTCCGGGTCGAGGGCCCCGGCGGTGCGCCGGCCCCCGAGTGGCTGGTGGTCGCCAACACGATCGGGGAGCTCGCCGAGAAGATCGGTGTCGATCCGGCAGTGCTGGAGGAGACCGTCTCCACCTATGACAAGCATGCCGAGAAGGGCGAGGACCCCGAGTGGGGCGACCCCGCCCAGGTGCGCAAGCTCACCGGTCCGGAGACCGTGGACATCCATCCGATCGGCGAGGGCCCCTACGGAGCCATCCAGCAGTGGCCCGGCACCATCGGCACGAACGGCGGCCTGCGCATCGACCCGGACGCCCGGGTGCTCGGCAACGACCAGCCGATCGTGGACGGTCTGTACGCCTCGGGCAACACCTCCGCCTCGGTCCTCGGTGGAACCTACCCGGGCGGGGGCAGCTGTGTCGGGCCCAGCATGGTCACCGGCTACCTGGCCGGGCGCCACCTGGCCGCGAAGGCTCCGCGCGACATCTGAGTTGTCCCCTAGCGCCCGCTGCCCCGTCCGGTGATACCGGACGGGGCAGCGGCACTTCTGGGTGCAGGGCCGGCGTCACAGACCGCCGAAGGGCCCGCTCGTGGTCGGGTCGTAGGCGACCACCGAGCTGCTGACCACCTTCGGCTGGTAGGTGGCGAACCACTCCTGCTCGTGCGGCAGCTTGAGGTGCTCGACGAGGGCCTCCTTGGACTCCCAGCACTCGAAGAGCCGAAGCGTGTGCTCCTCGTCGACCGGCATCGCCCACCAGTACTCGACGCAGCCGGGCTCGGTCCGGCTCAGGCCCTGGAGCTTGGTGACGTAGGCCTTCACATCGTCGAAGTCCTCAGGAGCGAAGGTCATCGAAACGGACAGCAGCAGCATGGCGGATCTCCTCGGTGGCTGGGGACGGCGCTCCGGCGATGAGGGCCGGGCCGACTGTCGGGGACAGTAGCGACGAGGGCTCTGCTCGCCGTGGACTCGTTCTGGTGGCCGGGACGGAGCACGCTCCGACCCGCTGATCCGGATGTTCAATGAGTCACGCCCGGCCTCAGGTCGGGAGAAGTCCCAACCCCCAGAGTGGAGAGAAAGCCATGGTCGACAATCTGGTCGCGGCCGAGCCCGCGGCAGGCGCCGTGCCGACGGCGACGAAGGCCCGGATCCTTCCCCAGCGCGGACACCATGTGGCGTACGTGTGCAAGGACCACGAGGCCACCCGGCACTTCTACGAGGACATTCTCGGGATGCCGCTCATCGCCGCCTGGGCGGAGGTCAACGAGTATCCCAACTTCCCCGGCCGCCAGCTCGAGTACATGCACGCCTTCTACGCGGCCGCCGACGGCTCGACGATCGCGTTCTTCGGCTACGCCGACGAGGACGTCTACGAGTGGGGACGGCAGCGCAACAACCTGGCGCACATCTCCTGGTTCGTGACGCCCGAGGACCAGATCGCGCTCCGCGACCGGCTCGAGGAGGCGGGGCTGAACCCGTTCGTCATCGACCACTACTACTGCGTCTCGCTGTACGCGAAGGACCCCGACGGGACCACGGTGGAGTTCGTGGCCGAGCCCGAGAACGCGGCGGAGATCAACGCCGACCAGCTCGCGAACGCGCACGCCACCATGGCCCGCTGGGTCGCGGGTGACCGCAGCCCGAACAACACGTACATGAAGTGGATCTACGGGAACCACCCGAGCGCCTGAGGCACGCGAAGAGAAGAGGCTCGGCCGGGTCCCCGGCCGAGCCTCTCGTCGTACAAGTGCCCGCAGGGTCAGTCGGTGATCCAGAGGTCGGCCACCCGGGGGGCGCCCCAGCAGCACAGGCTCAGGCCGCCGACGTTGGTGTTGCTGATCAGCGACGGGACCGGCACCTCGGTGAAGACCATCGGGCGGGAGGCGATGAGCTGGTCCTGGAGCCGGTCGTAGGCCGCCTTGCGATCCTCGACGGTCGTCGCGAGCCGGCCCTCGTCGAGCGCCTTGTCGATGATCGGATCGGAGAGCGCGGCGTTCGAGACCGAGTCGCTGTGCCACGCCACCCAGAGCAGAGGGTCGGGGTCGCCGGAGAAGGGCACTCCGTGCACGACGACCTGGAAGTCACCGGTGGCCAGCACCCGGCCGATGTCGGCCATTTGGGCGTCCTGCATCTCGACGCTGACGTTGTCGTACTGCGACAGCTGGGTGATCAGGTTCTCGCCGAGCGTCGTGGTCTCGAAGGAGCCCCAGCCGGTGAAGGTGAACTCCACCGGCTTCCCCTCGGCGGCGAGCTCGTCGAAGAGCTCCTGCGCCCGCTCGGGGTCGTAGCCGTCGAGCTCCTTGGCGGAGTAGAACGGCGACTTCTCGGAGAACAGCGTGTGCAGCTGCTGGGCCTTGCCCTGGGACATCGCCTGGTTGGCCTGGTCGTAGTCGAAGGCGGCGGCCACCGCCTGGCGGGCCCGCACGTCGTCGAAGGGGGGCTTGAGGGTGTTGAACCGGAGGTAGTTCCCACCGCTGAACTCCCCGCGCTCGACCACCTTGCCCTCGTCCTCGAGCTTGGCCTGGGTGACCCGGTTGCTCTCCACGATCACGTCCGCCCCACCGCTCGCCAGGGTGTTGTAGCGCTGGTTGGTGTCGGTGATGGTGCGGATCGTGAGCTCGTCGAGGTACGGCTTGTCGGGGCCCTCGAAGTACTTGTCGTTCTTTTCCAGCTCCATGACGTCGTTCGGGGTCCAGTCGACCAGCGTGAACGGCCCTGCGCCCACGGGGTCGGTGTTGAACGCGTCGGTGCCCGCCTCGAGCGCCTTCGGGGAGGCGATCCAGGTCAGACCCGAGGTCGCGATGCCCTGCGCGAACTGGGGGATGGGCGAGACCATCGTCACCTCGAGGGTGGTGGCGTCGATGACCTCGTTGGTGGCGATCATGTTCGCGACGGTGGCGTGCAGTGGTGCGACCGCAGGGTCCTTGAGCCGGTCCCAGTTGAACTTGACGGCAGCCGCGTCGAAGGGAGTCCCGTCGGAGAACGTCGTGCCCTCGCGCAGCGTCAGGGTGAACGTCTTCCCGTGGTCGGTCGTCTCCCAGCTCTCCGCCAGGCTCGGAGTGACCTCACCGGTGGTGATGTCGGTCTCGAGCAGAGCGCCGTAGAGGGCCGCGCCCACCGCGGCGTTGGCCGACCAGGCGTTCTGCATCACGGCCGGGTCGAGCCCGCGCGGCTCGCCGGGGGCGATCATCGCGAGGGACCCGCCGGCGACCGGCTCGCCCTCTGCGCCGCCGCGGCCATCGCCGTCTGAGCCGCCGCCACCGCACGCCGCCAGCAGGAGCGACACGGTGGCGGCGGTGGCGAGCAGGCGCAACCTGCTGGGGTGCGGGGACATGGAGGGACTCCTTGGTGTTGAGACGGTGCTCAGACGGGGACGGTGACCGCTTCCTCCGGCAGGTCCGCGCTGGGGACGCCGAGCGGGAAGTGGCACGCGGCGAACTGGCCCGGGCGCACCTCGCGCACCTCGGGCTCCTCGACCGCGCAGCGGTCCTGCGCAGACGGGCAGCGCGAGCGGAAGCGGCAGCCGTCCGGCGGGCTGATCGGGGACGGGATGTCACCCTCGAGCGCGGGGCCGGCGAAGCCCTCCTCGGTCTCGAGGAGGGGCACCGAGTCGAGCAGTCCACGCGTATAGGGGTGGGCGGGGTTGTCGTACACCTGAACGGCGTCGCCGAACTCGCAGACCTTGCCGAGGTACATCACCATCGCGTTGTCGCTGACGGCCCGGACCACGCCGAGGTCGTGGGCGATGAAGACGATGGTCAGGTCGTAGGCCGCCTTCATCTCCTCGAGCAGGTTGATCACCTGTGCCTGCACCGAGACGTCGAGCGCCGAGACCGGCTCGTCGCAGATGAGCAGCTTCGGCTCGACAGCCAATGCCCGGCCGATGGCGACGCGCTGGGCCTGGCCTCCGGAGAGCTGGCGCGGCAGCATGTCGGCGAAGCGCGCGGGATCGAGCCCGACCTGGTTCAGCACCCGCTCGGCCGTCTCCTCCTGGACCTTCTTCGAGGCGCCGGCGATGTCGAGACCCTCGACGACGACCTCCCGCACCTTTCGTCTCGGGTTCAGCGATCCGACCGGCTCCTGGAAGATCATCTGCATCTCCCGGCGCAGCCGGCGCAGCTCCTTCGGCTTCGCTTCCTCGATGGCCTGGCCGTTGTAGCGGATCCGGCCGCCGGCGATCGGGTCGAGACGCAGCACCGCGCGTCCGGTGGTGGACTTGCCACATCCGGACTCGCCCACGATGCCCAGCGTCTCTCCGGGCATCACGTCGAAGCTGATCTTCGCGACCGCCCGGAGCTTGCCGGCCTTCGTGCGGTACTCGACCTCGAGGTCCTCGACGGTGAGCAGCGCGTCGTCGCCGCGCAGGTGAGCGCTTCCGCTACCGGCCAAGGAGAACACCTCCATCAGGGGCCGTCTGGACGACGGCGGGGTTGTGACAGGCGACCCAGTGGTCGGTGCCCACGCTGAGCAGTGCGGGCATGGGGTCGCTCGGGCACTCCGGCAGCGCGTGGTCGCAGCGGGCCGCGAACCGGCAGCCGGGGGGTGGCGCGACCGGGTTCGGCAGGCTGCCCTGGATCAGCCGGAGCGGCGTGTGCCGCTCGTGGTCCACGGTCGGCGTCGCGCCGAGCAGGGCACGGGTGTAGCGGTGCTGGGGGCTGTCGAAGATCGCGCGGGTCGAACCCACCTCGGCGATCTTGCCGGAGTACATGACCGCGACCCGGTCGGTGCGGCCGGCGACGACGGCGAGGTCATGGCTGACGAGCATGAGCGCCATGTGGCGCTCCCGCTGGATCCGGCGGAGCAGGTCGAGGATCTGGCGCTGGATGGTGACGTCGAGCGCCGTCGTGGGCTCGTCGGCGATGAGCAGCTCCGGCTCGCACGCGAGCGCGATCGCGATCATCACCCGCTGCCGCATACCGCCCGAGAGCTCGTGCGGATAGTTGTGGATCCGGCGTTCCGGATCGGGGACGCCGACCTCCTTCAGGAGGTCGAGCGCGCGCGAGCTGGCCTCGCTACGCGACACGCCGAGATGCTTGCGCATCCCCTCGGTGAGCTGTCGGCTCACCTTCACCACGGGGTTGAGCGACCGGCTCGGGTCCTGGAACACCATCGCGATCGAGTTGCCCCACAGCGCCTCCTTGCCCTTGCGGGAGAGCCCGAGCAGGTTGGTGCCGCGGAAGAGCACCTCACCGGTCAGCGAGGCGTACGAGGGCAGCAGACCCATGACCGCCCGCGACATGACGGACTTGCCGGATCCGGACTCGCCGACGATCCCGAGCGCCTGTGCCTGGTGCACATCGAAGGAGACCCCGTCCACGGCGTGCACCGGGCCGCGCTGGCTGCCGAAGTAGGCATGGAGGTTGCGGACCTCCAGCAAGGGTTGTGTCTCTGTCATCTCTGTCCCATCTCCTGTGAGCGGTGGGCGCCGGCCCCGATCGGATTCATTCGGCAATCCAGAAGTCCTCGACCTTTGGCGTGCCCATGCTCTGCTGGTCCACGCCGCCGACCTTGTCTCCGAAGATCAGCGCCGGCTCGGGAACCGTGTAGAAGATGGCCGGACGCTTCTCGATCAGCAGGTCCTGGAACCTGTCGTAGGCCGCCTTGCGCTCCTCGAGGGTCTTTCCGAGACGTCCCTCTTGAAGGACCTTGTCGATCTCGGGGTCGTTGACGACCCGGCCCAGGGTGGAGGTGCTGATGAAGTTGATCGACAGGCGCGGCTCCGGGTCGCCGGTGAAGAGGGCACCGTTGACGGCCATGTCGTAGTCCCCGGTGGCGAGCGACATGCCGATCGCGGAGATCTCGATGGTGCGCATCGTCATCTTGACGTTGTCGTACTTCGACAGCTGGGTGATCAGGCTCTCGCCGAGCTGGGCGATCTCGGTGGAGCCGTAGTTGAGGAACTCGAACGTGACCGGCTTGCCTTCGGCCGCGAGCTCGTCGAAGAGCTCCTCGGCCTTCTCGGGGTCGTAGGCGTCGAGCGTCTTGTCGGAGTAGAACGGGGAGTCCTCGGTGAACAGGGTGTGCGACATGGTGCCCTTGCCCTGGTAGAGCACGTCGTTGAGGACGTCGAGGTCGATCGCCGCTGCTACCGCCTGACGGGCGCGGACATCGTCGAACGGGGGCTTGAGCGCGTTCAGACTCATGTAGCTTCCGCCGCTCACCAGGTCCGAGACGACGTGGTAGCCCTCGGCCTCGAGCTTGGACCGGGTCACCGGGCTGTTCTCCGTGATCACGTCGGCGCCGTCGCTGATCAAGGTGTTGTAGCGCTGGTTGGTGTCGATCAGGGTGCGGATGACGAGCTTGTCGAGGTACGGCTTGTCCGGGCCTTCGAAGTAGTTCTGGTTCTTCTCCAGCTCGATGACGTCGTTGGGGGTCCACTTGACGAGCGTGAACGGTCCCGCGCCGACGGGGTTGGCGTTGAAGGCGTCGGGACCCGCCGCGAGCGCCTTGGGCGAGGCGATCCAGTTCATCGTGACCTGCACGATGCCCTGGGCGAACTGCGGCGTCGGCTCGACCATGGTGACCTTGAGGGTGGTGTCGTCCACGACCTCGTTGGTCTCGACCATCGCCGCGACCGAGGAGTGAGCCGGTGCGATCGCCGGGTCCTTCATCCGGTCCCAGTTGAACTTCACCGCGGAGGCGTCGAGCGGCGTGCCGTCGGAGAACGTGAGGCCCTCGCGAAGCTTCAGGGTGAAGGTCTTGCCGTTGTCCGCGGTCTCCCAGCTCTCGGCCATGTGCGGGGTGATCTCACCGGTGGCCGAGTCGGCGTACAGCAGCCCGCCGTAGAGGGCTGCTCCGACTCCGGCGTTGTACGCCCATTGGCTCTGCATGACGGCGGGGTCGAGACCCCGCGGCTCACCGTTGGAGATGAGGGTGAGACTGCCACCGGAGACCGGGCCGCCCTGGGCGCCCTCGCCTTCGCCGCTGCTCTCGGTGCCGCTGCAGGCGGCGAGGGCCAGCGTCGCAGCTGACACCGCAGCGAGAGTCCGAAGGCGCTTGTTGAGCTTCGTCAGCATTGACGTTCTCCTTGCTGGACTCGGGGGCCTCGACGGGTTCGTCTGGTGGGGTGGATCGTGGTGACTGGGGATCAGTCCTGCATCGTCTTGTCGAACCTGGTACGCAGGTGGTCGCCGGCCTGGTTGAGGGCGAACACCGTGAAGAAGATGAACAGCGAGGGCACGGCGACGAGGTGGGGGTTGTCGGCGAGGAAGTCCTTGCCGGAGTTGACCATCCCGCCCCAGCTCGGCCGCGGCGGTGGGATCCCGAGGCCGAGGAAGCTGAGCGAGCCCTCGGCCACGATCGCGGCTGCGACGACGACCGGCAGGTAGGCGGCGAGCGTCGGGAGCACGTTGGGGAGGACCTCCTTGAGGAGGATCCGACTGTGGCCGGCGCCCATGTTCTGCGCGGCCCGGACGAACTCGCGTCGCGACCAGGCCAGCGTGTTGGCCCTGGCCAGGCGCAGGAACGTCGGGATCGCCAGCACCGAGAGACCGATCAGGATGGTGCGGGCGCTCGGGGTGAGGATCGCCGAGATCGCCAGGAGCAGGATGATCGGGGGGAAGGCGAGCATCACGTCGCCGATGAGGGTGATGACGGCGTCGACCTTCTTGCCGAAGTAGCCGCCGAGCATGCCCAGCGTCGCACCGACCACGAGGCCGACCAGGCACGCCACCACGCCGATGACGAGCGAGACCTGCGCCCCGTAGATCGCGCGGGCGAACAGAGAGCGGCCCTGGTTGTCGGTGCCGAGCACGAGGTCCAGATCGCCGAACTGCGGCGACTGGCGGCTGGCACCCACCGGGCTGGAGTAGTCGGCCAGCGGGAGGAGGTCCGCGAAGATCGCCAGCAGCACGATCAGCCCGAGCCAGAAGTAGGAGAGGTAGACGAGGATCGAGTGCGGCTTGCGCGGCGGCGACACCGTCGGCTTGGCGATGAGGATGTCGAGGGTGGCCTGGGCGGGGATGGTGGTCATGCTCGTGCTGCCTTCCGGACGCGCGGGTCGAGGAAGCCGTAGCTCACGTCGACGAGCATGTTGACGACGACGTACGCGACGGCGATGAAGGCCACGGCACCCTGGACCGTGACGATGTCTCGGGTCGTGATCGACATCGCGATCAGCTGGCCGAGACCGGGGAAGCCGAAGAGCGCCTCGACGATGACGGTGCCGCCGATCAACCGGCCGAGGTTGATGCCGGCCAGGGTGATCAGGGAGAACGACGATGGTCGCAGTGCGTGCCGGAAGAGTACGTAGAGCCAGCTCATGCCCTTGGCGCGGGCCGCTGCGAAGTAGTCCTCGCGCAACGTCGCCAGGAGGTCGGATCGCAGCACCCGGTAGAACGCGGCCGTCTCGATCAGGCTGATGGCGAGCGCCGGAAGGATGATGCCGCGCAGGTTGTCCGCGAGGCCGTCCCCGATCCAGCCCCAGCCGGCGACCGGGAGCCAGCCGAGCTTGAGGGCGAAGAAGTAGATCAGCAGCGGGCCGGCGATGAAGGCCGGGACCGACAGCAGCACCGAGGTGAAGGCGCCGATGGCGCGGTCCAGCGCGCTTCCCGGCTTCCAGGCCGAGAGCACCGCGAGGATGATCGCGCTCACCAGGGCGAGGAAGAGCCCGACGAAGGCGAGCTCCAGTGTCACGGGGAGCCGCTCGCTGATCGCGGTCATCACCGGGCGGTCGTTGATCGGCGAGGTGCCCAGGTCGCCGGTGACCGCATTGCCGATCCAGGTGGTGTACTGCTGCCACAGCGGCTCGTCGAGCCCGAGCTCCGCGTTCAGGTCGGCGACCGCCTCCGGCGTCGCGTTCTCGCCGAGGATGACGTCGGCGGCGGAACCGGGCGCGAGGCTGAGCAGCCACACCACGGCGACCGTGACGAGCACGACGACGAGCAGGCTCCGACCGACGCGCTGAAGAACATTGAGTGTCATGTGAGCTCCGCTTCCTCCGAGAAGGTCTGGCCTGCCCGGCGGCTGGTCCGTGGCCGCGTCAGCGGCGACCTCGGAAGGGGGCGTCGTACAGCCTGTGATGTGTGCCACGCGGACGCTACGACTGCGAACGCCATAATGTCAATAATTATCTACCTCATTCTGGGAAGGTTGTGGGTGCGGCTGGAACTGGGCGCTAGTGGGCGAGCAAGCGGTCCGCTGGCCGGGACGGAGAGGCGCGCGGCGAGGCCCTCCGGCCTACCCTCGCCAGCCCAGCGGCACCGCTGGGCGCCACCGAGAGGAGGTGGACCACGGAGAGGTAGGCCGATGGCACGCGGATACGTGATCGCCCACTACCAGGCGGTGCACGACCCCCAGGGCATGGAGCAGTATGCGAAGGCGGCCATGCCGGTGCTTGCCGAGCACGGCGGGCGCGTCATCGTCGCGGAGACCGCGGCGAGTGTCGTCGAAGGGGATGCGTGGACGTCGGCCCAGCTGGTCGTCATCGAGTTCGACTCGGTCGACGCCGCCAGGACCTGGTACGACTCGCCCGGCTACCAGGCCGCACGCGCGTTCCGTCAGGCGTCTGCCGAGTGCGAGGTCATGATCGTGTCCGGTTTCGAGCCGCCCCAGGCTTCGAAAGTGTTCCGGTCGCCGGGACGGCCCTGCTGATCGGTTCGCTCCCCGTACCTAGTGTGCGACGGATCACATGATCCTCAGGGAGGCAGTGGCTGCCGGTCGCGTGCTGACCACGCCTGCCGCCAGCGGCACCACCCCCATGACGATCCACTCTTGACGGGAGCAGACATGACGGGTCGAGTTGCAGGCAAGGTCGCCTTCATCACCGGAGCAGCGCGGGGGCAGGGTCGTGAGCATGCCGTGCGCCTGGCGGAGGAGGGGGCGGACATCATCGCGCTCGACCTCCTCGGGCCCATCGAGTTCGCGCGGTACCGCGGGGCCACCCAGGAGGACCTGGACGAGACGGTCCGCCTGGTCGAGAAGACGGGCCAGCGCATCATCGCCCGCCAGGGCGATGTCCGCAGCCTGGAGAGCGTGAAGGCGGTCGTCGACGAGGGCGTGGCGGAGTTCGGCAAGCTCGACGTCGTCTGCGCCAATGCCGGGATCATGCTCCTGCACACGTGGGACGAGGGCACTCCGGAGCTGTGGCAGACCACCATCGACACGAACCTCACCGGTGTCTGGAACACCGTCATGGCGACGGCACAGCACCTCATCGACGCCGGCGGCGGCTCGATGATCCTCACCAGCTCCTCCGCCGGGCTGCGGGCGCAGGGCTTCCTGAACCCCTATGTCGCTGCCAAGCATGGCGTCGTGGGCATCATGCGGGCGTTCGCACTCGAGCTCTCGCAGCACAACGTCCGGGTCAACACGATCCACCCGACCGGTGTCATGACCGAGATGGTCAACGGGCTGGCCGAGGCCTTCCCGGGCTTCCTCGCCAAGAACCCGCGGCTGGCGGCGTCGGCCATGAACATGCTCGACGTCCAGATCATCGAGCCCATCGATCTCGCCCACGCGGTGGTGTACCTCGCCAGCGACGAGGCCCGGTACGTCACGGCCACCACGATGACCGTCGACGCCGGCATCACCCAGCACTGATTCCAGGAGATTCCATGATGATGACAGTGCACACCGTGGAGCACGCAACCCGGATGCTGGTGGGCGGCGAGCTCGTCCAGGCAGAGGGCGGGGCCACCTACGCGGTGGAGAACCCCGCCACGGGCGAGGTGATCGCGCAGGTCGCCGACGCCTCGGCCGCCGACGTGCAGGCCGCGATCACGGCGGCGCGTGAGGCCTTCGACACCAGCGACTGGGCCACCGACCGTGCCCTTCGCAAGCGGGCGATCCTGCAGCTCAAGGACGCCATGGAGGCCGAGCGGGAGCTCTTCCATGAGGAGCTCATCCTCGAGGCCGGCTCGCCGCGGCTGCTCCTGGGCAGCCAGTTCGACGAGCCCGTCGCCGACGAGCTCGGGTGGCCCGCGGAGTACATCGACCGCTACCAGTGGGAGCGTCAGGAGGCGGACGCGACCCACCCGTTCACGGGCGCATCGACGCACCGGTACGTCGTCAAGGCTCCGCGGGGAGTGGTGGCTGCCATCACCGCGTGGAACTTCCCGGTGCAGATCGTGCTGACGAAGATCGGTGCCGCGCTCGCGGCCGGGAACGCCGTGATCATCAAGCCCGCCATCGACACGCCTCTGACGGCGCTGCGGATCGCGCGCCTGGTGGTGGAGAAGACCGACATCCCGGCCGGGATCCTGCAGGTGGTGACGACCTCGGACAACGCCGTCGCGGACCTGCTGAACACCAGTGCGGACGTCGACATGGTCACGTTCACCGGCTCCGGTGCGGTCGGCGAGCACATCCTCAAGGCCGCCGCGCCCACCTTCAAGAAGGTGGTGCTCGAGCTCGGTGGCAAGTCGGCGGTCATCGCCCTCGAGGACGCCGACGTGGCCGCAGTCGTGGGCACGGCGATGAGCGGGTCGATCATCCACGCCGGGCAGGCCTGCGTGCTCGGCACCCGCTTGCTGGTCCAGCGCCCGCTGTACGACGCGGTGGTGGCCGGCCTCACCCAGGCCTTCGCCGCGGTCAGCCCCGGCGATCCGCACGAGCCGAGCACGCTCACGGGGCCCATCGTGAACGCGAAGCAGAAGGAGCGGATCCTCGGGCTCATCCAGCAGGGCGTCGCCGAGGGCGACCGCCTCGCCGCGGGCGGCGAGGCGGTCGACCAGCCCGGCAACTGGGTGCAGCCGACGCTCTTCGTCGACGTCGACCCGGACGGGACGGTGGCGCAGACCGAGTTCTTCGGACCCGTGCTGGCGGTGATCCCCTTCGACACCGACGACGAGGCCATCCGCATCGCCAACAACTCACGCTACGGGCTCTCGGGGTACGTGATGTCGGCGAACGCCGAGCGCGCGCACGCGATCGCGAGACGGGTCCGCTCCGGCACCATCGGGGTCAACGGTGCGGGCTTCACCGGAGCGGATGTCCCGTTCGCCGGGTGGAAGGCGTCCGGGTCCGGGGTCCAGGGCGGCCCCGAGGGCTTCGAGGAGTACGTGCAGTCGAAGACCATCGGCACGCCGTTCGATCTGTAGGCCGCACGAGAACAGCCACACAAGCAGGCCGCGCCACCCAGTCGGGTGGCGCGGCCTGCTTGTGGTGACGGGCTCGGTCAGACCGGGTAGCGCTCCGTGAGCCACGACACGACCCGCTCGGCACCCTCGATGATCGGCTCGTCTCTCGGCTCGGTCCGCGCGTGGGCGTAGTGGTCGCCGTCGACGAAGACCAGCGTCTTGTCCGCTGCGGCGGCGTTGTCGTGCATGCCCTTCGCCTCGTGCGGGAGGATCCCCTCGTCCGCGGTGTAGCTGACGACGAGCACCGGCTGGTCGACCTTCTTGATGTTCTCCAGCGCCGACGCGCGCGAGGACAGGCCGGACCACGTCGAGAGCCACGCCTCGGGGGTGACGACCGAGGAGAACCCGCCGAGGAACCAGTTGCCGATGTGCGGGTCGGGGTGCAGCAGCGACCCGACCACGCGGGTGGACGGGTCGATCGAGAGGTCGGCGTAGGCGGGGTTCGCTCCCACTCGCGCGACCGTGAGGTACTGCGACGACGTCGCCAACCGGGTGATCTGGAGGCGCTCCTCGAACGGAAGCTCGGCGAACGCCGGGTCGGCCATCTGCTGGCGGTGCTTGCGCTTGCGGTCGATGATCTCCCGCGCCATCGCGTCGAGGCGCTCGCACCTGGCCACCTGAGCCGCGCGGTAGCGCTCGAGGAACTCCGGGGTGTAGCTGCTCGACTGCGGAGGCTCGCGGTAGCCGTTCTCGGGGTTGTACATGTCCAGCGAGGGGTCGCAGGACAGCGGGTCGCTCTCGTCGGTGACCGAGGGGTCGAGGTTCTCGAGCCCGAAGACGCCTTCGCCCACGTGGGCTGCGAAGAGGATCAGGCCGTCGGCGGGAGGCAGATCCAGGGCGTTCAGGTCGTACGGGTCGCCGGCCGGGGTGTCGGTCAGCCGGTTCGGGGGCTGGGTGTTGGCCTGGGCCTGGTAGAACGTCGACAGGCTCCCGCCGCCGCTGTTGCCCAGCAGGACGACCTTCTCGAAGCCCATCTTGCGCAGGTACGCCACCTGGGCCGCGATGTCGGCCAGCAGGTACTCGTGGACGCAGTAGGAGTCGTTGTTGTAGGTCCGGCCCATCGCGCCGAAGACGGCGAACCCGGCGTCGAGCAGGAACGGCGCGAGGTACGGCGAGGGGAAGCCCGCGCGCGGGTGGTTGAAGACCACGGCGGTCTTCTCGCCGCCACGCGTGTACAGGATGCCCTGGGAGTGTCCGTAGTCCTCCGCCTGCAGGCGGACCGGGGTCTGCTGGGTGTCCTCGGGAAGTGCGAAACGGGTCGAGCCCCACAGCGAGATCGGCTCCGTGTCGAAGGGCGTCTCGGCATCGCTGCGGGCGAAGCCCAACGAGCTCTTGTTCTTCATGACCGGCTTGACTGCCACGCGCAGCACCTCTCTGGAATGAACTGACTCATTAAACGGTACGAGCAACCTATGCCCCAGGACCGCTGACGACGGAGGGATGTGCCGCCCGGCGGGACGGTGCTTCCCCGTCCCACCGAACGGGATGTCCACGGCATCGGGAAGGAGCGCGCCGCTAGCGTCCGTGGGGACGACCACGTCAGACACGGAGGTGTGCATGAAGGTTCACGTCGACATCCAGGCCTGCAGTGGTCACGCGCGCTGCTGGGACGCCGCGCCCGAGCTGTACCGGCTCAATGACGAGGGCTACAACGAGTCCGACGCCACCGAGATCGGGCCCGACCGGGTCGCCGAGGCGAGTCGGGGTGCGCTGGCGTGTCCCGAGCGCGCCATCAGGCTCGTCGACGAGACCGGTGCCGAGGTGGGCGAGACGGACCTCGTCGCCTACGCCGGCCTCCCCGCGGCGCGAGCCTGAGCGGAGCGGCTGCCGGCGGCCCGTCGTGCTAGCGGCCAGGTGCTCCGAGCTCGTCGCCGTCCCACCAGCGCTGGTGCCACGCGCGGGAGGTGGCCGAGACCGGCTCGACGATGACGCCCGAAGGCGAGCGCAGGTAGGCGAAGGCTCCATAGCCCTCCTCAGGTGACGCGCCCGCCATCTCGAGCGCCCAGCCCGCCGCGAGCTGAGTGCTCACCGTGGCGGCGACGTCGTCGACCCAGACGCCGAAGTGATGCAGTCCGGCGCCGAGCGCCGCGTCCCAGATGCTGCCGACGGGTCCGTGCGTGAGCTCGATGTGGATCGGCCCCGCCACGGACTCGGTCATCGCGATCTCGAAGTCCCGGTATCCCTGCCCCGGGACCCACGGGCGCATGGGGATGTGCAGCGGAGGGGCCCAGTCCAGGCCCATCGACGCCGAGAGGTCGGCCATCGACGCCTCGACGTCGGCCACCCGCAGGCCTACGTGGAAGAGGTCTCCGAAGGGTGCCGGGTTGCCGATCATGACTGCGCTTCCGTTCGCTTGTAGATCATCAAGAAGTTGCCGGCCGCGTCCTCGACGAACGCCCGGCGGTCGGTCCCGTCGTCGTACGGCGGCGTCACGATCGTGCCGCCGCCCTGCTCGATCGCGTGCGCCAGGACGTCGACGTCCTCGGTGCGCATCCCCAGCATGTTGCGTCCTCCGGCGGCGCCGTCGGGTGGGCTCGCGTTGAGACCGATGGCCAGCGGGCCGCCGTCGACCATCGCGTAGGTCGCACTGATGCGGTGGAGCAACGGGAACCCGAGGGTCTCGGTGTAGAAGCGGAGCGCATCCTCGAGATCGTCCACGGGAAGAACGATCACGGACGCCTGCTGCTTGCTCATGTCTCTCCTAGTTCGTCAGCGCGGGATGAGGCCGGTCACGACGCCGCCGTCGGCGACGAACTCGGAGCCGGTCGAGAACGTGGCGTCGGCGACGCAGAAGAGCACCATCCGGGCCAGCTCCACGGGCTCGGCGAGGCGCGGCATCGGACGGGCCTTGACCCGCTCGCTCATGTCGGAGCGCGAGGAGGCGCGGGTGTTCACGACGCCCGGGTGCACCGACAGCACTCGGATGTTGTCGTCGGCGAGGTCGAGGGCGGCGGCCTTGGTGAGTCCGCGGACCCCCCACTTGCTGGTCGCGTACGCCGAGATGCCGTAGCTGCCCGTCAGACCCGCGACCGACGAGACGTTGACGATGACCCCGCCGTGGGCCTCGATCATCTGGGGACTGACCGCCCTGATGCCGAAGAACGGGCCATCGAGGTTGATCGACATGATCCTGCGCCAGTCCTCGGTCGACGTCTTGTGGATGGGGCCGGCCGCGCCGACCCCCGCGTTGTTGACCAGCACGGTGATCGGCCCCAGGTCGGCCGCGATCGCGGTGGTCGCCCGGGCCCACGCGTCCTCGTCGCTGACATCCAGCGGGTAGAACTGCCCGCCGATGTCGGTGGCGAGCTGCTTGCCCTCAGCCTCCACGATGTCGCAGACGGCGACCCGCGCGCCCTCCTCGGCGAGGATCGTCGCGATCGCGGCCCCGATGCCCTGGGCCGCGCCGGTCACCAGAGCGACCCTGCCGTCGAGCTTCCCCATGGTCGTCTCCTTCGCTGGAACGGCTGTCATTGTGTCGTCGGGAGTGGACGCCCGAGCTGCGTCGTTCCGCTGGCCGGGTCGTCGGTGGGGGATCGGGGTCAGCGGGCCTCGGGGGGCCAGGTGGCCTCGCCGCGGCGCATCTTCATCCGCTCCTTGACGAACAAAGGGGCCGCGCCGATCGAGACCGCCGCGTGCTGCTCGCCGCCGGAGCCGACGAGCGCCAGGAACTTCACCGGAGGGCCCGCCTCGTCCACCACGAAGACGACCTCGTCGCCGGGCCGGACGTGCCCGGCGATCTGGAACCTGCGGCCGTGCTGGTCGGTCCACGCGTACGGGATCTCGGCCACGCTGGTCGGGGTGCCGGTGAGGGTCTTCGCGACGGCCGTGGCGTGCTCGGTCGCAGCGGTCCAGTGCTCGGCCCGGACCGCCTCGCCGTAGCCGAGGTGGTGCCAGCGCGCCACGTCCCCGACGACGTGGACGCCGTCGACGCCGACGGCGGCGAGGAACTCGTCGCTGACGACTCCGTCGTCGAGGGTGAGCCCGGACCCCTCCAGCCACTCGACGTTGGGGACGGCGCCGATGCCGACGACGACGACGTCCGCGGGTACGACCTCCCCGGTGGCCAGCCGGACTCCTCGGACCCGTCCGCCCTCGGTGTCGACGCCGGCGACCGTGGCGCCGAGGCGGAGCTCCACGCCGGCGCCGCGGTGCAGCGCCGCGACCCGCTCGGCGACCACGTCGCCGACGACCCGCTGCATGAGCACGGGCAGGCTGTCGATGATCACCACCGGCAGACCAAGCATGCTGGCGGAGGAGGCCACCTCGCACCCGATGACGCCGCCGCCGATCACCGCCACGCGCGGGCCTTCCGCGAACGCGTCGCGCAGCGCCATCGCGTCCTCCAGAGACCGCAGCACGTGCAGCCCGGCCGGGGTGCCCGACTCGCCGTGCGGCAGCTGCCGTGCCCGTGCCCCGGTGGCGATCACCAGCTCGTCGTAGCGGAGGGCCTCGCCGGAGCTGAGCGTCACCACGCGCCGATCGGTGTCGAGCGCGGTGGCGCTCACCCCGAGTCGCAGCTGCGCCTCGAGGCCGGCCAGACCCGCATCGTCGAGGAGTCGGACGTCGTCGGGCTCGGACTTGCCGAGGAGGAGGTCCTTGCTCAGGGGTGGGCGGTCATAGGGCGGGTGCAGCTCGTCGCCGACCAGCGTGACCGAGGCGCCGCTGCCCTCGCGGCGCAGCGCCTGGACGGTGCGGACGCCGGCCAGTCCGGCACCCACGACGACGATGTGGCTCACGCGCTGTCTCCTGTCGATCGGGTCGCCCCTGCCGGCTCGGCGGGGAAGATCCGCTTGGAGCCGAGGACCAGGCCGACCCCGGCCACGACGCCCAGCACGATCGCGACACCGAACCAGCTCCAGCCGTAGAGGCTCCACTCCAGGGCGCCGTCGATCGACCAGGAACCCGGGCCGATCAGCGCGATCACGGCAGCCACGACGCCCAGGATGCCGACGTACTCCCAGCCGCCCTTGAAGACGAAGAAGCCCTTGCCCCGGTGGTCGGTGATCGCGGCACTCGTCATCAGCGCGACCCATCCCGCGCACGCCAGCGGGGTGAGGAAGCCGGCGATCAGGAGGAGGGCGCAGCCGATCTCGGTGACGACGGCCAGGCGGGCGTGGAGCCAGCCCGGGTGCAGCCCGAGGTTCGAGAACCACTCCGCGGTGCCCGACCACGACCTCGCCTTGTTGACCCCGTGGTAGACGAGCATCGCGCCCAGCGCGGTCCGGAGGATCATCAGGCCGGCGTCGTAGTAGTCCAGGAAGTTCGGGTCGTCCCAGTAGTTGTTCATCGTGAGCGGCTGCTTCCCGTCGTCGAGGCTCGGAGCGGGCGTGAGCCCCGAGGTGCGGATGCTAGGCATCGCGCGGGGTGGACGGGGGGCGCCCGGCCCGATCAGCGGGACATCGCGGAGGCGACGACGCTGCGCCGGGGTACTCCTGCCCGTGGACGCCCACGCGCCCGCGAGATCGGTTGACCTGCCCCGGACCCGGTCGTAGGATCCCAACAGTTCACCTATTTAGCGACAACGCCGGTCGGAAAAAGAAGAAAGAGGCTCTGTGATGGAACTGGAAGACATGATCCTGGTCAGCATCGATGACCACATCATCGAGCCGCCCGACCTCTTCAACGGCCGGATGCCGGCGAAGTACAAGGACGACGCCCCACAGTTCGCCACGACCGCCGACGGCGCGGACCAGTGGGTCTTCCAAGGCAACTCCGCCGGGCCGGTGGGCATCGGCGCGACGGCCTCCTGGCCGCTCGAGGAGTGGGGCATCGACCCCGTGGGCCACGCCGAGATGCGCCCCGGCTGCTACGACCTCGACGAGCGCATCCGCGACATGAACGCCAACGGGGTCTACGCCTCGATGAACTTCCCGACGATGGCCGGGTTCAGCGGCAGCTACCTCGCACGCGCGAAGGACCAGGACCTCGTGGCGGCCACCGTGTCGGCCTACAACGACTGGCACCTCGACGAGTGGTGCGGCCAGCACCCCGACCGCTTCATCCCGCTGTCGATCCTGCCGTTCTACAGCCCCGACAAGGCGGCTGCGGAGATCTACCGGATGGCGAAGAGGGGCTGCACCGCCTTCACCATCCCCGAGACGCCCTACCTCCTGGACCTGCCGAGCTTCCAGTCCGACTACTGGGCCCCGATCTTCAAGGCCGCCGTCGACACCGACATGACGATGTGTCTGCACATCGGCCTGGCGATCCGGATGATCCCCAACCCCGACGGCATGGACGAGGGACGCATGATCATCATGGGTCCCCAGGTCACCGCGGTCGTCGCCAACGACCTGCTCAGCCAGGGCGTCTTCAAGCGCTTCCCCGACCTCAAGGTCGCACTCTCCGAGGGTGGCATCGGCTGGATCGCCGGCTACCTCGACCGTGCCGACAACGTCGTCCAGCAGCACGTCTGGACGCAGACCGACGTCTCCGGCGTCGGCATGAGCCCGACCGAGGTGTTCCAGAAGAACATGCTCGCCTGCTTCATCGGCGACAAGACAGCGCTGCGGGTGCGCGACCGCATCGGCATCGACAACATCGCGTGGGAGTGCGACTACCCGCACACCGACTCGACCTGGCCGCGCTCGCCGGAGATGCTGTTCGAGCAGCTGACCGGCGCCGGCTGCACGGACGAGGAGATCAACAAGATCACCTTCGAGAACTCGTGCCGCTTCTTCAACTGGGACCCGTTCAAGCACGGCAAGCGGGAGGACGCCACCGTCGGCGCGCTGCGCGCCCGGGCGCTCGACGTGGACGTCAGCACCACCCCCAAGGCGGTCTACCGGGCCCGCTACGAGGCCAAGCTCGCCGCGGGGGTCTGAGACCCCCTCGACCCACGACGAGGCCGCTGCGACTCCCGGAGTCGCAGCGGCCTTCGTCGTCGGAGCTTCAGCCTGCTCAGGCCGGGAGGGTGCTCCTCGACCAGGGGAACGCCGCGGCGCCGGCCAGAGCGCCCTGCACCGCGCGGGAGCGGTTCGGCTCGTCGAGCTCGTGCAGGATCCCCTGGCCCAGGTCGACGAGGGTGTGGAACGTGGTCGGGGTGAGCCAGTCCGGGCGCGTGGCGAACAGGAGGTCCTCCGTCGCCGCGTTCCCGCTGGCGCCGGGCGCGAAGGGGCACCCGCCCAGGCCGCCCAGCGACGCATCGACCATCGCGGCCCCCGCCTGGTAGGCGGCCAGGCTGTTGGCCAGCCCCTGGCCCCAGGTGTCGTGGCCGTGGAAGAGGATCCTCCGCTCGGGGGACTCGTCTCGCACCCGGCGGATGAGGCTGGCGACCTGGTCGGGGAAGGCCTGGCCGAGCGTGTCGCAGATGACGATGTCCTCGGCGCCCCTGGTGCGCGGGTCGTTGGCGATCGCCAGGACCAGGTCGGGCGAGACGCTGCCCTCGAACGGACACGTGAAGGCGGTGGCGATGCAGAGCTGGATCCGCCCTCCGGCGGACAGAGTCAGGTCGATGGCCTCCGGCATGGTGGCGAGGCTCGTGTCGGTGTCGCGGCCCAGGTTGGCGCGGTTGTGCGACGACGACGCCGACAGGCAGAACTGGAGGTGGTGCGCGCCGGCCTGCAACGCGCGCTTCACGTGCCCCGGGGTGGCCACCCACAGCCAGCAGCGCTCGAGCTCGTCCGGCTCGAGGCGCTCGACCAGCTCGGTGGTGTTGCCCATGGAGGGCACCAGGTCCGGTCGCGCCATGGAGCCGATCTCCAGCGAGGTGACGCCGGCGCCGATCAGGGCGCGGACGATCTCGACCTTGCGCTCCACGGAGAGCGGCTTGCCGGTGAGCTGCAGCCCGTCGCGCAGCGTGACGTCCCGGATCTCCAGCGGCGGACGCGCCGTGGCGCTCATCGAGGCTCCAGAGCGGAGTCGGTCGCCGCGTCGATGAGGTCCTGCTCCAGGCCCAGCAGACCACGAAGGACCTCGTCGGTGTGCGCACCCAGGTCTGGGCCGA
Organism: Nocardioides sp. cx-173; assembly: GCF_021117365.1. Lineage (NCBI taxonomy): Bacteria > Bacillati > Actinomycetota > Actinomycetes > Propionibacteriales > Nocardioidaceae > Nocardioides > Nocardioides sp. cx-173. The sequence goes on along the minus strand of NZ_CP088262.1, from coordinate 4,066,857 downwards.
GCGAACCGATCGGCAGTGAGACGCCCCCGTACACCGGAACGATGCCGGGGAACCCGATCTGCTGCTCGACACCGTCGCCGGTCGCGTCGACGGCGAGGGACTGGATCATGTTGCGCGCGAGCAGCTGCTCGTCGATGCAGATGTCCGCCGCCGTGTTGATCGCACCGGCGGGAACGTCCGCCTCGGTGAGGACGGCGAGGACCTCGTCGCGGGTGCAGGTGCTGGTCCAGGCCTCGATGGCGGCGTCGAGCTCGTCGCGCGACTCCCAGCGGCCGGCGTTGGTGGCCAGTCCCGGGTCGGCGAGGAGGTCCGGGCGTCCGATCGCGGTCATGAACCGGCGGAAGATCGCGTCACCGTTGCCCGCGATGACGACGCTGGAGCCGTCCTTGCAGGCGTAGGCGTTGGACGGGGCGATGCCCTCCATCCGCCCGCCGGTGCGCTGACGCTCGACCTGGTAGGCGAGGTAGTCGGGCACCAGCGACTCGGTGACGGAGAGGACCGACTCGTTGAGCGCGACGTCGATGATGCTGAAGTCATTGCCGGTGTCGCGCGGATCCAGGCCGTCGCGGCGCCGCGTCTCGCGGGCGTAGAGCGCCATCACGGTGCCGAACCCGGCCTGGAGGCCGGCGATCGTGTCGGCGATCGAGACCCCGACGCGCGCGGGTGGCCGGTCCGGCTCGCCGACCAGGGCCCGCAGCCCGCCGTGCGCCTCGGCGACGGCGGCGAAGCCCGGCTGGGCGGCCATCGGCCCGGTCTGGCCGAAGGCCGAGATGCGCGTGAGGATCAGCTCCGGGTTGATCGCCTTCAGCGCGTCGGGACCCAGGCCCCACTTCTCGAGCGTGCCGGGACGGAAGTTCTCCAGCACCACGTCGCAGTGCTCCACCAGCTGGCGGACGACGTCGCGGCCGGCGTCGGTCCGCAGGTCGAGGACGATGGACTTCTTGTTCCGGTTGATCGTGCGGAACAGCAACGACGTGGTGCCGGCATACAGGCGCCAGTTGCGCACCTCGTCGCCCGTGCGCGGCCGCTCGACCTTGATCACCTCGGCGCCGAAGTCGGCCAGCATGCGCCCGGCGGTGGGGGCGGCGATGTAGTTGCCGAGCTCCAAGACTCGAATGCCGGTCAGCGGAGCGATCGTCGCACCGGGTCCGGCAACGCGGTTCGTGTCGTCGGCCGTCGTCATGCTCGCTCCTTCACGTGATGGGTGGCGCCGAGCGGCACCGACCCGACGAGGCCGGCCCGAACCGGGCCGGCCTCGTCAGGGCGGTGGGTGTGCCTGCGCTCAGGCGCGCACCGGCTGGTTGAAGAACGTCGGGCACGTGGACTCCTCGGGGACCCTCGGCCACTCGTCGTCCGCGAGCGGCGTCGCGACCTCGCTGGCGAGCGGGCCCACGACGTCCGCGGCCTTTTGCAGCAGGTCGAGGTCGAATCCGTAGAGCTCCGAGGCGTTCCCCGCGATCATCGCCTTGGTCTCCTCGAGCGGGAGGCCGCCGAAGACTGCCCGCAGCGCCTTGAGCGTGTGCGGGTAGGTGCCCTCGGAGTGCGGCAGGTCCGAGCCCCACATGATCCGGTCGACGCCGATGTCGTAGCGGTGCGCACCCTCGCTCGGCGTCATGAACGAGGCGCCGATCCAGACGTTGGTCTTGAAGTACTCGCTCGGAAGCTTCGGGAGGTTCCTGACGGCCGGGCCTCCGAAGAACTCGGCCGGGCTGTTCGGGACCAACGCGGCGCGGTAGTGCCCGTCCATGCCGGCGACGTAGGCGGGGACCCAGTCGGCACCCGTCTCGGTGTACGCCATCTTCAGGTTCGGGTGCCGCTCGAACACGCCGGACATGACCATGTGGGCCAGGCCGCGACGGTTCCAGGTCATGCCCTCGATGCTGCCGATGATGCCGGCGGCGTCCCCGAACTCCGGGGTGTTGGGGTCGCCGGCGAAGTTGCCGTGCTTGTGGACGACGACGCCGAGGTCCGCGCACAGCTCCCACAGCGGCTCGAGCCGCGGCGGGTAGAGGGGGACCAGACCGCCCGGCGTCTCCGACGGAAGGAGGATCGAGTTCAGGCCGAGCTCGACGATCCGCTTCACCTCGTCCAGCGTGTCGTCGATGTTGTTCAAGAAGATCTGCGCCACGCCGATCCGGCGTCCCGGCACGTCGTTGCAGAACTCGGCCAGCCAGGTGTTGTGGGCGCGCAGGCCCGCCATGCGGCGCTCGTACTCGGGCATCGTGTGGGGCACGGAGACGCTGAGCACCCCACTGGGGAAGTACGGCGGTGCCGAGTTCGGGAAGATGACCTCGCCGACGATGCCGTCGCCCTCGATGATCTTCTGCCGGTAGGCGGAGTCGCAGCCGATCTGGGACTCCATGGCGGCGACGCCGTAGCTGATGTCGCGCTCCTCGTGCTCGACCCACGGGTCGCCGAAGGTGGCGGCCCACGCGTCGAAGTCCACCTGCCAGTGCTTGGGGAGGTACTCCTTGTAGCCGTACAGCGATGCTCCGGCGTGACAGTCTGACGAGATCACTACCAGCCGCTCGCCGGCGTCCTTGTTGTCGGTCATTGCCGATCACCGTCCTCGTTCTCATGGGTGCAGACCCGTGCCTTGCGGCCCAGGGACTCGTGCAGAGTAGGTCGACAACCGGGGCGTGTCACCGCGCTCGTGCCGTTCATCGGGATGAGCGAAACGAGCCGTTTCCGGAGCGCTGCGACGTCCCGATGAACGGGATCGCGCCCTTGCTGCCGGCCGGCGCCCGAGCCATGATCCGACGGTCCGCTCGCGAGCCGCTTCGGCGGGCTTCGTCATAGCGAGGGGAGAGCACGTTGAGTGGTCTGACGTTCGAGTCCACCAGCCGGTTCGTGGACACGCCGAAGGGCAAGCTGCACTACCACGTGGCCGGGGACGGGCCGCCGCTGCTGCTGCTCCACGGCTCCGGTCCGGGGGTGAGCGCGTGGGCGAACTACCGGGGGAACCTGCCGACCTTGGCCGCCGACTTCACGACGTACGCGGTCGACCTGCCCGGCTTCGGCAGGAGCTACTCGCCCGACGCGAACCCCATGACGACGGCGGGCGGCGGCGTCCTCGACTTCCTGGACGCGCTGGGACTGCCCGCCATGCCGATCCTCGGCAACTCGATGGGAGGCGCCGTCGCCGGCCGGATCGCGGCGGACCACCCCGAGCGGGTGACCCGGCTGATGGCCATCGGCGGACTCGGGCTCTCCCTGTTGAACCCCTCCCCGCCCGAGGGCATCAAGCGGCTCGTCGAGTTCGTCGAGGCACCGACGCGTGAGCTCCTGATGGCCTGGATGGAGTCGATGGTCTACGACACCGACATCCTGACCGAGGAGTTCGTGCAGATGCGCTGGGAGTCGGCCACCGATCCCGCCGCCGCCGACGACCTGAAGAAGCTCTACAACCGGGCCTCGCTCCTGGCGATGCGCGACCGCGGCCGTACGGCCGCCGACCAGATCGCCATGCTGACGCGGATCCAGGTGCCCACCCTGCTCATGGTCGGTCGCGACGACCGGGTGACGCCGCTCGACAGCGCCTTCGCCGCGATGCGGCTGGTCCGACGCTGCGAGCTCCATGTGTTCCCCGACTGCGGTCACTGGGCGATGATCGAGCGCAAGGCCGAGTTCGAGAACGTGGTGCGGGCGTTCCTGCTGCGCGACCACGAGTGACGTCCCGTTAGGCAGTACGACGACCTCAGGTGCGTGACCCGATGCGTCAGCCTTGCCCCAGGCGCTGCGAGCCGTTTGCCGGCCTACGAGGAGGAAGTTGCACATGACCGTTCACTCGCTGGGATACCTGCGGCTGGAGTCCACCGACCTGGAGGCCTGGAAGGTCTTCGCCGGTGACTTCCTGGGCCTCATGCCCGCCGCTGCCGAGGGTGACGCCTCGCTGCGCTACCGGATGGACCACTACCACCCGCCGCGGCTGGTGGTGAGCCCCGGCGCCGAGAACAAGATGACGGCGATGGGCTACGACGTCACCAACCGGCGCGAGCTCCTGCGCCTCGTCGAGGCGGTCGAGGCGGTCGGCATCAAGGTCACCGCCGGCACTCCCGAGGAGTGCGAGGACCGCCGGGTGACCGGGTTCGTCCGCTTCGACGACCCGGGCGGGAACGCGGTCGAGCTGTACCACGGCCCGATCCTGACGAAGGATCGCGTGCAGCTTCCCACCGTCAGCGCCTTCGTCACCGACGACATGGGCATGGGGCACGTGATCGTCACCGGGGAGGACGGCGAGGCGCTCTACGACTTCTACACCGACGTGCTCGGGTTCTTCGAGCGGAACACGATGACCAGCCCGCGCGGCACCGTGTGGTTCCTGAGCCCCAACGAGCGCCATCACACCCTGGGCGTGACCTCGGCTCCTGGCCCGGGTCGGCTGCTGCACCTCATGGTCGAGGCGGCGACCCTCGACGACGTGGGCCTCGCGCTCGACCGCGCGGACAAGCTCGGCGTCCCGATGATGAACAGCCTCGGCAAGCACACGAACGACCAGATGGTCTCCTTCTACGTGTGGTCGCCGGAGAGGTACGCCGTCGAGTTCGGCTGGGCCGGCCTCCGGGTCCCGGGCGAGAAGCCGACCTACGAGATCGCCGACGGCGCGTACTGGGGACACAAGTTCTCCCCGCCGCCGACCGCCTGACTCGTCGTGCCGACACCCGGCCGGCGCGGTAGCACCTGGAAGGACGTCGCTCGTGACCACTCTCGACCTCGCGGAGATCGCCGTCGTGGGCGCGCAGCTGCAGAGTGCCTACGCGCTGGCCATCGACACGCGCGACTGGGGGTACTTCGCGACCCTGTTCACGCCGGACGTCCGGGCGACGTACCCCACCCGGTCCTACCACGGGATGGAGGACTGGCTCTCGTCCTTCATCCCCTTCCACGACGAGTGCACGTGGACGCTGCACATGATGAGCAACCACGTCGTCGGCGTCGACGACGACGGGATCTGGGCCGCCTGCTACGGGGCGGTGCAGTGGTGCCACGAGAGCGAGCCCGACGAGATCAGCCGTGCGTGGGTGCACTTCCGTGACCGCCTGGTGAACCGGAACGGCCAGTGGCTGATCGCCCGCCGCAAGCTCGACGTGCTGATGCACCAGCGCGAGTGCCTGATGGCGAACGTCTCGTTCCCGCGCACGGTCGTCGAGCTCGCCGACCGGAGCGCGACTGCGGCGACCAGCTGATCTGCTCCGCCGCCGCTGCTCTCAGGGACCGTGTGGCGCGCGCTGGACAGGTGCGGCGGACGGGCCACGCTCGGAGATGGCCAGGGCGGTGTCGCGGACGTGCTGGGCGAGCCAGCGTGCCTGGATCTGTCCCACCGGTCCGGACACCGAGATCGCGCCGATCGCTCGGCCGTTGGCGAGGATCGGGGCTGCGACGCAGCCGAGGCCTCGGTAGGCCTCCTCGCGGTCGTGCGCGACCTGGACCCTGCGGATGTTGGCGAGCTCGGTCTGCATCTCCCGCGGGTCGACGACCGTCGAGGCGGTGCGCCGAGGCATGTCTTGCAGCGCGGCCAGCTGGGTGTCCTTGTCCTCGAACGCCAGCATCGCCTTGCCGAGCCCGGTGCAGTACGCCGGCTCCCGGCCGCCGACCCGAGTCGGCAGCTTGAAGCGGCCGAGCACGATGCAGTCGAGGTAGACGACCGAGCTCTGGTCCAGGAGGGCCAGCTGCACGCCCAGGCCGGTCTTCACGGCGAGGGCATGGATGTGCCGGAAGGCGACGTCCCGCAGCCCGTTGCGCTGGAGGGCGACACCGCCGAGGTCGAGGAGCTTGAGTCCGACCCGGTATCCGCCGCTCTTGCGTTCCAGCCACCCCACCGCGCACATCTGGTCGGCGAGCCGGTGCACCGTCGACTTCGGGAGGTTGACCCGTCGGCTCATCTCGCTGAGAGCCAGGACGCCGTCGTTCCCCCCGAACGCATGGAGGATCAGGTCGAGCCGGCCCAGGACCGTGCGGTCGGGGCTCTCGGCAGGCCTCAGCGGCCGGACGACCGCGTCGGTCTCCGCCTCTTCTAGTAGCAGGTCATCGTGCAGGACCGTCATGTCGACTCCCAGGATGTAGCGTGGGTCACGGGAAATGTAACCCCCATCACAAACAGTAATATGATCTAACTCTGTGTGCGGGTGAAATGTCAACGGAGGTGGTCGCGATCCGGGCACTGGCGCCGGATCCCGGTTCCGCTGATCAGGACATCCGGGCGTGATCTGGGGTGGTCTCGGTGAAGGATGCGCGGCATGGTCCTCCACTACGCCAGCCTCGTCGACGACGAGGGCTGGACGCCGATGAACCTCGATCAGCAGGACAGCCCGACGTACCTGTGGGTCGACGGCGGGCTGCTCGCCGACGCGCCGGTCGACTTCGCGGCGACGTTCGGCGAGAACATGTTCGTCTGCAGGAAGCCGATCGACGTCCCGGCCTTCAACCGCAACGTGCTCCGCGTCGTCCCGAACTTCATGGTCCCGCGGCACGAGCACAACATCGACGAGACGCTCGTCGTGTTCCAGGGCGAGTACAGCATCGAGTACGGCGAGGACGACGCGCTGCAGACGGTGGTCATCGGCCCGGGTGACATCTTCACCAGCCGGGCCGGCACTCCCTACACGATGACGGCCGGCCCGGAAGGCGTCACCTACATCGAGACCTGGGGCGTCCCGGTGACGATGCTGAAGACGATCTGGTACGACCAGGGGTGGGTGCACCGCTAGCCCGCGATCGCCGACGAGGGGGCTGAGCCGTGCCGGATGTCGTCACCGTCGGGGTGGAGGACCTCCCGGCGGTGCTCGCCGACGGCCTGCGCCTGAGGGACGGTATGCCGACCCCGGCCCTCGTCGTGGTCGAGCTCGGCGGGTCCGAGGCCAGTGGTGTGCTTGACCGCGCCGCGGCCGCGGTCGCCGCGAGCGCCGTGCCGGTGGTCGGCGTGGGACGCTCGGGCGTCGGTCCGGGTCGCGAGGCTCTCGGCAGGGTGCTGACCACGACGCTCGTGCCGCAGGAGGCGGAGGCGGCCCCCTGGCAGGCCGGAGTCGCCGACGTCGATGCCGAGCTCGCACAGGTGGTGGCCACCGCCCGGCACTCGCCGAGGGCCACCCGCGTCCTCGCGGGCCTGCTCCCGCTGACCGCGCACGCCTCGGTCGCCGAGGGGCTGACGGCCGAGTCGCTGGCGTACTCGATGCTGATGGCCGGGCCGGAGTTCGCGCGCTGGCTCGAGGGGCGGGCGCGCAAGCCCGGCGCCGAGCCCGTGGGCGAGCCGGTGGTCGTCGAGCGGCACGGTCACGAGCTCCTCGTGCTGCTGAACCGTCCGGAGCGGCACAACGCGTTCAGCCGGGACGTGCGCGACGGCCTGGCCGAGGCGTTCGACCTCGTCGCCGCCGACCCGACGATCACCGCGGTGACCCTGCGCGGCGCCGGGCGCTCGTTCTGCAGCGGCGGCGACCTCGACGAGTTCGGGCTGAGCGCCGATCCGACGATCGCCCACCTGATCCGGACGGACCGCTCGGTCGCCGCCCGCCTGCATCGGGTCCGGGAGCGGGTCACGGTGGTGCTCCACGGTGCCTGCGTCGGCGCCGGCATCGAGATCGCGTCGTACGCCGGCACGGTGGTCGCCCGGTCGGACGCGCGGATCCTGCTCCCGGAGCTGGGGATGGGACTGGTGCCCGGCGCCGGGGGGACGGTGGGCGTGACTCGGCGCATCGGCCCGTGGCGCACCGCCTATCTCGCGATGAGCGGTCGACCGCTGCCGTTGGCCGCGGCCCGGCGCTGGGGGCTGGTCGATGAAGTCCGCGAGTGAGGTACGCGCGGCGGCCGAGGCCAGTGTGCGCCACAGCCTCGCCGTGCTCGCCTCCCACGCCCCGGACCTGGCGCTCCCCGGGGTGGAGGTGCTCGACGAGCGAGCGCTCCTCGCCGGGAGCGACTTCGTCCCGCGCCGCGCGTTCCGGATCCTGGCGGCCGCGGACGGCTGGCTCGGGCTGTCGCTGGCCCGGGACAGCGACCGGGAGCTGGTGCCTGCCCTCGTGCAGCGGCCCGCGGACGACGCGGACCCGGAGGCCTGCTGGTCGGTGGTGGCCGACTGGCTCCGCGGTCAGCCGGTCGCGGCCGCCGAAGCGCGCGCGGTCGTGCTCGGGATGCCCGCTGCCCGGATCCCCTCGGGTGATCCGGCGATCCGGCGCCCCCCGGTGGTCGTCACGTCGGGGGGAGAGCGCCGGCTCCGTCCCCGCCCGCGCGTCGTCGATCTCTCCGCGCTCTGGGCGGGCCCGCTGGCGGCGCGTCTGCTCGGCCTCCTGGGCGCCGAGGTGACCAAGGTCGAGAGTGCCGCTCGTCCCGACGGTGCCCGGCTGGGTCCGCCCGCCTTCTACGAGCGGCTCCACGCCGGCCAGGAGTCCGTCGTCCTCGACTTCGGGACCGAGATCGAACGGCTCCACGAGCTGATCGGAGCCGCGGACGTCGTCATCGAGGCCAGCCGGCCCCGAGCGCTGCGCCAGCTCGGCGTCGTGGCCGAGGAGCACGTCGCGCGGGGCGTCGTCTGGGCCAGCATCACGGCCTACGGGCGTGAGGGCGCGGACGGGATGCGGGTCGGCTTCGGCGACGACGTGGCCGCCGGGGCCGGGCTCGTCGTACGCACCGAGCGCGGGCCGCGCGCGGTCGGAGACGCCCTCGCCGATCCCCTCACCGGTGCGGCGGCCGCCGCCGCGGTCGCGGTGCAGCTCGCCCGGGGGAGTGGCGCCCTCCTGGACGTCTCGATGCACGACGTGTGCGTGGCCGCCGCCACCGAGTCCGGGTGCGCGAAGCATCGACTCAATACCGTTATATGATTTAGCAATAGTTAGCCGTCGGACGAGGGAGTTGCTCATGGCCCAGGACCACGCCGTCGAGGCCGGGCCCCGCCCACCAGAGGGAGACTGGCTCGGCACCCCCTACCTGCGGTTCGAGCGCGAGGGCCCCTTTGCGCGCGTGGTCGTCGACAGGCCGGAGGCCCGCAACGCGCTCACCCCCGCGATGTACTTCGGCATCCGTTACGCCGTGCGCCGCGTCGACGCCGACCCCGACCTCGCCGGCCTGGTGATCACCGGGATCGACGACGTCTTCATCCCGGGCGGCGACCTGGGCAAGGGGTCCGGTGACAACTGGCTGCACCTGGGCGGTGTGCCCGGGGCGATCGACGTCCTCCCCTTCGACGTGCTGCGGCAGAGCATCAAGCCGGTCGTGTCGGCGGTCAACGGGATCTGCCAGGGTGGCGGGCTCATGATCTCCCTCTGCTCGGACCTCGCCGTGGTCAGCGAGCGCGCCACCTTCCGGGTCCCGGAGCTGCTGCGGGGGATCTCGGACACCTACTACGCCCAGGTCCTCACCCGGCTGGTGGGGCCGGTGCGCACCCGCGACCTGATGCTCACCGGACGCACGCTCACGGCGACCGAGGCACTCGAGTGGGGCCTGGTCAGCCGGGTCGCGGCTCACGAGCGGCTGCTGGAGGAGGCGACTCAGGTCCTGGGACAGGTGTGCCAGACGGCACCCCTGGCCCGACGCGACGTGAAGCGGGTGCTGGACCAGTACGTCGGCCTGCACGACCGGATCGCGATGTTCGACAGCCTGCAGCGCCCGGAGTCCCGCGAAGGCTTCGCGGCCTTCATCGAGAAGCGCTCGCCGAGCTGGGTCCCCGACGAGCTCCGGCGGGAGGCTCGTGCCTGACTCCGAGGTCGCCCTGGCACCCGGCCAGGCGACGGACCGGGTCGCGATCGTGACGGGCGCCAGCGAGGGGATCGGCCGGGCGATCGCGCTGCGCCTGGCGGCCGACGGCTATCGCGTCGCTGCCTTGGCTCGCTCGCGAGAACGGCTGGCGACCCTCCAGGAGGAGATCGGGGAGCGGTCGCTTCCCGTGGTATGCGACGTGCGCAGCGTCGAGGACGTCGAGCGGTCGGTGCAGGAGGTGCTCGGGTGGCGCGGGCGGATCGACGCCCTGGTCAACTGCGCGAGCGCCACCCGGTTCGGCACGACTAGCACGCTGAGCGACGAGGAGTGGGTCGTCGGCTTCGAGGTCAAGGTCTTCGGTGCACTGAGGCTGATGCGCGCGGCATGGCCGGCGCTCGCGGCTCGACGCGGCGCGATCCTCAACATCGGCGGCATCGGTGCCAGGACGCCGAGCGACGCCGTCGCGATGACCGGTCCGCTCAGTGCCGCGCTCCTGGCCCTTACCAAGGTCTTCGCCGACCGGGGGGTCGGCGACGGGGTGCGGGTCAACGCCATCAACCCGGGTGCGGTGCTGACCCCGCGGCTCGTGGCGATGCTGACCCTGCGGGCGGAGACCGCCGGCATCACGCTGGACGAGGAGATCGCCGCGATGGAGCAGCGCGACCACGTCTGCCGCCTGGGAACGCCCGAGGACATCGCTGGGCTCGCCGCCTTCCTGCTGTCGCCCGCCTCGGGGCTCGTCCACGGAGCGATCCTCGATGCCGACGGCGGGCGGACCAAGGCGCTGTGAGCGCGCGTCGGCGCGCCCGGGTCAGGCGGCGAGCGGGCTGACGTCGACGGTCTCGGCGATCGCCTCGAACACGTCGCAGTAGTCCCAGTAGTCCTCCCGGGCGACCGAGCAGGTGAGAGTCACCCCCACGGACCCGACCCGCCACGCCCACTGGTCACAGAGCAGGTCGGCGGTGCCGAGCCGGTGCGCGAAGCGGCGATAGGCGACGGCGTGGCCGAAGAGGTCGAACTCGTCGTCGTCCTCGAGGTCGAAGTCCTCAAGCCGGGCCTCGAGATCGCGCATCGCCTCGGCGCGCCACTCCTCGAGCGGGCGATCGACCGGGACGCAGGCGAGCGTGAGCTCGGGGCGCACGCCGCTGGCCGGCAGTGACGAAGCGCGGGCGGTGACGAGCACGCCGTGATCGGGGTCGGCGCGCTGCCGCCACGACGGCGGCAGCGCGATCCCGAGGTCAGCGGCGGACATGGGGGTGGCGGGTGGTGGTGAACATACCCGGAGGCTGCTCGCGTCGGCGTACCCCGCAAACCGGGGCCTGCGCCGCCTGTGGACGGGAGCGTCAGCGGTCGAAGGCCCGACGCACCTCGGCCTCCGCCAAGCCGTAGTCGGCGAGGTCGTAGCGGTGAGACGGCTTGGCGGAGCCCGACCTCGACTCGCGGTCGATCTCGGTGATCGCCGCCTCGGCCTGCGGGGTCCAGTCGAGGTCGAAGCGCTCGTAGACGCCGCGCATCGTGCCGAGCGGGTCGGAGACCAGGTCGGAGAAGGCGACGTCGGCGAACTGCGCCTGGTCGTAGGTCGGCCGCGCGTCGTGGAAGGCGTGGAAGGCCCGCGCCCACAGGTCGAGCTGGGTCCGGCCGATGACGTCTCCGACGTACGTCGTCGAGTGGCCGGCCGTGGTCTCGGCGGACAGCGAGCAGGACGAGGCGAGGCACACGACGGGGTCGCGGTGGGTGTAGACGACCAAGGCGTCCGGGTAGACGGCCATGAGCGCGTCGAGCGCCGTCAGGTGCGAGGGGTTCTTGAGCACCCACCGCTTGTCGGGGTCGTGGAGTCCGACCAGCTGGAGGTTCGCCCGGTGACGCGCGTAGGCGTCGGTCCAGTCCTGGTCGGCCAGCCAGGCGGTGTAGCGCGGGACGTGGGCCAGCGACTCGTAGGAGTGCGACTTGCCGGTCTGGCGCAGCAGCCGCCAGCACTCCTCGACCGTGGTCGCATCCATGTAGTGGATGCCCATGAACCCCGGCGACTCGACGTGGTGGGCCGTGAACGCCTGCTGCATCGCGGTGAAGATCGGGTCCGACTCCCAGGTCTCGCGCGGCGGCCGCGGCTGCGGGTACTGCGTCAGCCACATCTCCAGCCCCTGCGCCGCGGGGTCGGCGTGCAGCAGCCGGTGCAGCGCGGTCGTGCCGGTGCGCGGCAGCCCCATGACGAACACCGGCCGCTCGATGGGCACGTCGGCATGCTCGGGGTGGGCGGCGAGCTGGGCCTGGGTGAGCAGCGCCCCGACCAGTGCCGACTTCACCTCCGAGCGCTGGAAGTAGTTGCCGCGCGGCGTCAGCCCCGCCTCCGGCGAGGCCAGGTCCTCGACCAGGACCCGCAGCCCCTCCTCGTGCGCGGTGCCCCCGAAGTCCGACAGCCCGGTGGTCCGGACGGCGGCCGCGACGATGTCGTCGTACGAGCCGACGTCGGGCCGCTCGCGCACCATGACGTTGTCGCTCATGTCAGCTGTGGAACTCGCCGCAGTCGACGGTCAGCATCTGCCCGGTGACCGCGGAGGCCAGGTCGCTGGCGAGGAAGAGCGTGGCCCGCGCCACCTCCTGAGCAGAGGCCAGTCGCTTGAGGTCGGTGGGCGCGGCCCGCTCGGCGTAGACCTCCTCGTGGGTCTTGCCCTCGACGGCGGCGAGGTAGTCGAAGTAGCCGCGGTTGACGTCCTCGTAGATGTAAGACGGAGCGACGCTGTTGACCCGGATGCCGCGCGGCCCCAGCTCGGTGGCCAGCGACGACGCGAGGTGCTCCAGTGCCCCCTTGGACAGCTTGTAGCCGGCGTATTCGGGCTGCGAGCTGAACGAGACGCAGGAGTTGAGCATGATGATCGACCCCGTGCTGTCTGCCAGCGCGTCGGCGAAGAGCGCCGAGAGCCGCAGCGGGGCGAAGACATTGGTCTCGTTGACCTTCGCCAGCCTGCGGGGCTCGATCTGGGTGATCGGGTCCATCGGCGGGATGGTGAACGCGTTGTTGATGACGCAGTCGACGCGGCCGAACGCCTCGAGGGTCCGGTCGCGCAGGTGGACGCGCGAGTCCTCGTCGGTCACGTCGGTGACCACGCTGACGACCCTGCCCCCGTGAGCCTCGAGCTCCTCCTGCAGTGCCCGCAGGCGCGACTCGGTCCGGCTGGCGACCACCAGGTCGGCGCCCATCCTGGCGGCCTCCTCGGCCAGCGACCGGCCCAGTCCGGGGCCGATGCCGGAGATCACGAGGACCTTGCCCCTCAGCAGAGGTGCCGGGGTGTAGCGCTCCTCGATCGAGGTGTCGTGGGCCTTGGCCAGTCCGAGCTCGCTCAACTGATCATCCTTCGGGCGACGGAGCGCTGCCGGGCGGCGATGCGCCCGGCGTACTCCTCGGTGGTGAGCGGGGCGAGGTGCGGCAGCAGGTCGGGTACGTCGGCGAGCCTGACGCGCTCGACGGTGGGTCCGTCGGAGTCCTGGGTGAGGTCGCGCTCGAGGCGCTGCCAGCGCAGCATCATCGAGCCGGTGCGGTGCCCGGTGGTCTCGAGCCAGTTGGCGATCGCGCGGCCCTCACCCAGGGGGGGTCGCTCGGAGACGACGAAGCGCATCCGCCCGTCGGGGTCGGTGACGGCCTGCGCCTTGGTCAGCGAGGTCTGGTGGGTCTCGTAGTCGGTCGAGGCGTACCAGTCCGAGCCGATCTGGATGCCCTGGTAGCTGCAGTCGGTGCACTCCGGCACCGTGACCACCAGCGCCTCGTCCTCGGCCAGCTCGTAGTGCCCGATCGACGAGCGCTGCGACGCCAGACCGCCCGGGGTGGACCGCGGTGCGCTCAGGGTGTTGACCGGCTCCTGGTACTGGAAGAGCTGCGGGAAGGCGAACCACGTCTGGATGCTGCCGACCAGGCTGCGCGCCGCGACCTCGTACTGCTTGCGCAGCAGATCCTGGGTCAGCGGCCGGGCCGGTCGCCCGAGTCGGTCGGGGCGCTCGATGGTGAGCAGGCCCCGCTCCTCGGTGTCCCAGTCGTTGAAGACCTCCCGCACGATCATGGTCTTGGCGCCGGGCTCGGCGACGTAGGTGAACTGGAACGTGCCGTCGTCGGCGATCTCCAGCTCGCGATCGTCGAAGGCCAGCAGCGAGGTGGCCGCGGAGTCGGCGGTGTAGGCGCCGCCCATGACCTGGAAGGACAGGTCGGCGCTCGTGCCGCGGCGACCGCGCACGACGTACTCCACCCCCTCGCGGAGGTAGGCGTGGAGGTAGACGGCGTCGGGGTTGTCCAGGCCCTGCCGCGAGAACTGGTGGGTCGGGTTGACGAACAGCGGCCGCTCGAGGTCGTAGTCGAACGCCGTCTGCATGGCCATCCGGATCCGCCCGGCCAGGTAGTCGTAGCCCTCGAGCCGGTCCTGCTCGGTGCGGATGAACGGCGCGTGGGCGATCAGCTCCTCCGCCTCCGCGATCGCGTCCTGCAGGACCGTCGTCAGCCCGAGCGACTCAGACATCGCCGACCTTGCCGATGATCTGCTCGGCGTAGCGGTTCAGGTGGTCGACCTTGTCCTGCAGGGGCTCGGGGTCGGTGCCCATGACGTAGGGCACGCGGAAGCCGACGATGCAGTCGGTGACGCCCTTGTCCGCCAGGCGCTTGACGCCGTCGACGTCGTAGGCGTCGTAGGAGATGACGTGCACCTCGAAGTCGTCGCGCGTGTCCTCCTCCTCTCGGCGGATCTCGGCGAGGCGGGCGAGCAGCCGGTCGAGCTCCTCGCCGTCGCCGCCGGCGTGCATCCAGCCGTCGCCCTTGAGCACCGCGCGGCGCAGGGCGTTGTCGGCGTGGCCGCCCACGAGCAGCGGGATCGGCTTGCTGGCGCCGGGGGTCTGCTTGAGCTCGTCGATCGTGTAGAAGTCGCCGTCGTAGGAGAAGAACTCGCCCGTGGTGAGGCCGCGCAGGATGTCCATGCACTCGTCCATGCGCTTGCCGCGGCGGGCCCAGTCGACCCCGAGGTTGGCGAAGTCCTCGGGCCACGGCGAGATGCCGACGCCCAGGCCGAGGCGGTTGTCGGAGAGGAAGGCCAGCGACGAGGCCTGCTTGGCGACCAGGACCGGCGGGCGGACCGGCAGCTTGAGCACGAACGGCGTGAGCCGCAGCGTGGTCGTCACCGCGAACAGGTGCGCGCACAGCACCATGGTCTCGATGAACTCCTTGTCCTCGAGGAACGCCCGGTCGCCGGTGTCGGTGTAGGGGTAGCGGGAGTCGGAGCTCTTCGGGTAGATCAGGCTGTCGGCCACCGTCATGCTCGTGTAGCCGGCGGCCTCTGCCGCCTGGGCCAGCGGGGCGTAGAACGTCGCCTGGGTCATGGCCTCGGCGTAGGTGAACCTCATGGGCCACAGAGTAGAACGTGTTCCAGTTCTGTGCCAGAGTGCGCTGGTGGACCAGCAGACGCTCAGTGACCGGGCCGAGATCGCCGACGTGCTGACTCGCTACACGCGCGCCATCGACACCGGCGACTGGGACCGGCTCGACACGGTGTTCACGCCCGACGCGCAGATCGACTACACGCAGTCGGGCGGGATCGCCGGGGGGTACGCCGAGGTCAAGCCGTGGCTGGCCGAGGTGCTGCCGGCCTTCTTCCCTCGGCGCATGCACACGCTCGGGCAGCTCGACATTGACGTCGACGGCGACGCCGCCACCTGCGCGGCGTACTTCCACAACCCGATGCCGGTGGACGACGGCGCCGGAGGTGAGCGGATCGTCGAGCTCGGCGGGATCTACCACCACGCGCTGGTGCGCACGCCCGGCGGCTGGCGCAGCGAGCGCCTGCACGAGGAGGTCGTGTGGAAGCGCGGGCTGTGATCGGGGCCGGCTGAGACCCGGGGCGGCGGGGTCGTGTGGTCCCCTTGACCCGGTCCCCGACAATGGGCGCACCGCACCACCATCCAGGGAGACCGCACGTGGCCGACGAAGAACCCACCCCGCGCGAGGGGCGCCCCGTCCTGGAGGGTCTCGTCGCCCTGGTCGCCGTGGCGCTCGCCGTCGGCCTGATCCTCGGCGGCGGCGCGCTCCTGGCGAAGCGGCTGATCGGCCTGGACGGCGACGCCGCCGCCAGCGACGGAAGCAGCGGCGGGGAGACGATGTACCTGCCGACCCCCTCGCCCACCGAGCGCGACACCGGCCCGCAGATCACGCTCGCCCCGGACCCCGGGGGCGAGGGAGGTCCGCCACCGTCGAGCAAGTCGGAGGAGCCGGAGACCGCGATCTCGCTGACCTCCGACGCCTCCGAGGTCGGCTCCATGGAGCGGATCTACCTGCGGGGCACCTACCCCGACGGCGAGGGCGCGATCCTGCAGGTGCAGCAGTGGGAGGGCGACGACTGGGGGATCTTCCCGGTCACGGCCTCGGTGAGCAACGAGACGTTCACGACGTACATCCAGACCAGCCAGGTGGGCAAGAACCGCTTCCGCGTCGTCGACACCGACAGCGGCGAGGCCTCCAACGAGATCCGCGTGACGATCCGCTGATCTGAGGGAGTCGAGCTCAGCTCGGGATCCAGTCCATCGTCTCCGGGTTGGGGCCGATGCGACCGGCCTCGCCCTGGTCGAGGCGGCGGATGGCCTCGACCTCGTCCGGGGAGAGCCGGAAGTCGAAGATCTCGAAGTTCTCGCGCATCCGCTCCTCGTGCATCGACTTGGGGAAGACCACGTCCCCGCGCTCGATGTGCCAGCGCAACGTCACCTGCGAGGGCGTCTTGCCGTGGCGCTGGGCGATCTTGCGGATCACCTCGTCGTCCATCACCTTGCCCTGGGCGATGGGCGACCAGGCCTCGACGGTGATGCCGCGCTTGTGGGAGGCGGCCCGGACCTCGTCGTTGGGCAGATAGGGGTGCGCCTCGATCTGGTTGACGGCGGGCAGGACCCCCGTCGCGTCGATGATCCGGTCTAGGTGCTCGGGGTGGAAGTTGGAGACGCCCACGGAGCGCAGTCGCCTGTCCTGCGTCAGCTCGGTCATGGCCTTCCACGTCGAGACGTAGTCGCCGCTGTAGCGCGTGGGCAGCGGCCAGTGGATGAGGAACAGGTCGATGTAGTCCAGGCCGAGTCGCTCGAACGACTCCTCGAAGCTGCGCCGTACGTCGTCGGGCCGGTGGTTGTTGTTGTTCAGCTTGGTGGTGACGTAGAGCTCCTCGCGGGCGATCCCCGAGGCGGCGATGCCCTGCCCCACGCCCTCCTCGTTGCCGTACATCTGGGCGGTGTCGAGGTGGCGGTAGCCCACCTCGAGCGCGGTGGCCACCGTGGCCGCCGTCTGCGCCGGCGGGACCTGGAAGACGCCGAAGCCGAGCTGCGGGATGGTGGTCTGGTCGTTGAGGGTGATCGTCGGAACGCTCATAGGAGGCCGAATACCCGCCGCGGCGCCGTCGTATTCCATGATGGGGTGTGCACTACACCGAGTACGACACCCGGCTCGCGGCCTATGCCGTCATCGTGGACGACCGGGACCGGGTCCTCCTCGCCCTGTGGAACGAGGGCGAGGAGAAGCGCTGGACGCTGCCCGGCGGCGGCGTCGACCTCGAGGAGCAGGCCGCCGCGGGCGCGGTGCGGGAGGTTCGCGAGGAGACCGGCTACGACGTGGAGCTGGGGGCGCTGCTCGGGGTGGACTCCTACGTGATCCCCGTCGAGCGCCGCATCGCCGACACCGACCGGCCGATGAAGGCGGTGCGGGTGGTCTACGAGGCGCGCATCATCGGCGGGGAGCTCACTGCCGAGGTCGACGGCAGCACCGACGAGGCGCGGTGGATCCCGCTGGCCGAGGTCGCCGGCCTGCCGCGCGTGAGCCTGGTCGACGTCGGCCTGGGCCTCTGGCGCGCCTCGCGCTGAGGCCTCAACCCAGCCAGGCGAGAACCGTGCGTGCGGTCCGCTCGAGCTGAGCGCGCTGCACGACCTCGGGGGTGTCGGTGCGGTCGTGGTAGGCGGCGTACGACGTGCTGCCGAGGCGGGCGCCCGGCAGACCCGCGCGCACGAACGACCAGTGGTCGCTGGACGTCTGGAACGGGTCGAGGACCGTCTCCACCCCGGCCCTGCGCGCCGCCGCGACGAGCTCGTCGGTCAGGGCGTTGGGCTCGGCCGGGCTGCCGACCGGCAGCACCTCTCCGACGCCGACCCGGTCCAGCGAGACCATCCCGGCGAGGCTGCGCCGCTGCTGCGCGGTGAGGGAGGCGACGTAGGCGCGTGAGCCGTAGTGGTGGTGGGCGTCGCCCTCGCCGCGGGGCTCCTCCGAGCCGAACGCGACCAGCACCACGGGCAGCCGGCTGCGCGTGTCCTGGAGCGCCTCGGCGACCGCGAGCAGGACCCCGACCCCCGACCCGTTGTCCTCCGCCCCGGGCGCGTCGACGACGGTGTCGAGGTGCGCGCCGACCAGCAGCCACGGCCTCCCCGGCCGCGGCGTGCCGTGCGTGGCGATGAGGTTCACCGAGGGTCCCGCCTCGACCGGTCCGTTCCACGAGTAGCCCGCCGGTGTGGGAAAGCGCTGCCGCTCCACCCGCCACCCGCTCTCGGTGAAGCGGCGCTCGACCCACGCGGCCGCCCGGAAGTACGCCGGGGTCGTCCCGGGCCGCGGCCCGATCTCGCCCGCCAGGTGCCGCACGGCGCGCAGCGCGGTGCTCACGTCCAGGTCGTCGGGCGTCACGCGCGGTCGCGGTGTGGGAGTCGGTGTCGGGGTGGGCGACGGGCCGGACGACCGGCTGGGGGAGCCGGTGGCTGTGGAGCGGTCCGCCGGAGACGGCTCGGCCTCGGGCTCCGCCTGGCTCGTGCAGCCGGACAACGCCACCACCATGACCACCCACGCCCACCTCATCCCCCCATCCTGCCCTCCGCCCTCGGTGGTCGAGGTGCGAAGGCGCCCCGGCTGGCCCTCGGTGGTCGAGGTGCGAAGGCGCCCTGGCGCCTGAGCCTCGAGACCCAGCGCGATGCCCGTGACCTCGCGTAAAAGGTCTGCATAACCATTGACGATCGAACACCTGTTCGGTTAGTATGGACCATGTCCATCGCGCACCTCGACGACCACCGGCCGAACGCCGATGGGCCAGGCGCGCCCGAGGACCTGATCGCCGCCGTCCGCGAGACCCGGGCCCGCGCCGACGCCGCCGAGGCCGACCTGCTGCGACTCGGCCTGGCCTGGGCCCACACCCACCTCGAGGACCCCGCCGACGACACCTGGCACGCCGCCCGCAGCCGCGGCGCGTACCACGACGGCGCGCCGCACGTCGAGGACCTGACCGACCCCGGGGTGCTGGAGTGGTTCGGGCTCCCGCGCCTGGCCTGGGACGCGCCGGCCGCGTTCGCGGTGGCCAACCAGATGACCACCACCGCGGGCAGGGCCTACCTGCGCGACGCCCTGACCCTGGCCCACCGCCTGCCCCGCGTCCACGCCCGCGTGCTGGCCGGCCAGGTCCCGGTCTGGCGGGCGCGCCGGATCGCCCAAGCCGTGCTCGGCAAGCCCGCCGACGTGGCCGCCTACGTCGACCTCGAGGTCGCCGAGCGCGCCCACCAGGTCGGCGCCACCACCCTGGAGAAGGTCCTGGACGAGGCGATGCTGCGGCTCTACCCCGAGCAGCGCGAGGCCGAGCAGCTCGAGGCCCTCGACCACCGCCACGCCACCGTGCACGAGGGCTCGCTCAACCACACCGGCGTCGCCGAGATGACCCTGCGCGCCGACTGGTCCGACCTCACCGACTTCGACCGCGCCCTGTCCCTGGTCGCGGTCGCGCTGCTGCGCGACGGCTGCACCGAGCCCCTCGACGTACGCCGCGCGATGGCGATCGGCATCCTCGCCGACCCTCCCGGTGCGCTCGCCTTGATCAACGGCGACGAGCCGCCGGCGCCGACCAAGGCGATCGTGGCCTACCTCCACTTGAGCGGCGACGCGCCCCTGGGCTGCGACCCCGTCGCCACCGACGAGACCGGGCGCACCTGGCTGGTCGACACCGTGCGCGAGTGGCTCGCCCGCAACGACCGCTTCGTCACCGTCCGCCCCGTCATCGACCTCACCGACCACTGCGACGGCACCGGCCACAGCCCCGGCCAGACCGACCCCTACACCCCCTCCCCGCTGACCGCCGAGAAGGTCCGCCTGCGCGACCTGACCTGCGTGTTCCCCTGGTGCACGCGCCCGGCCCGGGCCTGCGACCTCGACCACATCACCCCCTACGACCACGGCGGCCCGACCTGCGAGTGCAACCTCGCCGCCCTGTGCCGATATCACCACCGCCTCAAAACCCACGCCGGCTGGACCTACCGACCACTCGCCCCCGGCACCTACCTCTGGCACGACCCCCACGGCCAGAGACTCCTCACCACCCCCCAGGGCACCACCGACCTCACCTACGCTGCCGATACCGGCTGACCGCCGGGAGATTGCAGCTACCTGCCGCCATCACCGACGCAACGTGACAGGAGGTGGAGCGTGAGCGGCGAGGCGAGTCCGGACGGGGTCGGCGTCAGCGCGGTAGCGCCGACCTCCGCAGCGGCTGTGCAGGCCATGCGGGCCTACCTCCACGATGTCGCCAGTCGGTACTACGGCCGGCCCGTTACCGCCGACGAACTTCAGGCTGCGCTGTCGCAGCATCCGAGTGACGACCTCGTCGCGCCCCATGGCGTGTTCCTCGTGGCCCGAATCGGTGTCGACGTCGTCTGCGGTTGCGTGGCCGGGGACTGGGCCGCCGCTTGATGCTGGAGGTCGAAGAGCGAGCCCGCATCATGGGGATCGCCGCGCTACGTCTCGACACCCGCAACGATCTCGTTGAATCGCAGCGGCTCTACCTGTCCCTTGGCTACACCGAGCGGCCGGCCCACTCCGGTGGGCCGTTCTCCGACCTTTGGTACGGCAAGTCCCTCCGTTGACGCGATCCCCGCGCGCGCCCTCTCGGCGTAGCCCAGGTCACATCTGGGCACCCGGGTGAGGCGGAACATCCCCGCCAGACCTCCGGTTGTACCGTCAGAAGCGAAGTTGAGTTGAGCCGACTCAACTTCTCTGCCAGACTGAGACCCATAAGTCTTCAACCCCGGCCCTTCGGGGCCTCATCACGGAGGTACAACTCATGGCACGTGCTGTCGGCATCGACCTCGGGACGACGAACAGCGTCGTCGCGGTCCTCGAGGGTGGCGAGCCCACCGTCATCGCCAATGCGGAAGGTGCCCGCACCACTCCGTCGGTCGTCGCGTTCGCGAAGTCCGGCGAGGTGCTGGTGGGCGAGGTCGCGAAGCGCCAGGCGGTCACCAACGTGGACCGCACCATCCGCTCGGTCAAGCGCCACATGGGCACCGACTGGAAGCAGCGGATCGACGACAAGGACTTCACCCCCCAGCAGATCAGCGCGTTCGTGCTGCAGAAGCTGAAGCGGGACGCGGAGGCCTACCTCGGCGAGCCGGTGACCGACGCGGTCATCACCGTCCCTGCGTACTTCTCCGACGCGCAGCGCCAGGCCACGAAGGAGGCCGGCGAGATCGCGGGCCTCAACGTGAGCCGCATCGTCAACGAGCCCACCGCGGCGGCGCTCGCCTACGGCCTCGACAAGGGCGACGACCAGACGATCCTGGTCTTCGACCTCGGTGGCGGCACGTTCGACGTGTCCCTGCTGGAGATCGGCGAGGGCGTCGTCGAGGTCAAGGCGACCTCGGGAGACAACCACCTCGGCGGTGACGACTGGGACAACCGCGTCGTGGAGTGGATGGTCAAGAAGTTCAAGGACAACAACGGCGTCGACCTCGCGGCCGACAAGATCGCCAAGCAGCGCCTCCAGGAGGCCGCGGAGAAGGCGAAGATCGAGCTGTCGTCCTCGAGCGAGACCACGATCCACCTGCCCTACATCACCCACGGCGAGTCCGGCCCGCTGCACTTCGAGGAGCGGCTGACCCGCAGCGAGTTCCAGAAGATGACCGCGGACCTGCTCGACCGCACCAAGGCGCCCTTCCAGAACGTCCTCAAGGACGGTGGCGTCGCGATCGACAAGATCGACCACGTCGTGCTCGTCGGTGGCTCCACCCGGATGCCCGCCGTGAGCGAGCTGGTGACCGAGCTCCTCGGGGGCAAGCAGCCCAACAAGGGCGTCAACCCCGACGAGGTCGTCGCCGTGGGTGCCGCGCTCCAGGCCGGCGTGCTCAAGGGCGAGGTCAAGGACGTGCTGCTGCTCGACGTGACCCCGCTGTCGCTGGGCATCGAGACCAAGGGCGGCGTCATGACCACCCTGATCGAGCGCAACACCACGATCCCGACCAAGCGCTCGGAGATCTTCACGACCGCCGACGACAACCAGCCTTCGGTCGAGATCAAGGTGGCCCAGGGCGAGCGCCAGATGTGGTCGCAGAACCAGCCCCTGGGCAACTTCGAGCTCACCGGCCTGCCCCCGGCGCCGCGCGGCATCCCGAAGATCGAGGTCACCTTCGACATCGACGCCAACGGCATCGTCCACGTGTCCGCCAAGGACCAGGGCTCCGGCAAGGAGCAGTCGATGACGATCTCCGGCGGCTCCGCGCTGTCCAAGGACGAGATCGACCGCATGGTCAAGGAGGCCGAGCAGTACGCCGAGGAGGACGCCAAGCGTCGCGAGGCCGTCGAGGCCCGCAACCAGGCTGACCAGATGGTCTACACGACCGAGAAGTTCCTCGCCGACAACGCCGAGAAGCTGCCCGAGGACGTCAAGACCGAGGTCCAGGGCGACATCGACGCGCTGAAGACGCTGCTGGAGGACCCCGAGGCGTCCGCCGAGACCCTCAACACGGGCGTGGCCAAGCTCGGTGAGTCCAGCCAGAAGATGGGCGCGGCCATGTACGCCGCCGCGGAGGCCGAGCAGGCCGCCGCCGGTGGGTCCGACGGCTCGACGGGCGAGGCCGACGACGACGTCGTCGACGCCGAGATCGTCGACGAGGGGCCGGCTGACGAGGGCCAGTCCAAGTGAGCGACCCGCACGTGAACCGCGACGAGGAGCCGGTCGAGTCCTTCGGCGACGCCGCCTCCGAGATGGCCAACGAGACCGAGGTCGAGGAGGAGCCCGTCGCCGACGGCGCCGCCTCCTCGGCCCCGGCCGGCGAGCCCGGCGAGGACGACGTGATCTCGCAGGACGAGCTGGTCGTGACGCAGATGGCCTTGGCGGAGCGGACCGCGGACCTGCAGCGACTGCAGGCCGAGTTCCTCAACTACAAGCGCCGCGTCGAGCGCGACCGCGACCTGCTCCGGGAGAACGCGACCTACGCCGCCCTGGCGCCGATCACCGAGGTGCTCGACACCATCGACCGGGCCCGCGAGCACGACGAGCTCGACGGCGGGTTCAAGGCCGTGGCCGAGCAGCTGGAGCGGGTCGTGGCGAGCCTGGGCCTGATCCGCTTCGGCGAGGTCGGCGACCCGTTCGACCCGACGGTCCACGAGGCCCTCTCCCACATCGGTGAGGACCCCGAGGTCACCGTGACGACGTGCAAGGTGATCGCCAAGGCCGGCTACAAGATCGGCGACCGCGTGGTCCGCGCGGCGCAGGTGCTGGTGGTCGACCCGCCGACGCCGGCGACGAGCCACGCGACCGACGGGGAGTGAGAAGGGAGGTGTGCGATGAGTGACGATGGGGTCCGCGCCGACTGGGCGCAGAAGGACTTCTACCAGGTGCTGGGCGTCAAGAAGGACGCCACGGCCGACGAGATCAAGAAGGCCTACCGCAAGCTCGCGCGCGCCAACCACCCCGACTCCAACCCCGGGGACACCGCCAAGCACGAGAAGTTCAAGGCGGTCGCCGAGGCCTACGACGTGGTCGGCGACGCCGAGAAGCGCAAGAAGTACGACGAGCTGCGTGAGCTCTACGGCTCGGGCGCCCGTGGCGGCTTCGGTGGCGGAGCGGGCGGCGGGTTCAACCTCGACGACCTGCTCCGCGACCGGGCCGGCGGCGGTGGCGGCTTCGGCGACATGTTCGGAGACCTCTTCGGAGGTGGGCGCCGCACCCAGCAGGCGCGGCGGCCCACCAAGGGTGCCGACGTGGAGACGACCGCGACGATCGGCTTCACCGACGCCATGGACGGCGTCACGATCTCGCTGCGGCTCACCTCCGACGCTCCCTGTCCCGACTGTCAGGGCACCGGTGGCAAGCCGGGCACGAAGCCGCACATCTGTCCTCAGTGCGAGGGCGCCGGCTACGTCACCGTCTCGGCGGGCGGCGCGTTCTCCATGAACGAGACCTGCCCCCACTGCGGCGGGCGCCAGCTCGTCTACGACGAGCCGTGCCCCACCTGCCAGGGCAGCGGCCGCGGGATGTCGGCGCGCTCGATCCAGGCCCGGATCCCCGCCGGGGTCAAGGACGGCCAGCGCATCCGCCTGCGCGGCAAGGGCGGGGCGGGCGAGAACGGCGGTCCGGCCGGCGACCTGTTCGTGGTCGTCAAGGTCAGGCCGCACCGGATCTTCGCCCGCAAGGCCGACAACCTCACGCTCACGGTGCCGGTCTCCTTCGACGAGGCCGCGCTGGGCGCGGAGATCAAGATCCCCACCCTGGGCGGCGCCCCGGTCACCCTCAAGATCCCGGCGGGCACCCCCAACGGGCGCACCTTCCGGGTCCGCGGCAAGGGGGCGCGCAAGTCCGACGGCAGCTACGGCGACCTGCTGGCGACCGTCGAGGTCCAGGTCCCGGCCGTGCTCGACGAGGCCGCCCGCGCGGCCGTCGAGGCCTACCGGGAGGCGACGGCGAGCAAGCCGCTGCGGGCCAACCTCTTCGAGGCGGGCTCCTAATGGCCGCCCGCGACCCGTTCGCGGTACCCGGACCCGACGCCGCGGTCTTCGTCATCAGCGTCGCCGCCGAGCTGACCGGCCTGCACCCCCAGACCCTGCGCACCTACGAGCGCCTGGGCCTGATCAACCCCGTGCGCACGGTCGGGGGTGGGCGCCGCTACTCCGCGCGGGACATCGAGCGGCTGCGCGAGATCTCCGAGCTCACCGCGGCGGGCATCGGCATCGAGGGGGTACGCCGGATCCTCGAGCTGGAGAACCAGGTGGCCGCGCTGTCGGCGCGCAACGAGGAGCTGCGCGCCGAGCTCGAGAGCACCCGCGACACGCTGCGGCAGGCGCTCGCCGGCCCGCCGTTGGGCCCCGCGTCGCCCAACAAGCTGCCCGTGCTCCGCAAGACCCACAGCGGCCAGGCGGTCGTCGTCTGGCGTCGCGGCCGCTGAGCAGAACCCTAGGAAGGAGATGTCATGAGCCAGCTCGGCGCTGACAAGTTCACCACCCGAAGCCGCGAGGCGATCGAGGCCGCCCAGCTCACGGCCACCACGGCCGGCAACACCACCACCGAGCCCATCCACCTGCTCGCGGCCCTCCTCCGCCAGGAGGACGGCATCGCGCGCAGCCTGGTCATCAAGGCCGGCGTCGACGCCGATGCGCTGACCGCGCGCGCCGTCGCGGCCCTCGACGCCCTGCCCAAGGCCAGCGGCGCCACCGTCCAGCAGCCCGCGGCCTCGGCCGCGCTGACCCGGGTGCTGGCCGGCGCGATCGACCTGGCCGGCTCCATGAAGGACGACTACGTCGCGACCGAGCACCTGCTGATCGCGATCGCCGGGACCGAGAGCCCCGCCCAGAAGCTGCTCACCGACGCGGGCCTCACCGAGGCCGGCCTGCGCGAGAGCCTCACCGCCGTCCGCGGCAACCGGCGCGTGACCAGCCAGGACGCCGAGTCGACGTACGAGGCGCTGGAGAAGTACTCCGTCGACCTCACCGCAGCCGCCCAGGAGGGCCGGCTCGACCCGGTCATCGGCCGCGACGCCGAGATCCGGCGCGTCGTGCAGGTGCTCTCGCGCCGCACCAAGAACAACCCGGTCCTCATCGGCGAGCCCGGCGTCGGCAAGACCGCCGTCGTCGAGGGCCTGGCGCAGCGCGTGGTCGCCGGCGACGTCCCCGACTCGCTCAAGGGTCGCCGGGTGCTGAGCCTGGACCTGGCCGCGATGGTCGCCGGAGCCAAGTACCGCGGCGAGTTCGAGGAGCGGCTCAAGGCGGTCCTGGAGGAGATCAAGGACAGCGGCGGCCAGATCATCACCTTCATCGACGAGCTGCACACGGTCGTGGGCGCGGGCGCCGGCGGCGACTCCTCCATGGACGCCGGCAACATGCTCAAGCCGATGCTGGCCCGCGGCGAGCTGCACATGATCGGGGCGACGACCCTCGACGAGTACCGCGAGCGGATCGAGAAGGACCCGGCGCTGGAGCGCCGCTTCCAGCAGGTCTTCGTCGGCGAGCCCAGCGTCGAGGACACCATCCAGATCCTGCGCGGCATCCAGGAGAAGTACGAGGCCCACCACGGCGTGCGGATCACCGACGCCGCGCTCGTGGCCGCGGCCACGCTCAGCGACCGCTACATCCCCGGCCGTCAGCTGCCGGACAAGGCCATCGACCTGATCGACGAGGCGTCCTCCCGGCTGCGCATGGAGATCGAGTCCTCGCCCGAGGAGATCGACCAGCTCCGGCGCCGCGTCGAGCGCCTGCGCATGGAGGAGTTCGCGCTCCAGCGCGAGAGCGACGAGGCCTCCGCCGAGCGCCTGGAGCGCCTGCGCGCCGACCTGGCCGACCGCGAGGAGGAGCTGCGCGGCTTGGAGGCGCGCTGGGAGCGCGAGAAGGCGACCCTCGAGGGCGAGGGCGAGCTGCGCCGCCAGCTGGACCAGCTGCGCATCGAGAGTGAGCGGCTCCAGCGCGAGGGCGACTTCGAGAAGGCCAGCGAGATCCTCTACGGACGGATCCCGGCGCTCGAGGAGCAGATCCGCGAGGTCGAGGCGGCCGATCGCCCGGACATCGAGCCGCTGGTCGGCGAGGAGGTCGGGGCCGAGCAGATCGCCGAGGTGGTCGAGGCCTGGACCGGCATCCCGACCGGCCGGATGCTGCAGGGCGAGACCGCGAAGCTGCTGGAGATGGAGTCCGTCGTCGGGCAGCGCCTGATCGGCCAGCATGAGGCGGTGCGCTCGGTGAGCGACGCCGTACGCCGCGCGCGCGCCGGCATCGCCGACCCCAACCGGCCGACCGGCTCGTTCCTGTTCCTGGGCCCCACCGGCACCGGCAAGACCGAGCTCGCCAAGGCGCTGGCCGACTTCCTCTTCGACGACGAGCGCGCGATCGTGCGCATCGACATGAGCGAGTACTCCGAGAAGCACTCGGTCTCGCGCCTGGTCGGGGCCCCCCCGGGCTACGTCGGCTATGACGAGGGCGGCCAGCTGACCGAGGCGGTGCGCCGCCGTCCGTACTCGGTGGTCCTGCTCGACGAGGTCGAGAAGGCGCACCCCGAGGTGTTCGACATCCTGCTCCAGGTGCTCGACGACGGACGCCTGACCGACGGCCAGGGCCGCACGGTCGACTTCCGCAACACGATCCTGATCCTCACCAGCAACCTGGGCTCGCACTTCCTGGTCGACCCGCTGCTGGACCCGGAGAAGAAGAAGGAGTCGGTGCTCGCCGTCGTGCGGTCGAGCTTCAAGCCGGAGTTCCTCAACCGTCTCGACGACATCGTGATGTTCGACGCGCTGACCCGCGAGGAGCTGGCGCAGATCGTCGATCTCCAGCTGGGCCTGCTCGAGCGCCGGCTTGCCGTGCGGCGCATCGACATCGACGTCACGCCCGAGGCCAAGACCTGGCTCGCCGACACCGGCTACGACCCGGCGTACGGCGCCCGCCCGCTGCGCCGTCTCGTCCAGACCGCGATCGGCGACCCGCTCGCGCGGATGCTGATCGGGGGCGAGGTGGCCGACGGCGACACCGTCAAGGTCGACGTCGCGGACGGCGGAGGGCTGACCCTCGCCGTCGCGACCTGAGCACGGCACTGATGGAATGGGGCCATGACCGACGCGCCCCATCGCCCCCGCCAGGTCACCCTGGCCGCCTGGATGATCATGGGCGGCTCGGCGCTGATCGTGGCGCTGGTCTTCGAGCGCGTGGCCGGCCTCGGCTCGCTCGAGACCCAGCGCTCGATCGAGACCTTCCTCTCCGAGCCCCCGGGTGACGGGCTGGGCCTCGACCTCGACGGCGTCACTACGATGCTGCGCATCCTGGCCATGGTCGCCGGCGCCTGTGCCACCGCCGCGGCGATCCTCGGCTTCCACGTCCTGCAGCGCTCCCGCGGTGCGCGCCTCGCCTTGGCGGTGCTGGCGGTGCCGCTCTTCATCAGCGGCATGGCCGCGGGCGGCCTGCTGCCGGCGGTGGTGGTAGCCGCCGCCGTGATGCTGTGGCTGCAGCCGGCGCGGGACTGGTTCGACGGGATCGCGCCGGCCCCCGAGGAGCGGGAGCGGCAGGGCGAGCCGGCCGGGCCGTCGATGTTCCAGGCCCCGCCGCCGCCTCCGCCGCCGGTCGAGCCGCGCGCCATGTCCGGCTTCGGATCGGCGCCCGCCCCCACGCCCGCTCCCACGACGGCCCCCATGACCATGCGCGCGCCGGCCGATCGCGCCGCTGGGCGGCCCCCCGCGCTGCTGTGGGCCTGCGTCCTGACCTGGACCTTCTGCGGGCTGGCGATCCTGGTGATGGGGCTCAGCGCGCTGGT
Organism: Nocardioides sp. cx-173; assembly: GCF_021117365.1. NCBI lineage: Bacteria > Bacillati > Actinomycetota > Actinomycetes > Propionibacteriales > Nocardioidaceae > Nocardioides > Nocardioides sp. cx-173. Next base: position 4,038,655 of record NZ_CP088262.1, on the reverse strand, counting down.
CCTGCTCGCCGCGCCCGACGTGGTCTTCGAGGAGCTGTACCGACAGAACCCGGACCTGCGCGACGAGGGCATCAGTGACTCCGAGGTCCGCTCCGCGACGCTCGCCCTCGCCGGCGTGCTGCTCGTGTGGGGCGGCGCCGCGATCGGGTTCGCCGTCCAGGCGTTCCGCCGGGTGCGCTGGGCGCGCGCGGCCCTGCTGGTGTCGGCCGCCGGGGCGGCCGCGGCGTCGCTCGTGGGCGCCGTGGTCAGCATCGCGATGGCGTTGCCGCTCGTCGCCTGCCTGGTCACCATCACGCTGCTGGTGCGGCCCGAGGTACGGGCCTGGTTCTCCTGAGCGGGACCGTCATGGAAAAGTTGGACGCATGAGCGACCCGAGCAACCCCTACGGCGGCTACGTCCCGCCCTCGCCGAACCCCTACGGCGAGGCGCCGCCTCCCCAGCCCTATGGCCAGCCCTATGGCCAGCCCCAGCCGGGCGCCTACCAGCCGGCGCACCCGGGCCGGCGCCCCGGCACCGTGACCGCCGCCGCCGTCGTGACCTGGGTGGGCAGCGCGATCGCGCTGATCTGCCTGCTGTTCCTCCTGGTCGCGGTCCAGGCCGGGACCGACGAGTTCTACGACGGCTTCCAGGACAGTGCGTCGGGCTGGTCGCGCGACGAGGTCAAGACGTTCACCACGGTCTTCGCGGTCATCGGCATCGTCTGGTCGATCGCGGCCATCGTGCTGGCGTTCTGCGTGATGCGCCGCCGCAACTGGGCGCGGATCCTGCTCACCGTCTCGGCCGCCCTGGCCATCCCGGTCTCGCTGGTGATGGCGCTGGCGATCGTGCCGCTGCTCCACGTGATCCTGTGCATCGCCGCGATCGTGCTGCTCTACGTCGGCGGCGCCAACGCCTGGTTCAAGGGGTAGTCAGGCCCGGAGCTCGGCGGCGCTCAGGCGCCGCATCGCCTCGGCGATGACGGGGCGCTCCTTGCAGAAGGCCCAGCGCACCAGGTGACGGCCCTCCTCCTGGTGGTCGTAGAAGACCTGCGCCGGGATCGCGACGACCCCGGCCCGCTCGGGCAGGGCGAGGCAGAAGGCGAGGCCGTCGTCCCAGCCGAGGGCGCGCACGTCGGTGGTGGCGAAGTAGGTGCCCTCGGGGACCCGCACGGCAAGCCCGGCCGCATCCAGCCCGGCGCAGAGCAGGTCGCGCCTCTCCTGGAGGTCGGCGGCCAGCTCGCGAGGGAAGTCGGGCAGCTCGTCCAGCGCGTGGGCCACGGCCGGCTGCAGCGGCGATCCCGAGGTGAAGGTCAGCCACTGCTTGGCGGCGAGGAGCGCCCCGACCAGCGCGGCCGGGCCGGTCGCCCAGCCGACCTTCCAGCCGGTGAACGAGTAGGACTTGCCGGCGCTGGACAGGCTCAGCGTGCGCTCGGCCATGCCCGGCAGGGTCGCGATCGGCACGTGCGCGTGCTCGTCGAAGACCAGGTGCTCGTAGACCTCGTCGGTGATCACGACCAGGTCGTGCTCGATGGCCAGCTCGGCCACCGCCTGCAGCTCGGCGCGGTTCAGCACGGTGCCGGTGGGGTTGTGCGGCGAGTTGAGCAGCACGAACCTGGTCCGCGGCGTCACCGCGGTCCGCAGCTCGTCGAGGTCGAGGCGGTAGTCGGGGGCGCGCAGGGTGACCGGGCGCCGTACGCCGCCGGCCATCTGGATCATCGCGACGTAGGAGTCGTAGTACGGCTCGAGCACGACGATCTCGTCGCCGGGGTCGACCAGGCCGAGCAGGGCCGCGGCGACCGCCTCGGTGCAGCCGGTGGTGACCACGACCTCGGTGTCCGGGTCCAGCTCGAGCCCGTAGTGGCGCTGCTGGTGCCGGGCGATCGCCTGCCGCAGGGCGGGCACGCCGATGCCGGGGGCGTACTGGTTGGCCCCGCCCTCGAGCGCCGCCACCGCGTGGGCGATCGCCTCGGGCGGGCCGTCGACGTCGGGGAAGCCCTGGCCCAGGTTGACCGAGCCGGTGCTCGCGGCCAGGGCCGACATCCTCGAGAAGATCGTGGGCGGGATGCCGTCGAGCCGGTGCGCGAGCCGAGGAGCAGACATGCGCCCGAGGGTACGGCGGGTGCCCGATAGCCTGCCGTCGTGACCATGGACCCGACCCCTGACCCCACGCTGGCCGCCGACGTCGACGCCTGCTGCCGCCTGACCGGGGAGTTCACGCTGCGCTCCGGCCAGGTGTCCTCGGAGTACTTCGACAAGTACCTCTTCGAGGCCCAGCCGGAGCTCCTGGCCCGGGTGGCCGCGCAGATGGTGCCGCTGCTGCCCGAGGACACCGAGCTGCTGGGCGGCCTGGAGCTCGGCGGGATCCCGATCGCGACGATGGTGAGCAGCCGCACCGGGACCCCCGCGCTGTTCGTGCGCAAGCAGGCCAAGGAGTACGGCACCTGCAAGCTCGCCGAGGGCCCGGACGTCGCCGGGCGGCGGGTGACGCTGGTCGAGGACGTGATCACCACCGGCGGCGCCGTGCGGGACGCGACGAAGGCCCTGCGCGAGGCCGGCGCGGTGGTCGAGGTCGTCGTCTGCGCGATCGACCGGAGCCCGGAGGGGGAGAACCCGCTCGCCGACGTCGGCCTCGAGGTGCGTGCCGTGCTCACGAAGGCGCAGCTGGACGCCGCCCGCGGCTAGCTCAGGTCAGGTCGTCGACCGTGCGCTCGACCTGGCGGCGGTGCTTCCACCACTCGTAGACGATCGGGATCACCGAGAACGCCAGGATCAGGGCGATCGCCTTGTCGATGTTCTCACCGAGGCCGGGGAACGCGGACCCGAGGAAGTACCCCAGCGCCAGGATGCTCGCGACCCACAGCACGGCGCCGACCAGGCTCCACTTGAAGAACCGCTGGCGGTCCATGCGGGTCACGCCGGCGACGACGGTGATGTAGGTCCGCACGAACGGCACGAACCGGCCGATGACCAGGGCCTTGCTGCCGTGCTTGTCGAAGAAGACCTGCGTCTGGTCGAAGTACTTCTTCTTCAGGATGCGCCCGTCGCGGTGGTAGAGCGGGGGGCCGATCGCGCGGCCGATCTCGTAGCCGGCGACGTTGCCGAGCACGGCCGCGCTCGTGAGCAGGGCGAAGGCGATCAGCACCTCGACGAAGGGCCCGCCGGGGAACATGTCGATCTTCTCGCCGGTGATGAACAGCCCGAGCGCGAAGAGCAGGGTGTCGCCGGGCAGGAACGGGAAGAACAGCCCGCACTCGACGAAGACGATCAGCAGGCTGATCCAGAAGAACGCGCCCCCGAACTCCTGCAGCAGCCAGTTGGGGTCCATCCAGTCCATGCCCAGGAGCAGCGGGTGGAGCTCGAGCAGGAGCGGAGTCACGGTCAAACCGTACCCGGGTCGCCGTCGGCCCGGGTCGGTAGTCTCGCTGCCGTGGTGGAGGAGAGCGAGGACCGTCGGGCGCCGTACGACCCGATGCCGCACGGCCCCGACGAGATCGGCGTGGGGCCGTGGCAGGGGCCGCTCCCGACGGGGGAGCAGTACGACCCCGTGCTGCTCGCCGAGGGCGACCGGCGCAACGTCGTGGACCGCTACCGCTACTGGAGCGTGGCGGCGATCGTCGCCGACCTCGACAGGCGGCGCCACGACTTCCACGTCGCGATCGAGAACTGGCAGCACGACTTCAACATCGGCACGATCGTCCGCACGGCCAACGCGTTCCTCGCCGCCGAGGTGCACATTGTCGGCAACCGGCGGTGGAACCGCCGGGGCGCGATGGTCACCGACCGCTACCAGCACGTGCGCCACCACGAGACGGCCGCCGACCTGGCGGCGTACCTCGCGGAGCGCGACGTGCGACTGCTCGGCATCGACAACCTGCCCGGCAGCGCGCACCTGGAGACCATGACCGTGCCCCGGCGGGTCTGCTTCCTCTTCGGCCAGGAGGGGCCGGGCCTCTCGGAGGGTGCCCGGGCGGCGTGCGACGGCACGTTCTCGATCGCGCAGTTCGGCTCGACCCGCTCGATCAACGCCTCCGCCGCCGCCGCGATCGCCATGCATGCCTGGGTGCGGCAGTACGCCGACCTGTCGGGCGAGGATGCCTGGCGAGGCTAGTCGGCTGCCGCCAGCCTCCGCGGCGGATAGCCACTAGGCTGGCCGCATGCCCATCGCGACTCCTGAGACCTACGCCCAGATGCTCGACACCGCCAAGGCCAACGCCTTCGCCTTCCCGGCGATCAACGTGTCGTCCTCGCAGACGCTGAACGCCGCGCTGAAGGGCTTCGCCGACGCCGGCTCGGACGGCATCATCCAGGTCTCGACGGGAGGTGCGGAGTACCTGTCGGGCCCCAGCGTCAAGAGCATGGTGACCGGCTCGGTCGCGTTCGCCGCGTACGCCGCCGAGGTGGCCAAGAGCTACCCGGTGCAGATCGCGCTGCACACCGACCACTGCCCCAAGGACAAGCTCGACGGCTTCGTGCGCCCGCTGGTCGAGATCTCCGCGGAGCGGGTCGCGCGCGGCGAGCTGCCGCTCTTCCAGTCGCACATGTGGGACGGCTCCGCCGTACCGCTCGACGAGAACCTCGAGATCGCCCGTGACCTGCTGGCGCGCTGCGCCGCGGCCCACATCATCCTCGAGGTCGAGATCGGGGTCGTCGGCGGCGAGGAGGACGGCGTGGCCAACGAGATCAACGAGCAGCTCTACACGACGCCGGAGGACGCGCTGGCGACCATCGAGGCGCTCGGCAACGGCGAGCAGGGCCGCTACATGGCAGCGCTGACGTTCGGCAACGTGCACGGCGTCTACAAGCCCGGCAACGTCAAGCTGCGCCCCGAGATCCTCAAGTCCGCCCAGGAGGCGGTCACCGAGCGCCTCGGCCTGGCGGCGGGCAGCAAGCCCTTCGACCTGGTCTTCCACGGCGGCTCCGGGTCCACCGCGGAGGAGATCGGCGCGGCGGTCGACTACGGCGTCGTGAAGATGAACGTCGACACCGACACGCAGTACGCCTTCACCCGGCCGGTGGCCGCCCACATGTTCCAGAACTACGACGGCGTGCTGAAGGTCGACGGCGAGGTCGGCAACAAGAAGGCCTACGACCCGCGCGCGTGGGGCAAGGCGGCCGAGGCCGGCATGGCCGCCCGCGTGGTGGAGGCCTGCGAGAACCTGCGCTCCGCCGGGAAGTCCGTCAGCGCCTGACGAAACCCTCGTGCTGGGGTCGCTGGAAGCACAGCGCTGCGGCGAGCCCCAGCACGAGGACGGCGGGCGGCAGCAGCATCGCCTGCGCCATGGCGTCGGCGAACGGCCCCTGCGCCACCTCGGGGAGCCGGCTCCCGCCGCCCTCAGGGGTGAAGCTCGTCGCGAGCCCCTGGGCCGCCAGCCGGGCGTCGATCAGGACGGCGATGCCGGCGGCTCCCAGTACGGCGCCGACCTGGCGGGTCGCGTTGTAGACGCCCGCGCCGGCCCCGGCCTGGTGAAGAGGCAGGTTGCGGTTGGCCGTGGCGGAGTTGGGCGACCACACGAACGCGTTGCCGAAGCCGAGCAGCGCCATCGGGAGCAGGATCTCCCAGACGGCGCTGTCGGGGGTCATCACCGACGAGAGCCACGCCAGCGACGTGATGATGGCCGTGAACCCGACGCTGGTGAGCAGGCGCGGGTGGATCGTGTCGGTGAGCTTGCCGACGAGGTTGGCCAGGCCGAGGGTCATCAGCGCCATCGGCACCAGCAGCAGGGCCGCCTTCGAGGGGCTCAGCCCGCGCACCAGCTGGGCGTAGAGCATCAGGGGGATGGCCATCGCCGTCATGGCGAAGCCCATGGTGGTGATCGCGACGTTGGCGAGCGAGAAGTTGCGGTCGCGGAACAGGGCGAGCGGCACCAGGGGCTCCTGGCGGTTGAGGCGTTGCCAGACCACGAACGCGGTGAAGACCACGAGGCCGAGGACGATCATCCGCCAGACGGTGATCTCGCCGGTGATCGTGCCCCAGTCGTACTGGTTGCCCTCCTGGATGCCGAAGACCAGCAGGAACATGCCGGCGCCGCTCAGCGCCACGCCGAGCCAGTCGAAGCGGTGGGTGCTGGTGCTGAGCGTCGGCACCAGGCGCCAGGCGAGCACGAAGCCGATGATGCCGACGGGGATGTTGATGAAGAAGATCCACTCCCAGCCGAGTGCGTCGACCAGAATGCCGCCGAGGATCGGCCCCACCAGCGTCGCCACCCCCGCGGTCGCGCCCCACAGCGACATCGCCTTGCCGCGGCGGGCAGCGGGGAAGATCCGGGTGATGATCGCCATCGTCTGCGGGGTCATCATCGCCGCGCCGAGCCCTTGGACGACGCGGGCGACGATCAGCCCCTCGATCGAGTCGGTCAGGCCGCACCACAGGCTGGCGAGCGTGAACACCGTCAGGCCCGACAGGTAGAGCCGCTTGGGGCCGAAGCGGTCACCCAGCCGTCCGGTGATGAGCACCGGCACGGCGTAGGCCAGCAGGTAGGCGCTGGTCACCCAGACCACGGCGTTCACGCCGGCGTCGAAGTCCTCGATGATCGCCGGCGTCGCGACGCTCACGATGGTCGAGTCGACCAGGATCATGAAGAAGCCCAGGCACAGGGCGAAGAGCGCCGGCCACGGGTCCTTCTCGCCGATCGCCGACGCGGTGGGCGCGGTGGGGGGCTCGGCGGTCGGTCGGGTCTGGGTCACGGGCTGGCTCAACACCCCGCCTGCGACACTCATTCCCATGAGTCACATGGATCTGATGGCCGGCCCCCCTCCCACCTACCTCCCGGTCGACCCGGCGGTCGCCGAGCTGGCGGCCTCCTCGCCGGCTGACGTCGTACGACGCCACCCGGAGTCGCCCGCCGCGTGGGCCGCCCTGGCGAGCGAGGCGCGCGAGTCCGGCGCCGACGACGTGACCGTCTACGCCTACGCCCGCGTCGGCTACCACCGCTCCCTGGACAACCTGCGCCGCAACGGCTGGAAGGGCCACGGCCCGGTCCCGTGGGAGCACGAGCCCAACCGCGGCTTCCTCACCAGCCTCGCCCTCCTGGCCATCTCCGCCCGCAACATCGGCGAGACCCACGAGTGGGAGCGGTGCTCGGAGTTCCTGCGCGACTCCAGCCCGGCGGCGTACGACGAGCTGCTGGGCTGAGTGCTTGTAACTCACCGTTACTACCTCTACCGCACCCCTGTAAGGGCATGACAGAGGACGTCACGGTGAGTTACAAGCCGCCTCAGGCCGGTCGCCGTCCCCGCATCTGCTGCGCGAAGTGCTCCAGGTGTGGCGGCAGGGCGGTGCCGAAGCGGGCGACCGTGACGTCGTAGTCGGCGCGCAGGCGGCGACGGGCCAGCACTCGGCGTTCTCCCCAGTAGTCCTCCCAGATGATCCGGGAGACGCCGAGGCCCTCGGCGCGGATGAGCCGTTCCCGCTTCTTCTCCGCCCAGACGACCTCGTCCGGGCGAACCGCCAGCCCGCCTTCGTGGACACCGCGGTACTTGAGGTGCCCATCCACCTCGAAGACGTGACGCCCCACCCGCAGGTCGCACCAGTGCGTGCGGCCTTCCAGGAGGATCGGGAACTGGGTCTCGACCGCGCCGACGCCCAGCTCGCGCACGAGCAGCCGGCCGAGGCTCTCGGCGACCGACTCCGCGCCGGCGTCCGCCAGTTCGAGGGAGGCACGGACCGCCTTCACACCGGGCCAGTACGCCATCGGTGCGCTCGCCACCAGAAGATCGCTGCGCGAGACCCCGCGCCGCAGGGCGCTGTCCATCGCGGGTACGCCGTGCTGGACGCCGCGCTCGCGGGCGATGTCGCAGCACGTCCTGGCCAGGTCGAGGCAGCGGAGATCGCCGACGGTCACCAGCTGGTCGGGGGAGAATCCGGCGAGGTGGTGCTTGACGCCTGCCTTGGTCCACGCGTTGGTGTGGCCGGGGCGGGTCACGTGCACGAACGCTCGCTCCGGCGTCAGGATGTCGAGGCCCTGCTCGTGGGCCGCGGAGTCATGGCTCAGCACCCATCCGCGCGTCATGTGCAGCAGGGCGGCGCGGGTCTGGAGGCGGGGGCGCCCACGGTAGGCGTCGAGCGACTCCCACCGACCGCGCTCGGCGTACACGCCGCGCCGCACGGCCACCCACTCCTCGCGCAGCAGGGCGGTGATGGCGGTGGGGGAGAGGCCGCAGTCGAGCGCCTGGGCACGCGTGATGAGGCCGTGGTTGCGCGCCATCGTGGCCAAGACGTCCGGGTGCATGAAACGGGTGTGCCCGGCACACGGAGGCTCTGAAACCGCGGCTGTCCCGCCTGTGGATAGCCGGCCCCAGGTCCGAGCAGGTCGCTCGGCTTGTAACTCACCGTGACACCTTCTTGCACACCCTTGTAAGGGCATGGAAGAGGTCGTAACGGTGAGTTACAAGCCAGCCTCAGCCGCCCAGCAACGCGCGGACCCGGTCCGGGCCGAGGGCGACGAAGAGGGTGGGGAGGCGGGGGCCGCGGTCGGCGTCGACCAGGAGCCGGTAGAGCAGCCGGAAGAACTCCTTCTGGTCGGCCTTGACCTCGTCGGTCGGCGGGTCGTCCAGGTCGAGGCCGCGGCCGAGCTTGGGGACGCCGTAGATCAGTGTGGTGAGCTCGTCCTGGTCGAAGGAGTCGGGCAGCCGGTCGAGGAGCTGGGCCAGCCACCGCTGCTCGTCCTCGGTGAGCGCGGCGAGGCGAGTCGTGTCCGGGACCGAGCGCACCGTGGTGCGGTCCTCGGCGGGCACGAACTCCCGGATCCAGGTCATCGCCTTCGACAGTCGGGGCTCGAGGTCGGACACCGATTCGTGCGGGTAGCCGAGGCGGCCCACGGTGGTCGAGATCAGCGACGCGGACCCGGCGGTGACGTCGGCGACGGAGGAGAGCAGTCGGAACGGCACCGGCACCGGCGAGGTGGGCAGCGTGCCGGCCGCCGCGGTCGCGGACGCGCGCTCAAAGGCCAGGACCGCGCCGTCGCGCTTGGCCGGGTCGGCGGCCTTGCGCGCGAGCGCGTCCCACTCGTCGTAGAGGCGCACGACCTCGGGTCCGAAGTCGATCGTGAAGACCTGGCGGGGCTGGCGGCGGACGTAGAGCCAGCGCAGCATCGGGGCCTCGAGGACCCGCAGCGCGTCGGCCGCGGTCGGGACCCCGCCCTTGGACGAGGACATCTTGGCCATGCCGGCGACCCCGACGAAGGAGTACGCCACGAACGAGGGCGCGCGGCCGCCGTAGATGGTGGACACCAGCTCCTTGCCGACCGTGTACGACGAGCCGGGCGTCGCGTGGTCGTCCCCGCCGGGCTCGAAGTCGACGCCCTCGAAGGCCCAGCGCATCGGCCAGTCGACCTTCCAGACGAGCTTGCCCTCGTCCTGCGTGGCCAGGTTGGTGACGCCCACGAAACCGCACGAGTCGCAGGTGTAGGACAGGTCGGTGGTCTCGTCGTCGTAGCCGGTGATGGTGACCGTGTCGCGGCCGCACTCGCGGCAGTAGGGCCGGTAGGGGAAGCGCGCCAGCGAGCCGTGGTCGGCCGCCGCGGCCTCCTCGTCGGCGTCGTCGGCCGGGGCCCCCTTGGTGCGGTAGCGGCCCATGACCGCCTCGATCTCGTCGCGGCGCGAGACCGCGGTCAGGATCTGCGAGCGGTAGGTGCCGGCGCCGTACCGCTCGGTCTGCGACACCTCCTCCATCTCGCAGCCCATCTCGGCGAGCGCGGAGCGCAGCGGCGCCTTGAAGCGCTCGGCCCACGAGGGGAACTCGCCCGACGGATCCGGTACGGCGGACAGGGGGCGGCCGATGTGCTCGGCCCAGGCGGGGTCGACCCCGACCGGGACCTTGCGGAACCGGTCGTAGTCGTCCCAGCTGTGCAGGTGGCGGACCTCGATGCCGCGGCGGCGGATCTCCTCGGCCACGAAGTGCACGGTGAGGAACTCGCGCAGGTTGCCCAGGTGGATGGGCCCGGAGGGGCTGATCCCGGACGCGCAGGTGATGCGCGCGGCTCCGCTCGGCCGCTCCTCGAGGCGGGCGTGCCGGATCGCGTCGTCGGCGGCGCGCGTCACCCAGTCGACGGGATCGCCACCCTGACCCTGCTTGCCTCGTGCCACAGGCGGCAACGCTACCCGTCCGCCGGGCTCAGCCGGTGGGCAGGACCATCGAGTAGGCGGCCGGCTCGATGTGCCAGGTGCGGTGCCGCTCGGGCCCGGAGATCTCGCCGTCGGCGCTGATCCAGAACTGCTCGCCGCTCACCGACACCTCGCGGCCCCGCAGGGCACTGACCTCGTCGGCCTCCTCGTGGGTCCCCAGACCCAGCCGGGCGGCGAACCGCCACCGCGCGAACGGCCCGGTCGCGCGGGAGACCATCACGTCGATCCGGCCGTCGGCGGGGTCGGCGCCGGGGGTGAGCTCGGTCCCGCCGCCCACGGAGGAGCCGTTGCCGAGCGCGACCATGAGCACCCGGGTGTCCAGGTCGTTGACCACGACCCCGTCGACCTCGACGTGCAGGCGCAGGACGGGCGGGTTCCACGCGGTGAGCAGCGCGCCCAGGGGGTAGCCGAGCCGGCCGAGGTTGACCTTGCCGACGCCGACCGAGTGCAGGCGGCCCTTCCAGCGGTGCCCGCGGCGGCTGGCGTTGGCGCCGGCCCCGACGTGGACGCTGTTGACCACCACCTGCCCGACCTCGTCGACGATCAGGTCCATCGGGGTGACCTGCCCCTTCACGAGCACCGTCGCCGCCTCCTCGACGTCGAGCGGGATCCCGACGCCGCGGGCGAAGTCGTTGCCGGTGCCGAGCGGCAGCAGCCCGAGCACCGCCTTGTCGAGGTCGTGGCGGCGGTGGAGCGCGGCGACGACGGCGTGCAGGCTGCCGTCACCACCGGCCACCACGATCCGCCGGGAGCCGGCGCGGTGCAGCACGCCGTCCAGCTCTCCGGGGTTGGAGGTCCCCTGGACCTCCACCGAGGTGTGCTCGCGGAGCACGGCCAGGGCGCGCTGCAGCGTCTCGTCGTCGGCGGTGCCGGCGTCGCTGTTGGTGATCACCAGGAGTGGGTCCATCGCAACCGGACCCTAACCCAGGCACGATTGAGCGTCGGGCGCCGCGCTTTGGTAGCGTGACGCCGCAAGAGCCCCGGTCGCTGTTGCCCCGGGGTTTTGTCGTTTCACCACGAGGAGTGCACATGCCCGCCATCGCCATCATCGGCGCCCAGTGGGGCGACGAAGGCAAGGGCAAGGCGACCGACCTGCTCGGAAGCCGCGTCGACCATGTCGTGAAGTTCAACGGCGGCAACAACGCCGGGCACACCGTGGTCATCGGCGAGGAGAAGTACGCGCTGCACCTGCTGCCCAGCGGGATCCTGAGCCCCAACTGCACGCCGGTCATCGGCAACGGCGTCGTCGTCGACATCGAGGTGCTGTTCGAGGAGCTCGACGCGCTCACCGCGCGGGGGGTCGACGTCAGCAAGCTCAAGGTCAGCGCCAACGCGCACGTCATCGCCAGCTACAACCGCAGCCTCGACAAGGTCACCGAGCGGTTCCTCGGCTCGCGCCGCCTCGGCACGACGGGGCGCGGCATCGGACCGACGTACGCCGACAAGATGAACCGCATCGGCATCCGCGTGCAGGACCTCTTCGACGAGAACATCCTGCGTCAGAAGGTCGAGGGGGCCCTGGAGCTCAAGGGCCAGATCCTGGCCAAGATCTACAACCGCCGCGCGCCCGAGGTGGACGCGGTGGTCGAGGAGCTGCTCGAGTACGTCGAGCGGCTGCGGCCGATGGTCTGCGACACCGGGCTGCTGCTCCACGAGGCGCTCGACCGCGGCGAGACCGTGCTGCTCGAGGGTGGCCAGGCCACGCTGCTGGACGTCGACCACGGCACCTACCCGTTCGTGACGTCGAGCTCGGCGACCGCCGGCGGCGCGTGCACGGGCTCGGGCATCCCGCCGAGCCGGCTCGACCGCGTCGTCGGGATCGTGAAGGCCTACACGACCCGCGTCGGGGAGGGCCCGTTCCCCACCGAGCTGTTCGACGACTACGGCGCCCACCTGAGCAAGGTCGGCGCGGAGTTCGGGGTCACCACGGGGCGGGCTCGCCGCTGCGGCTGGTACGACGCCGTCATCGCCCGCTACGCCGCCCGGGTCAACGGGGTCACCGACTTCGTGCTCACCAAGCTCGACGTGCTCACCGGCCTGGAGAAGGTGCCCGTCTGCGTGGCCTACGACGTCAACGGCGTGCGCCACGACGAGATGCCGGTCAACCAGAGCGACTTCCACCACGCCAAGCCGATCTACGAGGAGTTCCCGGGCTGGTGGGAGGACATCTCCCATGTCCGGACCTTCGAGGAGCTCCCGGCCAACGCGCAGGCCTACGTCAAGGCGGTCGAGGCGATGTCCGGCTCCCGGATCTCGGTCATCGGGGTCGGCCCCCAGCGCGACCAGACGATCGTCGTCCACGACCTCCTCTGAGCCGGCTGCCGGCTCGCTAGGGCTCGAACGGGCCGATCGGGCCGATACTCAGCTTCTCCTCGGACACCCTGCGCTGCGAGCCGGGCAGGACTCGGAACCCGCTGCCGGTGGACTCGAGGACCTCCAGTCCGCGTTCGTACTGCGCGACCACCACGTCGTCGTCCCCGTCGCCGTCGATGTCGCTGACGCCGGCGCGGTAGACGGAGGAGGTGGGCTCCCCCCGCGCGAGCCAGGTCTCGGGGGTGAACCGGCCGCTCTCCCACTTCCACACGACGGCCTCCGGCCCGTAGTCGAGGCTCACCATCTCGGTCGCCCCGTCGCCGTCGAAGTCACCGGCCTGCCAGGTCAGGTACGCGTTCTCCTGGGGGATACGCGTCGGCTCCTCGGGGGCGAGCTCGGAGCCGGTGGACCTCAGCACGTGGAGCCGCACGGGCTGGTCGTCGAGCGCCTCGATGTGGATCAGGTCGGCCATCTTGTCGCCGTCCACGTCGCCGACGGCGAACTCGTTGTCGGCCGACCCCAACGAGGTGGTCGCCGGTCTGTCCAGCCATCCTCGGGCGCGGCCGAAGGTGCCGTCGGCGCGCGCCTTGGCCACGGTGACGACCAGGCGCCCCACGCCGACCCGCACCAGGCCCAGGTCGGCGCGTCGGTCGCCGTCGACGTCGGCGAGGAACCGCACGGTGTCGGCGTAGAGGTCGCCGAACGCGGGGCTCCGCACCAGTGACGCCGGGCTCGCACCGGACGCGAGCCGCACGGTCACGCTGGTCGCAGGTGGCTCCCCGTTGGTCGTGACGACATCGAGGCGGCCATCGCCGTCCACGTCGCCGCTCAGCGCCGGGTAGGTCACGTCGCCCATCGCCTTCGGCGCGCCGAGCCCGGTGCCGTCGGAGCGCAGCAGCCAGGCGCCCTCGTGGGACTGGGCCGCGAGGTCGCCGAGCCCGTCGTGGTCGAGGTCGCCGGTCACCGCCTGCTCCGGCGGGTCGGGAACCGGCGTGCCGGTCGGCGCCGGGTCGCCGGTGCCGGTGGTCGGCTCCGGGTCCCGTCCCGGGTCGTCCGCGCCGGAGGTGAGCAGGACCCCCGCGGCCACACCGCCCAGGACCAGCACGGCGGCCACGCCGCTGGCGAGCGCCGCCCGGCGCCGCCGCCGTCGCCGGCCCAGCACGAGCGGCGGGGAGGTCGGCGTCGAGGGCGTGAGGCCGCCGCCCAGCTCGCGCAGGGCGTCGCGCAGGGCACGCGCGGTGGGGTAGCGCTCGGCGGGATCCTTGGCCAGCGCGCCCGCGAGCACCTGGTTGATCCGCACGGTGAGCTCGTCGCTGCCGGGCAGCTGCGGCACCGGCTGCTGCAGGTGCGCCATCGCGACGGCCACGTCGGCCCCCGTGTACGGCGGTCGGCCGGTGAGGCACTCGTAGAGCAGGCACCCGACGGCGTACACGTCGCTGGCCGGGCCGCCCGGCTGACCGGCCGCCCGCTCCGGTGCGAGGTAGTTCCAGGTGCCGGCGACGGCGCCGGGCGTGGTGAGCCCGGCACCCTCGGTGTGCGCCACCCCGAAGTCGCAGAGATAGACGTGGAGTCGGTCGGTGCGCTCGTCGCGCAGCAGCACGTTGGCGGGCTTCACGTCCCGGTGGATGACTCCGACGGCGTGCGCGGCGGAGAGCGCGTCGGCCACCTGGGCGCAGGCCCGGAAGGCGAGGGGCGGCGGGAGCGGACCCCGCGCCCGGATGAGCCGCCCGAGATCGCCGCCGGCGGCGTACTGGGTGACGATGAACGGCCAGCCGTCCTGCTCGCCGTGGTCGTAGATGGCGACCACGTGAGGCGAGTCCAGCTTGGCCAGGACCGACGCCTCGCGCTGGAACCGCTGCCGGAACTCCGGCGAGGTGCCGACGTGGCCGAGCATCACCTTGAGTGCGACCTGGCGGTTGAGTCGCAGGTCGGTGGCGGAGAAGACCATGCCCATGCCACCCACGCCGAGCACGCTGTCGACGCGGTAGTGGCCGATCACCTCGCCGACGCGCGGCGGGCGGCCGCCGCCAGGAGGCGGGGATCCGGACGGCGTGGTCACGGGAAGGTGCTCCCGAGCAGCTCGACGCTGTAGGACTCGCCGAGCTCGATCGCCCAGGTGCCCCATTCGGTCGTGGTCGCGAAGCGCTTGCCCTTCGAGAGCGCCACCTGCAGCGACGCGCGCCCCTTGGTCTTCGTCGGCCCGATGCTGGCCACGTCGTCGCGACCGTCGCCGTCGTAGTCGCCGACGGTCAGGTCGGAGGAGAAGAAGTCGGCGCTGGGGAGCTGGATCAGCCCCCACGGACGCGGTCGCTGCGGGCCGCCCGGCCCGTGGTCGGCGACGAGGAGCTCCACGAACTCGGTGCGGTTGAGCCCGACCACCAGCTCGGCGTCCTCGTCGCCGTCGACGTCCGCGGAGAGGAAGTAGTGACCGATGGCGCTCTCGAAGGTCAGCGGCCTCCCCCGCTCGACGAAGGTGCCGTCCGGCCGGCCCAGGTAGGTGTGCAGCGTCGAGCGCGTCGCTGAGTACGACGGCGTCATCAGCACGCCCACGTCGACGATCCCGTCACCGTCGAAGTCCCCGGTCTCCAGGGATCCCTGCTCGTAGCCGAACGGCACCGTGCCGCCCAGGGCCGGCTCGCCGAAGCTGGAGCCGTCGGAGGTGGCCACCCACACCTCCATCCGCTTCATGTCCTGGCCCCAGTTCACCAGCAGCAGGTCGTCGGCCCCGTCGCCGTCTGCGTCGCCGGCGTGGGCGGTCAGCGCCCGGGCCTGGTCCGGCCGGCTCATCGGCTGGTTCACGGACGTCCCCCCGGAGAGCTCGGCGGTGACCGTGAGCGCGCCGCGGGTCGGGAACCTCACCTGGACCAGCTCGAGCTCGTCGTCGCCATCGAAGTCACCGAGGACCTGCTCCAGGGCGGTGCGGTCCTTCAGGCGCGGCTCCTGCTTGTCCCCGGCCGGCACCAGCGTGCTCCCGTCGGAGTGCCACGTGCCGACGCGGTCGTGGCTCGGCTTCTTCTTCGTCTCCTCGACGTAGAAGCTGGCGACCAGATCGGCGTAGCCGTCGCCGTCCATGTCACCGGTGACCGGACCCACCACCTCGGGAGCCGGCGGCTCGCTGGGGGCGGGCTCGCTCGCGGTGGGCTCCGAGGAGGAGGTCGAGCCCCCGGTGGGGTCCTGGTCGCCGTCGCCGGGCATGGTCACGGCCACCACGCCACCCGCGACGGCGAGGACCGCGAGTGAGGAGAGCAGCACCGTGAGCGCCGTACGCCGTCGGCGCGGCGCGCCCGCGGTCGTCGCCGCGGCACGGGGCAGCGAGCCCAGCGACACGCGTCCGCCCGACGGGAAGGCGGTCGGCGCGGCACCGCCCGGCGGCACCGTCGGGCCGGCGGGCAGCGGCCGGACGCCGCTGGTCGGGATCGACGCCGCGGAGAGCAGGTCCGTGCGCAGCGCGTCGGCGGTGTCGTAGCGGGCGCGGGGGTCCTTCGCCAGCGTGTTGGCGAGGATCGCGTTGGCGTGGCGGACGAAGGGGTCGTCGCCCGCCAGCTGGGGGATCGGGGCGTTCTGGTGGGCGATGGCGATCTCGACGTCGCTCCCGCGAAACGGCGGCTGGCCGGTCAGCGTCGCCCAGTACAGGCAGCCCAGCGCGTAGAGGTCGGAGGAGACCGTGCCCGGGGCGCCGGCACCGCACTCGGGTGCCAGGTAGCTCCACGTGCCGGATACCGAGCCGGGCGCGGTGAGCCCCTCGCTGTCGGTGCGGGCGATCCCGAAGTCGCAGAGGTAGGCGTGCAGCTCGGCAGTGTCGGCGTCGCGCAGCAGCACGTTGGTGGGCTTGACGTCGCGGTGCACCACGCCGGCGTGGTGGGCGTCGGAGAGGGCGTCGGCCACCTGGGCGCACACCTGGGCCGCGAGCCGAGGCGGCATCGGGCCGCGGGCCGCGAGCAGCGCCCCGAGGTCGCCGCCGCCGACGTACTGGGTGGCGAGATAGGGGCAGCCGTCCTGCTCGCCGTAGTCGAAGATCGCGATGACGTGGGGCGAGTTGAGCCGCGCCAGCAGCGAGGCCTCCCGCTCGAAGCGGGCCAGGAACTCCGCGGAGCCGCCGAGCGCGGCCGAGACCACCTTGAGCGCGACCCGCCGGTCGAAGGCGGTGTCCGTCGCCGCGAACACGACGCCCATGCCGCCCTGTCCGATCTGGGCGTCGATGCGGTAGCGACCGAAGAGGTCGCCGACGCGGGGGAACTGGGGCATGGCTGCTTCTTTCCCGGGAGAGACGAGTCGCAATCATGCCCGGTGGGACGGTGCGGCGCGGCACCCGGCGCGCACTAGGCTGGGTGCCCGTGAAGACTCTCGTGATCGGCACCGGCGGGCGCGAGCACGCGCTGGTCCGCTCGCTCGCCCAGGACCCCGGCGTCGACGAGGTGCACGCGGCGCCGGGCAACCCCGGCATGGCGGCGCTGGCCACGCTGCACGACGTCGATCCCATGGACGGCGCCCAGGTCGCCGACCTGGCCGAGCGCGTCGGCGCCGGCCTGGTGGTGGTCGGCCCCGAGGCCCCCCTGGTCGCCGGGGTCGCGGACGCCGTCGCCGCGCGGGGGATCCCGGTCTTCGGGCCGTCGGCCGCGGCCGCCCATCTCGAGGGCTCCAAGGCGTTCGCCAAGGAGGTCATGGAGGCGGCCCGCGTCCCCACCGCCCGCGCCCTGGTGTGCGAGGACGACGAGGAGGTCGAGCGGGCGCTGGTCGAGCTCGGACCTCCGTACGTCGTCAAGGACGACGGGCTGGCGGCCGGCAAGGGCGTCGTCGTGACCGAGGACCACGCCGAGGCCCTCGCGCACGCGCGGACCTGCGGGCGGGTGGTGATCGAGGAGTACCTCGACGGCCCCGAGGTCTCCCTCTTCGCGATCACCGACGGCACGACGGTCTACCCCCTGCAGCCGGCGCAGGACTTCAAGCGCATCGGCGACGGCGAGACCGGCCCCAACACCGGGGGCATGGGCGCCTACACCCCGCTGCCGTGGGCTCCGGCCGACCTGGTCGCCGAGACGCTGGCGACGGTCCTGCAGCCGACCGTCGACGAGATGCGCCGCCGCGGCACGCCGTTCGCCGGGCTCCTGTACGCCGGACTCGCGCTCACCTCGCGCGGCCTGCGGGTCGTGGAGTTCAACGCCCGCTTCGGCGACCCGGAGACCCAGCCGCTGCTGGCGCTGCTGGCCTCCCCGCTCTCGCCGCTGCTGCTCGGCGCGGCCACGGGCACGCTGGCCGAGGTGGCCTTCCCGCGGTGGCGGCCCGGCGCCGCGGTCGCCGTGGTGATGGCGAGCGCCGGCTACCCGGAGTCCTCGTCGGTCGGTGACGTGATCACCGGCCTCGACGCCGCCGAGGCGCTCGACGGCGTCCACGTCATCCAGGCCGGCACCGCCCAGCGCGGCGACGACCTGGTGACCGCGGGCGGGCGGGTGCTCGCCGTGGTCGGCACCGGCGCCTCGGTCGAGGCCGCACGCGACGCGGCGTACGCCGGGGTCGCGCACGTACAGTTCCCAGGTGCCCAGCACCGCACCGACATCGCGGCAGGAATCACATGAGCGTCCCTAACGTCCTGGCCACCCGCTACGCCGGCGCCGACCTCGCGGCGATCTGGTCGCCGGAGCACAAGATCGTGCTCGAGCGCCGGCTCTGGATCGCGGTCCTGCGCGCCCAGCGCGACCTCGGGATCGAGGTGCCGGACGGGGTCATCGAGGCCTACGAGGACGTCGTCGACAAGGTCGACCTGGAGTCGATCGCCGCCCGCGAGCGGGTCACCCGCCACGACGTGAAGGCGCGGATCGAGGAGTTCTCGGCACTCGCCGGCCACGAGCACATCCACAAGGGCATGACCTCGCGCGACCTCACCGAGAACGTCGAGCAGCTGCAGCTCAAGCAGTCGCTGGAGCTGCTGCGCGACCGCGCGGTGGCCGCGCTGGTGCGCCTGGCCCGGCTGGCCGCCGAGCACGAGACGACGGTCATGGCCGGCCGCTCGCACAACGTCGCCGCGCAGGCCACCACGCTCGGCAAGCGGTTCGCGACCATCGCCGACGAGATGCTGATCGGCGTCGAGCGGGTCGAGGACCTGCTGCGCCGCTACCCGCTGCGCGGGATCAAGGGCCCGATGGGCACCGCCCAGGACATGCTCGACCTGCTCGACGGCGACGAGACCAGGCTGGCGGCGCTCGAGGAGGGCGTCGCGCGCCTCCTCGGCTTCGAGCGGGTGCTCACCTCGGTCGGCCAGGTCTACCCGCGCTCGCTGGACTTCGACGTGCTCTCGGCCGTCGTGCAGCTGGTCGCCGGGCCGTCCAACCTGGCCACGACCATCCGGCTCATGGCGGGCAACGAGCTCGTCACCGAGGGCTTCAAGGAGGGCCAGGTCGGCTCCTCGGCGATGCCCCACAAGATGAACACCCGCTCGTGCGAGCGCGTCAACGGCCTGGCCGTCGTCACCCGCGGCTACCTGTCGATGGTCGGCGAGCTGGCCGGCGACCAGTGGAACGAGGGCGACGTCTCCTGCTCCGTCGTACGCCGGGTGGCGCTGCCGGACGCGTTCTTCGCCGCCGACGGGCTCTTCCAGACGTTCCTCACCGTCCTCGACGAGTTCGGCGCGTTCCCCGCGGTGATCCAGCGCGAGCTCGACCGCTACCTGCCGTTCCTGGCGACCACGAAGGTGCTCATGGCCGCCGTGCGCAACGGGGTCGGGCGCGAGACCGCGCACGAGGCGATCAAGGAGGCCGCGGTCGGCGTCGCGCTCGACATGCGGCGAGGCCAGGCCGACAACGACGTCTTCGCCCGGCTCGCCGCCGACGAGCGCCTGGGCCTCACCGCCGAGCAGCTGTCCTCCCTGGTGGCCGACCCGATCACCTTCACCGGCGCCGCCGTGGCGCAGACGCAGTCCGTCGTACGCCGGGTGGCCGAGCTCGCCGAGCGCTACCCGGCCGGCGCGGCGTACTCCCCGGGGGCGATCCTGTAGCCATGACCGCCTACTGGATCAGCCTGTACCGCGAGACCACCGACGAGGCGAAGCTCGCCGCCTACGCCACGCTCGCCGGCCCGGCCCTGGAGGCCGCCGGCGGCACCTTCCTCGCCCGTGGCCTGCCCGAGCAGACCTACGAGGCCGGCGAGGCGACCCGCTCGGTCCTCCTCGAGTTCGCCTCCGTCGAGGCGGCCGTCGCGGCCCACGACAGCCCGGCCTACCAGGAGGCCCTCGCCGCGCTCGACGGCGGCGCCGTCCGCGACCTGCGCATCGTCCCCGGCGTCTGACCCGCCTGAGGGCAGCGACAGTGGTGACACCGATGATGACCTACGTCGCCATGCCGTGGATCACCCGTCGGATGGCGTGGTGGCTGCACCCCGGGAGCGCCGCTCCTGACGCAGCGCCTGCACCGACATCGCCAGCGCGACGCTGAGCACGACCAGGGCGGTGGCCAGGGCCGCCTGGAGGGCCCGCTCGCTCGACGCCTGCTCCCGGGTCAGCTCGTAGACCGTCATCAGCAGCGCGGCGCCGATCGCGGAGCCGATGCGCTGGCCGGTCTGCAGCGCGCCGCCGGCGGCCCCGCCCATGCGCGGGGGCACGTCGTTCAGCGTCAGCGTGATGTTGGGGGAGATGACCGCGCCGCCGCCGACGCCGGCGACCAGCAGCGCCGGCACGGCCACCGGCCACAGCGGGTCGGCGTACGGCGCGAGCACCGTGAAGGCGAGGACGCCGGTCATCATCACGCCCAGCGCGAGGACGGTGAGGCGGCGCCCGAGGTCGGAGACCACCCGCCCGGCCAACGGCGCGGCGATCGCCGATCCCACCGCGAACGGCAGCAGCAGCAGCCCGGTGTCGAGCGGGGTGTAGCCGAGGTCGCCCTGGAGGTGCACCGAGACCACGAGCAGCACGCCGGTGAAGCCGGTGAAGTAGAGGGCGCCGACGGCCAGGCCGTTGACGTAGCCGGGCAGCTCCTTGAGCAGGGCCAGGTCGAGAAGAGGGGCCTGACCGCGCCGGGCGAGCCGCCGCTCCCAGGTGACGAAGACCCAGGCGAACAACGGGACCCCGAGAAGCAGCAGCAGCGGCAGCTGCTCGCCGCCCTCGAGCCGGACCACCGGGTAGAGCAGGCACAGCACGGTGAGCCCGAGCAGCAGCGCGCCGGGTACGTCGATCCGGTTGGCGGGGTCGCGGCGCGCGCCCGGCGGCCGCTTCGGCACGAGCAGTGCGACGGCGGCGATCGCGACCAGGCCGATCGGGACGTTGATGAGGAAGAGCCAGCGCCAGCCGTCCTCCTCGCCGACGGCGGCGATGATCAGGCCGCCGAGCACGGGGCCCACCGCCGTGGCGCTGGAGACGGTGAAGCCGAACATCCCGAACGCGCGGGCCCGCTCCCGGCCGCGGAAGAGCAGCTGGATGATCCCGGAGTTCTGGGGCGTGAGCAGACCGGCGGTCGCGCCCTGTGCCAGGCGGGCCAGCACCACGAGCGTGGCGTCGGCGGCGAGGCCGACGGCCGCGCTGGAGACGATGAAGCCGGCCAGGCCGACGAGCATCATCCGGCGCCGGCCGAACGCGTCGCCGAGGCGTCCGCCCGCCACGAGGGTCAGCCCGAAGGCCAGCGCGTAGCCGGACACGACCCACTGGATGGTGCCGGGCGAGGTGTCCAGCCCCTCCTGCATGGAGGGGATCGCGACGTTGACGATCGACACGTCGAGCAGCGACATGAAGCCGACGACGAGGGTGACCCCGAGGATGCGCCAGCGTCGCGGGTCGGCGACGTACTCCTGCTCGACGGCAGGCGCCGGCTCAGGCGCGGGCGTCGCCACCCCAGTTGGCCAGCTTCGTCGCGACGGTGTGCAGGTCGGCCCGCCAGACGTGCTCGGGCCCGGCGGGGATGATGTCGTCCCACTCCAGTACGGTCGAGCCGCTCACGCCGGTCATCCGGGCGGTGCGGGCGAAGAACCACAGGTGGAAGTGGGATCCGCCGTCGCCCCAGCGGTTCACGTGCACGCGCCCGATCTCGGGAAGGTTCTCGATGATCCGGATGAGCCGGTTGGTGATCCGGCCGAGCTCGGAGGCCTGGTCGTCGTCCATGCCGCCGGCGTCGAGGTGCTCGCGCGTGTGCAGCATGAGCACCAGCGGCAGGCCGGTCGGCGCTCCGGGATGGGTCAGCAGCCAGTGCTCGTCCTCCCAGACGACCGTGGCCGGGTCGAGCGCGCAGGAGCCGCACGGCTTGTCGGGGCTTTCGCCGTAGCGGGCGGGCTCGTCGGCCGGCGGGGCCAGCACCTTCGGTGCCAGGGCGCCGTCCACGACCTCCCACGGGAAGATGTCCCAGCCGGTCGAGGCGGGCAGCGGCAGGCGGCCGTCGGCTCCGGCGGCGGCGACGACTCGGGCGTAGACCTCTTCGGCTGACTCCGGCATGCCACCACTCTGCCACCCGGCCGAGGAGCCCTCGGACACACCCCGGGAGGCACGCGGCGACCCCGACCTCGATAGTCGATCGACTCGCTCGACTATGCTGGACGCATGACCACCGACATCCTCGTGCCCCTGCCGTCGTACGACGACGTCGAGGTCGTGGTCCCCGCGCCCGACGCCGGACCCGGCAACTGGGCCGGCGCCGCGAGCGCGGTCCTGGTCGACGGCGTCTTCTGGCTGACCTGGCGGGTGCGCCGCCCGCTCACCGACGGCCGTGGCGTCACCGTCGTCGTGGCCCGCTCCGAGGACGGCGTGCACTTCGAGCCCGTGACGCAGGTGCACCGCGACGCCTTCGGTGCGGAGTCGTTCGAGCGCCCGGTGCTGGTGCCGGTGCCCGGACTGGGCTGGCGGCTGTACCTGTCGTGCGCGACGCCGGGGTCCAAGCACTGGTGGGTCGACAGCCTGACGGCGCCGAGCGTCGAGGACCTGCCGTCCGGGCGCCGCCAGGTCGTGCTGGCCGGCGACGCGCACACGGGAGTCAAGGACCCGGTCGTCACCGCGGTCGACGGCGGCTGGGAGATGTGGCTGTGCTGCCACCCCCTGGACGACCCCGGCCAGGAGGACCGGATGACCACCCGGCGGCTCACCAGCCCCGACGGGCTGACCTGGACCGACCGCGGCGAGGTCCTCGCCGGCCGCCCGGGGGAGTGGGACGCGCGTGGCGCCCGGGTCGCAGCGGTCCTGCCGGGCAGCCCCCTGACCGTGCTGTACGACGGCCGGGCCGACGCCGCCTCCAACTGGCACGAGACCACCGGGGTGGCTCGGTGGGACGGCACCCGCCTGGTCCCCGACGACCGCCCGCCGATCGCCTCGCCGCACTCCGACGGCGCCTTCCGCTACGCCGCCGCCGTGGCGCTGCCGGACGGCCGGACCCGCTTCTACGTCGAGTCGGCGCGACCCGACGGGGCTCACGACCTGGTGACCTGCGTCCGCTGACTGAAGGAGCCGCGGCTGGCGGTGGACAGCCAGTCGTCGAAGCTCTCGCCGGTGACCTCGCGGAGCTGGGCGATGTCCTCGGCGAAGTGGGGGATGAGCCGCTCGCGCGCCTGCGGCGCCAGGAGCGGCCGGTGGGGCGCGGCGGACCCGGTCAGCTGGGCGATGATCGGCGCGCTCGCCCGGCGCCACACCCGCGGCGGCGCGAACTGGCCGAGCGTGGCGCCGGCCCGCACGACCGGGCCGAGGATGCGGGGGCGCCAGCCGGGCTGGACGAACGGGTGGGAGTTGTCGCGGGGGATCGAGTCGACCAGCCCGGGAGTGATGCCCAGGAACCGGCACGCCCGGTCGACCGCCGCGGCGGGCTCGTCGACGATGGTGCGGTAGCGCAGCACGAGCACCCGCTCGGGGTCGACGTAGCGGTGCAGGTGCGCGAGCTGGGCGCCGTACCGGCCCAGGTCGCGGTAGCGCCAGAACGGCGCCCAGCCGTCGGCCGCCCGGCGGTCCTGCAGGGCGAACGCCCGCTCGAAGTCGGCCACCGGCTCGAGGCCGTCGGACCACAGGTGCATCCAGTTGCTGTAGGCGCGGTCGATCGGGTCGCGCACGACGGCGATGAGCCTCACGTCGGGCAGGTTCTCCGCGATCCGGCGGTGCGCGCCGCGGTGCCACAGGTAGAACGGCGTGCTCTCGCCCTGGACGACGCCCTCGGTCGGCTGCGCGAACAGGCGCTCGTAGTCCTCGCGCCGCCACAGCCACTCCTGCACGGAGTGCGCGTCGCCGGGGCCGCGGTAGCGCGGCGGGGGTGCGTCGTCGCAGAGCCAGTACTTCGGCTCCTTGGGCCGCGACATCCGCACCTCGGGATGCTGGGTCAGCGCGGCGTGCAACGCGGTGGTGCCGGCCTTGGGGGCGCCGATCACGATGAAGTCGGGTCCGACCACGGTGGTCATTAAACAACTATGTCACGCGACAAAGACCCCGACTAGGCTCACGGTGTGGCCGATCTGAACATCCCCGAAGCGCCGCCGATCCCCGGCGCCACCCCGCTGCACTCGGGCAAGGTGCGCGACCTGTACGTGCTCGACTCCGGGCCGTACGCCGGCGAGCTGCTCATGGTGGCCAGCGACCGGCTGTCGATCTTCGACTACGTCCTCGACACCACGATCCCCGACAAGGGCGAGATCCTCACCCGGCTGTCGCTGTGGTGGTTCGCCGAGCTCGGGGTGCCGCACCACGTGCTGTCGACCGACGTGCCCGAGGCGGTGCGGGGACGCGCGGTGGTGTGCCGGCGACTCGACATGTACCCGGTCGAGTGCGTCGCGCGCGGCTACCTCACCGGCTCGGGCCTGCTGGACTACCGCGCCACGGGCGAGGTGTGCGGCCTGGCCCTGCCGCCCGGACTGGAGGACGGCAGCAGGCTGCCCGAGCCAATCTTCACCCCGGCGACCAAGGCGGCGCTCGGCGAGCACGACGAGAACGTCTCCTACGAGCAGGTCGCCGGCGTCGTCGGCGCGGACACCGCGGCGGCCCTGCGCGAGCGCACCCTGGACGTCTATGCCCGTGCGGAGGCGGTCGCCCGGGAGCGGGGGATCATCCTGGCCGACACCAAGCTGGAGTTCGGCGCCGGCGCCGAGGGGACCCTGGTGCTCGCCGACGAGGTGCTGACCCCCGACTCCTCGCGCTTCTGGCCGGCCGCCGAGTGGCGCCCCGGCCACGCGCAGCCGTCCTACGACAAGCAGATCGTGCGCAACTGGGCGCTGTCGCCCGAGTCCGGCTGGGACAAGGCGTCCGGTGTCGCGCCGCCGCCGCTGCCGCGCGAGGTCGTCGAGCGCACCCGCAGCCGCTACGTCGAGGCCTACGAGCTGCTGACCGGCGAACGGTTCTGATGGCGGTCCACCTCCCGGTCCCCGCCGAGGTCGCGTTCGACTACCTCGTCGACCCGGTCCACCGGGCGCAGTGGCAGTCCAGCCTGACCCGGGTCGAGGAGGTGAGCGGCCCGGTGGCGGTGGGCCAGCGCTGGGTGGACGTGACGGCCCCGGGCCTGCGCCCCCGGATGGAGACCGTCGTGCTGGAGCGCCCGCACCGCTGGACCGAGCGCGGCACCTGGCGGTCCTGGTCGGCCGAGCTGACGCTGGAGTTCGCGCCCGCGCCGGGCGGCTGCGTGGTCGAGCCGACGATGCGACTGGCCGCCCGCGGACCGGCCGCGCTCGGGGCTCGGGCCCTCGGCCGCCTGGCGCCGCACGCCGTACGGGCGGACCTGCGCCGCGCCGGCCGGATCCTGCGCAAGTCTTCGACGGATATTGCATAAGTTTCGGGTTGGTGCCGCTCGCGCGCCGACCTATGGTTCGGGCGTGGATGCAGACGGAGCGCGGACGACGACCACCCGCTGGCGACCCCTCGTGGGGCGCTGGGCGAGCCGGATCGTGGTCCTGGTGGCCCTCATCTTCTCCGCGGTGGCCCTCGGCTCCGGGATCACCGGGGACGAGAGCTCCAACTCCGTGGCCAACCTGCCGGCCGACGCCGAGTCGGCCCGGGCCAGCGAGCTGCAGGAGTCGCTCGGCACCTCGAAGTTCACCCCCGTCTTCGCCGTGTTCGACCGCGGCGGGGAGAAGCTGACCGAGGAGGACCGCCGGGTCGTCGGCGAGAAGGTGCGCGAGCTCCAGGACCTCGCCGCCGAGGGGCAGAAGGCGTTCCCGGTCTTCGCAGAGGACGGCGCGGCCGCGTTCGTCGGGGTGCCGCTGGCCACCGACCCCTCCGGTGACTCCTACGAGGAGCCGGTCGCCGACATCCGGGAGCTGGCCGCGGCCGACCTGCCCGCCGGGCTCGAGGCCCAGGCGACCGGCGGCCCGGCGTTCTCCGTGGATCTCTCCAAGGTCTTCGACGGCGCCGACGTGCGGCTGCTGGTCACGACCGCCGGCGTCGTGGCGCTGCTCCTGCTGCTGACCTACCGCAGCCCCTGGCTGTGGCTGGTGCCGCTGACGGTGGTGGCCGTCGCCGACCAGGTCGCCGCCACCGCCGTCGACGTCGCGAGCCGGATCTTCCCGTTCACCGTCGACGGGCAGTCGACCGGCATCACCTCGGTGCTCGTGTTCGGCGCCGGCACCAACTACGCGCTGCTGCTGATCGCGCGCTACCGCGAGGAGCTGCGCCGCGAGGAGAGCCGGTACGACGCCATGCGGGTCGCCTGGCGCCAGGCCGCGCCCGCCATCCTGGCCAGCTCGGGCACGGTGGTGCTCGCGCTGCTCTGCCTGGGCTTCGCCGACAGCCCGAGCAGCCGCAACATCGGCTACGGCGGCGCGATCGGGATCGTCGTGGCCGTCGTCTACGCGCTCGTCGTGCTGCCGGCGGCGATGACGCTGTTCGGGCGGCGGCTGTTCTGGCCGTTCGTGCCGAAGGTCGGCCAGGCCGACCCCACCGCGACCGGCTTCTGGTCGAAGGTGGCCGCGGTCGTCACCGGCCGCCCGGTGCTGGTCTCCGTCGTCGGCGTGGCGGTCCTCGCGGTCCTGGCGATCCCGCTCACCGGCGTCGCGGCCGGGCTGTCGCAGACCGAGCAGTTCCGCGCCACCCCGCAGTCCGTGACCGGACAGGAGGTACTGGCCGAGCACTTCGCCGCCGGAGCCTCCCAGCCCACGTCGCTGCTCACCCCGACCGCGGCCGCCGACGACGTGCGCCGCGCGGTCGCCGAGGTCGAGGGGGTCGACCGGGTCGAGCCGGCCGGCTCGGCCGACGGCACGACGGTCCTGACCGCCGTACTCGGCGCGGAGCCGGCCTCCGAGGCGGCGCTGGCGACCGTCGAGTCGATCCGCGAGGCCGCGCAGGGCGTCGAGCCGGACGTGCTGGTGGGCGGGGCGGACGCCGAGTCGCTGGACTCCGAGACCGCCACGACCCGCGACCAGAAGCTGATCATCCCGATGATCCTGGCCGTCGTGCTGCTCGTGCTGCTGGTCCTGCTGCGCTCGATCGTGGCCGCGGTGCTGCTGGTGCTCACCGTGGTCGCGACCTTCGCGGCCAGCCTCGGGGCGAGCTGGTGGGCCTTCCAGCACTGGTTCGACTTCCCGGCGCTCGACTACAGCGTGCCGCTGCTCAGCTTCCTGTTCCTGGTCGCGCTGGGCGTCGACTACAAC
Organism: Nocardioides sp. cx-173; assembly: GCF_021117365.1. Taxonomy (NCBI): domain Bacteria; kingdom Bacillati; phylum Actinomycetota; class Actinomycetes; order Propionibacteriales; family Nocardioidaceae; genus Nocardioides; species Nocardioides sp. cx-173. The sequence continues at coordinate 4,011,725 of NZ_CP088262.1, read as the reverse complement.
ATCTTCCTGACGACACGGGCCAAGGAGGAGGCCAGGCGCCACGACACCAAGACGGCGATCTCGGTCGCGCTCGCCGTGACCGGCGGGGTCATCACCAGCGCCGGCATCCTGCTCGCGGCGGTCTTCACGGTGCTCGGCGTGCTGCCGCTGATCGTTCTCACCCAGGTCGGCGTCATCGTCGGCTTCGGCGTCCTGCTCGACACGCTGCTCGTGCGCAGCGTGCTGGTGCCGGCCCTCGTGTCCCTGCTCGGGCGGCGCTTCTGGTGGCCGGGGGCACTGTCCCGCGGGCCGGTCGGGGAGGGTCAGTAGGTTGGCTCTCATCAGGACGAGGTGACGAGGAGGACCGTGGTGACGGACACGACGTACAACCTGGCCAGCCTGCTGGAGGACGGTGCCGCGCGGTTCCCCGAGCGCGACGCGGTCGTCCTCGGCGACACCCGCCTGACCTACGCGCAGGTCGACGGCGCGGCCAACCAGGTCGCCAACCTGCTGGTCTCTCGGGGCATCCAGCCGGGGGACAAGGTCGCGCTGAGCTGCGCCAACCTGCCGCACTTCACGATCATCTACTTCGGGATCCTCAAGGCCGGCGCCACGGTCGTGCCGCTCAACGTGCTGCTCAAGGGCCGCGAGGTGGCCTACCACCTGGGCGACGCGGAGGCGAAGGCGTACTTCTGCTTCGAGGGCACCGCCGAGCTGCCGATCGGCCGGGAGGGCTTCGACGGGTTCGGCCGGGCCGATGGCTGCGAGCACTTCTTCCTGGTCACCGTCGACCCCGCTGCCGACTCCCCGATCGAGGGCGCGCAGACCTTCGGCCAGGCGCTGGCCGGGCAGCCGACGACCTTCGACACCGTGGCCACCGACGAGGACGACACCGCGGTGATCCTCTACACCTCCGGCACGACGGGGCAGCCCAAGGGCGCCGAGCTGCGCCACCGCAACATGCGCGACAACGCCCTCGCCGGCGAGGCGCTGTTCGGCGCCGACGCGCAGCGCCCCGACACCTACCTCTGCGTCCTGCCGCTCTTCCACTCCTTCGGCCAGACCGTGATCCAGAACGGCGCCTTCGCCTACGGCGGCACGGTGGTGATGCTGCCGCGCTTCGAGGCCGGAGCGGCGTTGATGACCATGCTCACCGAGAAGGTCACCTTCTTCGCCGGCGTGCCGACGATGTACTGGGGCCTGCTCGGCGCGCTCGACGGCTCGGTCGACGTCGAGGAGATCCGTCGCAACCTGCGCGTCGCCGCGTGCGGCGGCTCGGCCCTGCCGGTCGAGGTGCACAAGGAGTTCGAGGAGCGCTTCGGCGTGACGATCCTCGAGGGCTACGGGCTGTCCGAGACCTCACCGGTCGCCAGCTTCTCGCCGTACGGCGAGCCGGTGCGGGTCGGCTCGATCGGCCGGCCGATCCCGGGCGTGGAGATGACCCTGCTGAAGCCCGAGAGCTGGGACGAGATCGACGGCGGGGAGGACCCCGAGCACGCCATCGGCGAGATCGCGATCAAGGGTCACAACGTCATGAAGGGCTACTACAACCGCCCCGAGGCCACCGCCGAGGCCATCCACGACGGCTGGTTCCGCTCCGGCGACCTGGGCCGACGCGACGCCGACGGGTGGTACTACATCGTCGACCGCTCCAAGGACCTGATCATCCGCGGCGGCTACAACGTGTACCCGCGCGAGGTCGAGGAGGTGCTGATGACGCACCCCGACGTCTCGCTGGCCGCCGTCATCGGGGTGCCCCACGAGAGCCACGGCGAGGAGATCAAGGCGGTCGTCATCCGCAACGACGGCTCCACCCTCACCGAGGACGAGCTCATCGCGTGGTGCAAGGACCAGATGGCCGGCTACAAGTACCCGCGCCAGGTCCAGTTCGTCGACGCTCTGCCCATGACCGCCACCGGGAAGATCCTCAAGCGCGAGCTGGCCTGACGGGTCGGGCCTGACGGGTCAGGCGAACGGGTCGGGGGTCGCGCCCGGCAGCTGCGCCAGCAGCTCGCGCGCCTGCGCGGCCACCTTGTGCTCGACGAGCACCTCGTAGCGGGTCGCCACCACCTGGGTGACCGAGGAGAAGTCACGCTGGCCGCGGGTGAGCGCGTAGCTCACCAGGGCGAAGATCAGGCCGAACAGCGCGCCGAAGAGCATCGTGGAGATGATCGTGACCAGCGCGCCCTCCTCGGTGAAGATCGCGAAGATCAGCCCGATGAACAGCCCGAACCACACCCCCGAGAGCGCCCCGCCCAGGGCGACGCGGCCCGTCGTCAGGCGGCCGGTGATCCGCTCGATGCGCTTGAGGTCGGTCCCGACGATCATGCACTGCTGCACCGGAAACTTCTGGTCGGCCAGGTAGTCCACGGCCTTCTGTGCGGACTGGTAGTCGTCGTAGATCGCGAGCGACTGCGGGAAGGTCAGCTTCAGCGGCGACGCGGGGGTGGCTCCGGAGGACAGGCTCATGTCCCCAGTGTGCCCCGTCCGCGATGGGAGGCGCGAGCACCGAGTCCCACCCACGGTGGGAGCACCGGGGCGTCTCGAGGGGGACCTCCTAGAATGGAGGCACCGCCACACCCGCCTTGAAGCAGGAGTCCGCTGTGCCCCGAGTCGTCGTCGACGTCATGCCCAAGCCCGAGATCCTCGACCCGCAGGGCAAGGCGGTGCTCGGGGCGCTGCCCCGGCTCGGCTTCTCGGGCGTGAGCGACGTACGCCAGGGCAAGCGCTTCGAGCTCGAGGTCGCCGGCGAGGTCACCGAGGCGGTGCTGGCCGACGTGCACCGGATGGCCGAGACGCTGCTGTCCAACCCGGTCATCGAGTACTTCACCGTCCACGTCGACGACACGGTCGTGCCGGCATGAGGGTCGGGGTCGTCACCTTCCCGGGCTCGCTGGACGACGTCGACGCCCAGCGCGCGGTGCGCATCGGCGGCCACGAGGCACTCGCGCTGTGGCACGGGGCCCACGACCTGCGCGGCGTCGATGCGCTGGTCCTTCCCGGCGGGTTCTCCTACGGCGACTACCTGCGGTGCGGCGCGATCTCGCGCTTCTCCCCGGTGATGACCGAGGTCGTCGCCGCGGCCGGGCGCGGGATGCCGGTCCTGGGCATCTGCAACGGCTTCCAGGTGCTCTGCGAGTCGCACCTGCTGCCGGGGGCGCTGATCCGCAACGACCACCGCAAGTTCGTGTGCCGCGACCAGCGGCTGCGCATCGAGAACAACCGCACGCCCTGGACGGCCGCCTACGCGGAGGGGGCCGAGGTGACGATCGTCCTCAAGAACGGCGAGGGCGGGTTCGTGGCCGACGAGCCGACGCTGGACCGGCTGGAGGGGGAGGGCCAGGTGGTGGCCCGCTACCTCGGCGGCAACCCCAACGGCTCCCTGCGCGACATCGCCGGCATCAGCAACGCCCGCGGCAACGTCGTCGGCCTGATGCCGCACCCCGAGCACGCGGTCGAGGCCCTGACCGGCGCCGGCACCGACGGCCTCGGGTTCTTCACCTCACTGACTGCCGAGCTGATCGAGGAGGTCTTCGCATGAGTCCGACCCGCCTGTTCCGCACCGTCGCCACCGCCGAGGCCGTCACCTGGGCCGGGCTGCTGGTGGGCATGTTCCTCAAGTACGTCACCCACACCACCGAGCTCGGGGTGCGGGTCTTCGGCATGCTGCACGGCACGGTGTTCATCGCCTACCTGCTCACGACGGTGCTCGTCGCCGTCGACCGCCGCTGGACGCTCGGGCGTACGGCGCTCGGCCTCGCGTCCGCGGTGCCGCCGTTCCTGACGCTGTGGTTCGAACGCCACGTCGAGTCCCGCGGCGGGTTGGCGCCGACCTGGCGCCTGCTCGAGGAGGAGCCGACCCGCGGCCCGGAGCGACCGGTGGCCTGGCTGCTGCGCAACCCGCTGCGCGGCGCGGCGACCGGCCTGGTCGCGGTCGTCGCCCTCACCGGCGTCGCGCTGCTGGTCGGTCCGCCCGTCGGCTGACGCCGAGCCTCAGCGGCGGCCCTTGAGCAGGGGCGCCCACGAGGCGTCCTGCATGACGCCGTTGACGGGCACCTTCGCCTTGGCCTGCCAGGCGCGCAGCTTGGCGTCGGTCCGGGCGTCGAAGACGCCGGTGATCGCGATCGCCTTGCCGACGCCGGTCGCGTTGAGCGCGCGCTGGACCCGGCGGACGGCCGGACCCACGGACCCGCGCTTGAGCACGACCTTGTCGCCGCTCGCGAGGACGGAGACCCAGCCGCGGATCCACCAGACCCGGTCGAGGCCCAGGCCGGCACTGCGCTGGTAGGCGTTCATCGCGGCGACCAGCCGCTTGCTCCAGCCGCCCCCGATGTTGCCCTGGTAGAGGCCCTTCTCCTTGAGCAGGCACTGCAGGGCCTTGACGTGTGGCTTCGACGGCTTCACGCCGTTCGCCGGGGGACGCAGGACGGGGTAGGTCGAGAACGAGACGTTGATGCCGCCGCAGCGGGTCTCCGGTGCGGCGACCGAGCCGCGCCCGACCTCGAGGAAGTTGGTGTCGATGTTGATCCGGACGCCACCGTGCACCTCGTCGTGCCCGCCCTTGTACTGCTTGACGCGGCGACCCGGACGCCAGCCGTCCTCGCGCAGGTACGACGAGGAGGTGTTGGCGACGCCGTCCCAGCGGGCCAGCCAGATCATGTCCGGCAGCGTGAACCGCGTGGGCCGGTTGATCCGCGCCGAGTCGAGCGCGGCGATGCCGGAGCCGGCGCTGGAGTAGACGCCCGAGACGTAGCCGTGCTTGTGCAGGCGGGTGGTCCAGCCGCTGAGGAACGACAACGCCGACTCGCGGCAGCGCTCGTTGGCCGCGTCGAAGCCCTCGAGGTCGTACCAGAGCGTGCTTCCGCGGACGATGCCCAGCGCCGCCGCGTCCTTGACGGTCTTGTCGGCCTCGGCCACGCCCTGGCGGCGCGAGGGCGCGTAGACCTGCTTGGTCCCGGGGTTCGGGTCGATCTTGACGTCGTCGGAGTAGCGCGGGAAGCGCGGCTGGCACGACGCCTGGGGGCCGAGCGTGATCGGGAGCAGCCGCCAGCCCTTCGCCAGCTGGGTCGCGACCCACGTGGGGGTCAGGTTGGGCTGGCTGCGGCAGGCGCGCGAGTCGCCGGAGATGTAGATGCCGACCGCGAGGTACGGCGAGGTCGCCAGCCAGGTGTCCATCTGCTTCTGGTTCGGCGCGAGGCACTGGTCGAACCCGAAGCCGGTGAAGTCGCCGGGGGTGACGGGGTTCGTGGCGCGGGCCGCGCTCGGGCTCGAGGAGGCCTTGCCGTCGCTGGCCTGGGCTCCCGCTCCGGACGCGGTGAGCGTGGCCGCGGCCACGACCGTGGCGGCGAGCACGCAGAGGGCGCGCATGCGCAGGGTGGACAGGGAAGGGGACATCGCGGGGCTCCAGGGGAAGGCTCGGCACCAGGTCGGCGCGATCACGATAACCCCACCAGTCACAGCAGTAACAGGCCTCGCGAGTAACTACAGCCCTGTAGTTCCGGCAGTGCCGTCGTCCGGCGCGCGCCGGCCCGCGAAGATCACCTCGCCGATGGGCTCCTTCGGTGAAGAGGCCGCCGCGCCGGTAGATTGGCGCCCGTGACCGAGACCCGCCTGCACACGCTCGACACCGTCTCCGTCGCCGGCGAGGACCCGGGCCGTGAGCAGCCGTGGGCCGACCTCGGCCTCAAGGCCGACGAGTACCAGGAGATCCGCGAGATCCTCGGACGCCGCCCCACGAGCGCCGAGCTCGCGATGTACTCGGTCATGTGGAGCGAGCACTGCTCCTACAAGTCCTCCAAGGTGCACCTCAAGCAGTTCTCCGAGATCCCCCAGGAGACCCCCGCCGGCCGGATGCTGGCCGGCATCGGCGAGAACGCCGGCGTCATCGACGTCGGCCAGGGCTACGCCGTGACCTTCAAGGTCGAGTCGCACAACCACCCGTCGTACGTCGAGCCCTACCAGGGCGCCGCCACCGGCGTCGGCGGCATCGTGCGCGACATCCTCGCGATGGGCGCGCGCCCCGTCGCCGTCATGGACCCGCTGCGCTTCGGGCCGCTGGACGCGGATGACACCCACCGCGTGCTCCCGGGCATCGTGGCCGGCGTCGGGGGCTACGGCAACTGCCTCGGCCTGCCCAACATCGGCGGCGAGGCCGTCTTCGACGAGACCTACCTGGGCAACCCGCTCGTCAACGCGCTGTGCGTCGGCGTGCTGCGCCACGAGGACCTGCACCTCGCCAAGGCCTCCGGCGTGGGCAACCAGGTGATCCTCTACGGCGCCAAGACCGGCGGCGACGGCATCGGCGGGGTCAGCATCCTCGCGAGCGAGACCTTCGAGTCGACCGGACCGGCCAAGCGGCCCAGCGTGCAGGTCGGCGACCCGTTCATGGAGAAGCTGCTCATCGAGTGCACGCTCGAGATCTTCGCCGCCGGCCTGGTCGCCGGCATCCAGGACCTGGGCGGGGCGGGGCTGTCGTGTGCGACCTCGGAGCTCGCCAGCGCCGGGGACGGCGGGATGCACGTGGAGCTCGACACCGTGCCGTTGCGCGACTCCACGCTCTCGCCGGAGGAGATCCTCATGAGCGAGTCGCAGGAGCGGATGATGGCCGTCGTCGAGCCCGACGACGTCGCCGCCTTCCTGGCGATCTGCGCCAAGTGGGAGGTCGACGCCACCGTCATCGGCGAGGTCACCGACACCGGGCGCCTGCAGATCGACTGGCACGGCGAGCGCGTCGTCGACGTCCCGCCGCGCTCGGTGGCGCACGACGGACCGACGTACCACCGCCCGTATGCGCGGCCGGACTCCCAGGACGTGCTGCAGGCCGACACGGCCGAGGCACTGCCGCGGCCGACCACCGGCGAGGAGCTCGCGGCGACGGTGCTGCGGATGGTCGCCTCGCCCAACCTGTGCGACAAGTCGTGGATCACCGACCAGTACGACCGCTACGTCCGCGGCAACACCGTGCTCGCGCAGCCCAGCGACAGCGGGATGATCCGCATCGACGAGGACACCGACCTCGGCGTCGCGGTCTCCACCGACTGCAACGGCCGCTTCACGCTGCTCGACCCCTACGCCGGCGCCCAGCTCGCCCTCGCCGAGTCCTATCGCAACGTCGCGACCGGCGGCGCGGTGCCGCTGGCGATCTCCGACTGCCTCAACTTCGGCTCGCCCGAGGACCCGGCCGTCATGTGGCAGTTCGCGGAGGCCTGCCGCGGCCTCAAGGACGCCTGCCTGGAGCTCGGCATCCCGGTCACCGGCGGCAACGTGAGCCTCTACAACCAGACCGGCGAGACGGCGATCCTGCCCACGCCGGTGGTGGCCGTGCTCGGCGTGATCGAGGACGTCACCCGGCGCACCCCCTCGGCGTTCGAGGCCGCGGGCGAGCGGGTCTTCCTGCTCGGGGAGACCCACGAGGAGCTGTCCGGCTCGGAGTGGGCGCACGTGGTGCACGGCCACCTCGGCGGGCTGCCGCCGCGGGTCGACCTGGCCCGCGAGAAGGCCCTCGCCGAGCTGCTGCACGAGGGCGTCGGCCTGCTGACCAGCGCGCACGACGTCTCGGACGGCGGCCTGGCGCAGACGCTGGTCGAGGCGGCGATCAGGAACGACGTCGGGGTCACGGTGACCCTCGCCGACGACCCGTTCCTCGCGCTGTTCTCCGAGTCCGCCGGACGCGTGGTCGTGACCGTCGCGCCGGAGGCGGTCGACGACCTGGCCGCGCTGGCCGCGCGCCACGGCGTACCGCTCACTGAGCTGGGCGTGACGGGCGGCGACTCGTTCGCGGCGGAGGGGGTCTTCGAGCTGCCGCTGGCCGACCTGCGCGCGGCGTGGGCCGCGACGTTGCCGGCCGCCCTTGGCTGACGACCTCGTCGTCTCACGGTCGCTGGTGATCCCGGCGGCCGAGCTCTCCGAGCGGTTCTCGCGCTCCTCCGGGCCGGGGGGCCAGGGCGTCAACACCGCCGACACCCGCGTCGAGCTGTCCTTCGACCTCGCGGCCTCGGCCTCGGTGCCGGCGTACCTCCAGGAGCGGATGCTGTCGCGGCTGTCCTCGCGGCTGGTGGACGGCGTCGTCACCGTGACCGCCAGCGAGCACCGCACCCAGCTGGCCAACCGGCGCGCGGCGCGCGAGCGGCTGGCCTCGTTGCTGCGCGACGCGGCGCTGCCCCCCTCGCCGACGCGGCGGGCCACGCGCCCCACCCGCGGCTCCAAGGAGCGACGGCTCGGCGCGAAGAAGCGGCGCGGCGAGATCAAGAAGGGCCGGCAGGGGCGCTTCGAGTGATGCGCCGGCGCCACCTGCTGGGGCTGCCCGTGGCCGGGGCCCTGGGTGCCCTGGCGGCCGGGTGCGGGGAGGATGCTCCCGTGAGCGAGCCAGAGGGTCGCGCCGAGGGGCGCCTCGACTACGGATCCGATCCCAGCCAGTACGGCGAGCTGTCGCTGCCCGAGGGCGACCCGCGCGGGGTGGTCGTGGTGATCCATGGCGGCTTCTGGAAGGCGGCCTACGACGCCTCGCTCGGTCGGCCGCTCGCGGCTGCGCTGGTGGCGCGGGGCTGGGCCGCGTGGAACCTGGAGTACCGCCGGGTCGGCGCGGGCGGTGGCGCCGGCGGGGGCGCGCCCGCGACCTTCGACGACGTGGCGGCCGGCATCGACCACCTGGCCGGGCTCGGGCTGGACCTCACGACCGTGGTCGCCCTGGGCCACTCCGCGGGCGGCCACCTGGCCGCCTGGGCGGCGACGCGCGGGCGCGACGGCTGGCCGCAGCGCGTCCCCGTCACCGCGGTCGTCTCGCAGGCGGGCGTGCTCGACCTGCGCTCGGCGGACGCCGACGGGCTGGGCGACGGCGCCGTGCGCGCCCTGCTCGGCCACGCGGCCACGGCGGCCGATGCGCCGTACGACCCGATCCAGCGGGTGCCGGCCGGGGTGCCGGTCTGGTGCGTGCACGGGCGCGACGACGACGTGGTGCCGCCGAGCCAGTCGGCGGCGTACGTCGAGGCGGCGCGGGCGAGCGGCGGGCGTGCGGAGCTGGTGGAGGTCGAGGGCGACCACTTCGTCGTCGTCGACCCCGACTCGCCGGCGTGGGCGCGGATCGTCGGGATCCTCGACACGCTCGGCTGAGCCGGCTCACGAGGGCAGGGTCGAGATCTTCTGCCAGATCTTGCGGGACATGCCGGTGGTGAGCTGCTCGATGGAGTTGACGGTGTCCAGCACCACCGCGTCGCGGGACTCCTCGGCGCACAGCGCGGCGGTCTTGCCCACGAGGCTGAGCAGCTCCGAGCAGTAGTCGAGGTAGCGCTCCATCTCGTCGCGGGTCATGTCCAGCGGTGCGCTCACCGAGGTCGGCGCGAACGAGGGGCGCAGCTGCTCGGGGTCCTTGGTGAGCTGGTGCATGTCGACGATGTGGGCGGTGGAGCGCAGCTGGTGCAGGAGCGCCAGGGTGCGACCGCGCTGCAGCCGCTCGGGGAAGCTCCACAGGAAGTACACCGCGATCCCCGCGAACACCAGGTCGTTGATGACCGTCTCGATCAGCGGCAGCACGTCGAGCGAGCTGTCGAGCACCCCGCCGAGGCGCAGCGTGTCGCGCACCGCCAGGACCAGCGCCACCACCGTGCCGGCCAGCACCAGCGCCATCAGCAGCCGCGACGCGAGCCGGGCGGCGCGGATCCGGCCCTGCGCCTCGCCGGCCCCGGACTCCACCTCGTCGATGATCAGCAGCAGGTCCCCGGCCACCTTGCGCAGCCCACGCTGGGGGAACCGGGCCACGATCCGCTCCTGCAGGTGCGTCACCGTCGTCCGTACCGGCCCCGCCTCCAGCGGCTCGTGCAGGTCCCGGGACGTCACGCCCCGCAGCCTAGGACGCCGACCCGTCAGAAACTCACCGGATTCACCGCTGACCCGTCAGAAACTTTCTGACGGGTCAGCGGGGGTTGGCTGCAGTTGGTGACGGGTCAGCTGGAGGAGCGCATGGCCTTGAGGCCCACCGTCAGCCCGAGGGCGGCGGTGACGGCGGCGGCGAGGAGGCCGGCGCCGATGGTGTCGGCGGGGTAGGAGCCGGCGAAGAGCGCGCGCTCGGCCTCGACGACGTACGCCAGGGGGTTGAGGTCGGAGGCGACCTGGAGCCAGCGCGGGGCGCCCTCGAGGGGGAGCAGGACGCCCCCGAGCAGCAGCAGCGGGAAGATCACGGTCTGCTGGACGGTCCAGAACAGCCAGTCCTGGTCCTTGGAGGCGAGCGCGAGGGCGAACGACAGGGAGCCGATCCCGACGCTGAACAGCGCGAGGATCGTGACCCCGACGAGGATCCCGCCGAGGTGCAGCTCGAAGCTGAACGGCGTCACGACGGCGACGATGATCGCGGTCTGCATGAGCATCGGCACCACCTCCTTGAGCGCGCGGCCGACCAGCAGCGAGGAGCGGCTCAGCGGCGACACCAGGAGCCGCTCGTGCGAGCCGCTCATGATCTCCTGCATGAGGTTGGCGCCGGTGAAGCTGGCCCCCATGAGCACGGTCATCGCGACGATGCCCGGCACGAACCACTGCAGTGCGGAGCCGTTGCCCACGTCGGGCAGCAGCGGCGCGAAGAGCCCGAGGAACACCAGCGGCTGCACCATCGCGAACAGCACCGACGCGGGCTCGCGGAAGACCGGCTTGAGCTCGCGGACCATGACGTTCCAGGTGTCGCCGAGGAAGCCCGGCGGCGTCGGCGCCTCGACGGTGGTACGCCGGACGGGGGCGGTCTCGATGAGGGTGGTCATGCTGCTGCTCCTTCGGTGGTGGCGGCGGGGGTGGTGTCGGCGCCGGTCTCGCGCAGGCTGCGCCCGGTGAGGTCGAGGAAGACGTCGTCGAGCGTGGGGCCCGCGACCTCCATGCGGGTGGCCGGCGTCCCGGCGCCCGCCAGGTCGGCGACCAGGCCGGGTGCCAGGTCGCGCCCGTGGGCGACGCGGACCGACAGCGCGGCGCCGTCGACGTCGACCGACGCCCCCTCCAGCCGCTCCGCCCGGGCGGCGGCGGCCTGGGCATGGGCGGGCGAGGCGAACCCGAGCGTCACCAGGTCGCCGAGTGCCGACTTCAGGCGCGAGGCGGTGTCGTCGGCGATGACCCGCCCGTGGTCGATCACGATCACCCGGTCGGCGATCGCATCGGCCTCCTCGAGGTAGTGGGTGGTCATCACGATCGTGGTCCCGGCCTCGCGGTTGAGCCGCTTGACCTGCTCCTGGAGGTTGACCCGGTTCTGCGGGTCCAGGCCGGTCGACGGCTCGTCGAGGAACATCAGCCGCGGGGCGTGCACCAGGCCGATCGCGACGTCGAGCCGGCGGCGCTGGCCGCCGGACAGGGTCGAGACCGGCCGGCGGGCGTGCTCGGTGAGGTCGAAGGCCTCGAGCAGCTCGTCGGCGCGGGCGCGGGCGGCGCCCCGGCTCATCCCGAACGAGCGCGCCTGGCTCACGACCTCGTCGCGGCCGCGCTGCTGGTGGCCCGCAGCGTTGCCCTGACCGACGTACCCGATCGAGCGGCGTACGTCGCGGTGCTCGCGCACCACGTCGTACCCGGCGACCTCGGCGGCGCCGGACGTGGGCGCGATCAGGGTGGTCAGCATGCGCAGGGTGGTGGACTTGCCGGCGCCGTTGGGGCCGAGGAACGCGACGAGCTCGCCGTCCGTGACCTCGAGGTCGAGGCCGCGGACCGCCTCGACGGTCTGTTGGTGGCGGGTGAAGTGCCGGGTGAGCCCGCGGGTGCGGATCACCGGGCCGGAGCGGGTGGTTGTCGTCATGCCGTGCACTCTTCCGAGCCTTTAGGCCACATTCCGTCCGCATTCGAAATTAGTCTGGGCCCATGTCCACCAGTGCTCGGATGCTGCGCCTGCTGTCCCTCCTGCAGACCCACCGCTACTGGCCCGGCGAGGAGCTCGCCCAGCGGCTGGAGGTCAGCGGCCGCACGCTGCGCCGCGACATCGACCGGCTGCGCGAGCTCGGGTACGCCGTCGACGCCTCCCGGGGCGTGGCCGGCGGCTACCAGCTGCGCGCGGGCGGCTCGCTGCCGCCGCTGCTGCTCGAGGACGAGGAGGCGGTCGCGATCGCGGTCGGCCTGCAGCAGGCGGCCAACGGCTCGGTCGGCGGCATGGAGGAGACCTCGGTGCAGGCGCTGACCAAGGTGATCGCGCTGATGCCGCCGCGGCTGCGCCGGCAGATGGACGCGCTGCGGTCCCAGACCGACAATCTGGTCTGGGGCGGTGGTCCGCACATCGACCCCGCCATCCTGACGACGCTCGCCCAGGCCTGCCGCGACGACGAGCCGCTGCACCTCACCTACACCGCCCGGGGTGCCGAGCCCACCGAGCGCTGGGTCGAGCCGCACCGGCTGGTCTCCCTGGGGCGCCGCTGGTACCTCGTCGCCTACGACCGCGACCGCCAGGACTGGCGCTCGTTCCGCGTCGACCGGATCGCGTCCCCGCGCACGACCGGCCACCGCTACCGGCCGCGCGAGCTGCCCGCCGACGACGCGCTCGCGTTCGTCCAGGCCGGGATCCGGCGGATCCCGCAGCGCTACGACGTACGCGTCCGGGTCGCGGCCGACCCCGCGGTGGTCGCGCGCGCCGTCGGCCGCTGGGGCGACGTCACGCCGTACGAGCAGGGCTGCCTGCTCGCGATGAGCGTCGATGACCTGCAGTGGCCGGTGATGGTGCTCGCTCAGCTCGGCGCCGACTTCACCGTCGAGTCACCGGTCGAGCTGGTCGACCTGGTGAGCGAGGTGAGCGCCCGCTTCGCGCGCGCCGGCGTTGCGTAGCCTGCGCGCATGGCTCCCCGGCTCCGACAGCTCGCTCCCACCGACCTCGCCGCGGCGTTCGAGGCCGGCGACCAGCGGGCGCTGACCAAGCACTTCCTGGCCGTGCTCGAGCAGCGCGCGCCGGGTCACTCGGTCGAGGTGCGGGTCCCGCCGTACGCCGCCGTCCAGGTGATCCCCGGCGTGCGCCACACCCGGGGCACGCCGCCGGCCGTTGTCGAGATGGACGGCGCCACCTGGGTCGCGCTCGCCACCGGAGAGCTCACGTGGGCCGAGGCGGACAGTGCCGGCCGGGTGCGAGCCTCCGGGGAGCGGGCCGACCTCTCGCCGTACCTGCCGCTGGGCTGAGGTTAAGTTGGACGGATGAGTGACGACATTCGTGCCAAGGTGACCGAGCTGCTCCCCGGGATCCGCCGTGACCTCGAGGATCTGGTCCGCATCGAGTCGGTCAGCGCCGACCCGGCGCGCGCCGGCGAGGTGCAGCGCAGCGCCGAGGCCGTGGCCGAGCTGTTCCGCGCCGAGGGCTTCGACTCCGTCGAGATCGTGAGCGCGGAGGCCGACGGCCGGGCGCCGGCGGTCATCGCCCACAAGGCCGGGCCGGAGGGTGCGCCGACGGTGCTGCTCTACGCCCACCACGACGTCCAGCCGGAGAACGACCCCGCTGACTGGGACTCGCCGCCGTTCGAGCCCACGGAGCGCGACGGGCGGCTCTACGCCCGCGGCGCCGCGGACGACAAGGCCGGCATCGCCGCCCACCTGGGCGCGCTGCGGGTCTTCGGCGACGACCTGCCGGTGAGCGTCACGATGTTCATCGAGGGCGAGGAGGAGGTCGGCTCCGACACCCTGCCGGCACTGCTGAAGCAGCACCACGACCGGCTGCGCGCCGACGTCATCGTGATCGCCGACTCCGGCAACTGGGACATCGGCGAGCCGGCTCTGACGACCAGCCTGCGCGGCCTCGTGCGCGTCGACGTCGAGGTCCGCACGCTCACCCACGCCGTCCACTCCGGCATGTGGGGCGGCCTCGTGCCCGACTCGCTGATGGCACTGAGCCGGGTCATCGCCAGCCTGCACGACGACGAGGGCAACGTGGCGATCGCCGGCCTGCACTCCGGCCCGGCCGCGGACGTGGTCTACCCCGAGGAGCGGCTGCGCGCCGAGTCCGGTGCCGTGCCGGGCATCGAGTGGATCGGCAGCGGCTCCGCGGTCGAGCGGCTGTGGACCAAGCCCGCGCTCTCGATCACCGGCCTGGACGCGCCCAAGGTCGACGGGGCCAGCAACACCCTGGTCCCGGCCGCGCGCGCCAAGATCAGCCTGCGCGTCGCCCCCGGCGACACCTGCGAGAACGCCCTGGCCTGCCTGACCGCCCACCTCGAGGCCCACGTCCCGTGGGGCGCGGAGCTGAGCGTCACCCTCGTCGACACCGGCGAGGCCACGCGGATCGATGCCACCGGCCCGGCGTACGACGCGGCGCGGGCGGCGTTCGAGGAGGCCTGGGACGGCGTCGCGCCGGTCGACATGGGCGTCGGCGGGTCGATTCCGTTCATCGCGGAGTTCCTCGAGGCCTTCCCCGAGGCCAGCGTGCTGGTCACCGGGGTGGAGGACCCCGACACCCGCGCCCACGGCGCCAACGAGGGCCTGCACCTGGCCGAGTTCGCCCGGGTCGTCCTCGCCGAGGCGCTCCTCCTGCGCAACCTGGCCCGCTGACCCGTCACCAACTCGACGAAATCACCGCTGACCCGTCAGAAAGTTTCTGACGGGTCAGCGGTGGGGGCGGCCGTCGTGTCGCTTTCGCATCATCTCGATAGAGGCACTAGACTTTCGGCGTGGCCACTCTGTACCCGTCCAGTCCTCCCGCTCCGCCGAGCACCGCGCCCGCGACCCGGGTCGCGATCGTGGGCGGCGGCGCCAGCGGCGTCCTCACCGCGGTCAACCTGCTGAGCGCGGCCGGCAGCGAGGGGCTGTCCGTCACGATCCACGAGGCGAGCGGCATCGTGGGACGCGGGATCGCCTACGGCACCTCGGATCCGCGGCACCTGCTCAACGTCCGTGCCCGGCACATGAGCGCCTGGCCCGACGTACCCTCCGACCTGCTGGAGTGGGCCGCCCGCACCGGGCGCGACCTCGACCCTCAGGGCTTTCTGCCCCGCCGCGACTACGCCGCCTACCTGCAGGACACCCTCGCCAGCGTCGCGGACCACCGCCTGACCGTCCGCGCCGGGCGCGTCGACGACATCGTGCCGCTGCCCGAGGGGGGCTACGAGCTGTACTCCGCCGGCGCCGTCTCGGTCGCCGACGCGGTCGTCCTGGCCTACGGCAACCAGGAGCCACGCGACCTCGTCGTCGACGGCGACACCCTGCCCGCCGCCCCGTGGCACCTGCCCAACCCGTGGGACCTGGCCGGCCTGCACCTGCTGCCGGGCGACGCCACCGCGGTCGTCGTGGGCACCGGGCTCACCGCCATCGACACCACGATCACCTTCCTGGAGAAGCACGCGTCGCGCCGGGTCGTGATGGCCAGCCGGCACGGCCTGCTCCCGTTCCCGCACGTCGGGCAGCAGTCGACGGCCTGGGTCAGCCCTCCGGTGGAGACCCCGGTGACCGCCGACGCGCTGACGGCGTTCTTCCGCACGCAGGTGGCCGCGGCCGAGGCGCGCGGCGTCGACTGGCGCGCCGTCGTCGACGGTCTGCGCCCCCAGACCCAGGCGATCTGGCAGGGCATGAGCCTCGACGAGCGGCGGCGCTTCCTGGCCACGCACGCCCGCTTCTGGGAGGTACGCCGCCACCGCATGGCCCCCGAGGTGGCCGAGCGCCTCGAGCACTACCAGGCCGAGGGTCGGCTCGTGGTCCTCTCGGGCGGCATCGCCCGGGTCGTCGACCGCGGACGCCGCTGCGACGTGCACATCGGGCAGGTCGGGGCGCCGGTGCCGGCCGACGTGCTGGTCAACTGCACCGGCCCCTCACCCGACATCACCCGCAGCAGCGACCCGCTGCTGCTCGCCCTGCGAGAGCGCGGCCTGGCCGCGCCCGACGCCCTGCACCTCGGCCTGGCGACCACTGCCGACGGCGCGCTCCTCGACCCCGACGGCCGCGTGGTGCCGGGCCTGTACGCCGTGGGGCCGCCGCGCAAGGGCGTGCTCTGGGAGTCGACGGCGATCCCGGAGATCCGCGGCCAGGCGGCCGAGGTCGCCCGCGCCCAGCTCGCGGGCCTGGTCCGCCGCTGAGCAGGCGGGTCGGTCGGCGGCCGCTCAGGCGGGTGCGGCGGGCAGCCGCAGCGTGAACGTGCTGCCGACGCCCAGCTCGGAGGTCACGGTGACGGTGCCGCTGTGCCGGTCGACGATGCGGCGGACGATGGCCAGGCCGAGCCCGGTGCCGGGTTGGGCCAGTGCCGCCGGGTCCGCGGAGCGGTAGAACTCGTCGAAGAGCTGCGCCTGGTCCTGCAGCGAGATGCCGATCCCCTCGTCGCGCACGGTCACCACCGCGTCGTCCCGCTCCCGGGCCAGGCTGACCGTCACGACGGTGCCGGGGCGGCCGTATTTGACCGCGTTGCCGAGCACGTTGCCGAGTGCGGTGTCGATCTCCTCCGGCTCGCCCAGTGCCCCCACCGGCTCGTCCGGCGTCTCCAGCCGGATGGTGACGCCGGCACGCCGGGCCGTGACGGTGTGCAGCTCGGCGAGCTCCTCCAGCACCGGCTGGAGCGGCACGGGGACCGCGATGAGGGCGCTGTCGGGGTCACCGACCTTGGAGAACAGCAGCAGGTCGTCGATGACCCGCTGCAGGCGCTGCGCCCCGCGATCCATCGCGGCGAGCGAGCGGCGGGTCGTCTCGCTGAGCTCGGGGGCCGCCTCCGCCATCTCGAGATGGCCGACCACCGCGGTCAGCGGGCTCTTGAGCTCGTGCGCGACGGTCGCGATGAGCCGCCCCTTGTACTGGTCGAGCGCGGTGAGCTCCTGGACGAGCCGGTGCTCGCGAGCGAACGTCCGGGCGTTGAGGATCGAGCGACCGAGGTCGTGGCCGATGTCGAGCGCCGCCTCCGCCTCGGTCCGCCCCCACGGGGGCTGGCCGTCCACGCGGGTCAGCACCAGGTTGCCCACGCACGACGCCCCGGCGCCGATCGGGACGAACAGCAGCGACGCGGCCTCGATCCGCTCCATGAACAGGTGGATCAGGCCGGACTGCTCCGAGGTGAGCAGCTGGACCGGGAGGTCCCGCTCGATCACGACCCACTGCTGCGCGGCCCACAGCTGGTGGGCGGACTCCTCGGCGACCTCGATCAGCAGGTCGGGCAGCACGATCTCGGCCCCCCGGGCGCTGTGCAGCGCCCCGGAGCCGAGGACGTCACCGGCGAAGGTCTGGACCCAGCTGCCACCGGCCCGGAAGCCCGCGGAGAGCGCGGCGCCGCACTGCTCGAGCAGCTCCTCGATCGGCAGATGGACGCTCAGGCTCCGCACGATCTCCCGCGCCGTCGTGGCGAGGCGGATCTGCTCGGAGAAGTCATGGCGCTCGAGCGCGACGAGGACGGTGCGCTCGGCATGGGCCGCATAGCGCTCCAGCAGCGCTCGCTGGCGGGCGTCGGGACGGCGCCCGCTCGTGGGCAGGTCGATCGAGAGCAGCCCGACCAGGCGGGCGTCGTCGTCGTACAGCGGCGCGAGCAGCAGGTCGCGGGGGTCCCACGCCTCGTCGTCGTCCGCGGGCTCGTACGCGGGGACCCAGCCCCACTCCTCGACGGCGCCCGCACGCTCGCTCGGGACGAACTTGAAGCGCCCCCAGTCGTCGGCCTTGGCCAGCTCGTCGCGGATCACCTGCATCGGCGTGACGGCGTCCCACAGCGCCGCACGCGCCTCGTCGCTGCCCGCGATCGCGACCGAGTGCAGGTCGTCGCCGCGGACCACCGAGACCGCGGCCACCTGGAAGCCGGCCATCTCGCGCACCGCCTCGGCGATCAGCCGCAGCGCGTCGCGCGAGAGGGCGTCCGACCAGCCGGCCCGGTCGGCGGCGAGCGTGTCGACGGGCTCGAGAGCCATCTCCACCTCGCTGCTTCATCGTCCCGATACGGCGTCCAGCCCCGCCATGCTACGGGCGACCCGGCGATTCGGCGTGCGATCTCCTAGACTCGACCCGTGCCCTACCTCAGCAGTCGTGGCCAGCGTCTCGGTGGAGACGGCCGACTCACCGCGGCGCTCGATCCCCAGGACCAAGGACCCCAGGACGCGTGCGGAGTCTTCGGGGTCTGGGCCCCAGGCGAGGACGTCGCCAAGCTGACCTACTTCGGCCTGTACGCCCTGCAGCACCGGGGCCAGGAGTCGGCTGGCATCGCCGTCAGCAACGGCCGCCAGATCCTGGTCTACAAGGACATGGGGCTGGTGTCGCAGGTCTTCGACGAGACCACGCTGGACTCGCTCAAGGGCCACCTGGCCATCGGGCACTCGCGCTACTCGACCACCGGCGCCAGCACCTGGCAGAACGCGCAGCCGACGTTCCGGCCCACGGCCGACGGGTCGATCGCGCTCGGCCACAACGGTAACCTGATCAACACCCACGAGCTCGCGCAGCTGGTCACGGAGCTGCCCGCCGACCCCGGCGAGCTCGACCTGCACGCGCGCAACGTCGAGTCGTCGACCAACGACACCGGCCTCGTGACCGCGCTGCTGGCCCATCACCCCGACACCTCCCTGGAGCAGCGGGCCCTCGAGGTGCTGCCGCTGCTCAAGGGCGCCTTCTCGTTCGTGTGGATGAACGAGAACACCCTGTACGCCGCCCGCGACCCGCAGGGCATCCGGCCGCTCGTGCTCGGCCGGCTCGACCGCGGCTGGGTCGTCGCGTCGGAGGATGCCGCGCTCGCCACGATCGGCGCGAGCGTCGTACGCGAGGTCGAGCCCGGCGAGATGCTGGTGATCGACGACCAGGGCCTGCGCTCGCACACCTTCGCCGCGCCCGAGCCCAAGGGCTGCGTCTTCGAGTACGTCTACCTCGCGCGCCCCGACGCGACGATCGCCGGGCGCAGCGTGCACGAGTCGCGCGTCGAGATGGGCCGCGAGCTCGCCCGACAGTTCCCGGTCGAGGCCGACCTGGTGATCCCGGTGCCCGAGTCCGGCACCCCGGCCGCCGCCGGCTACGCCGAGGAGAGCGGGATCCCGTTCGGCCAGGGCTTCGTCAAGAACGCCTACGTCGGCCGTACGTTCATCCAGCCGAGCCAGACGCTGCGCCAGCTCGGCATCCGGCTCAAGCTGAACGCGCTGGAGCACATGATCCGGGGCAAGCGGATCGTCGTCGTGGACGACTCGATCGTGCGCGGCAACACCCAGCGTGCCCAGGTCCGGATGCTGCGGGAGGCGGGCGCCCAGGAGGTCCACGTGCGGATCTCCAGCCCGCCGGTCAAGTGGCCGTGCTTCTACGGCATCGACTTCGCCACCCGCGCCGAGCTGATCGCCAACGGGCTGACCCCGGAGGAGATCGCGGCCAGCGTCGGCGCCGACAGCCT